>NZ_JBEXQG010000109.1:0-21392 GCF_040612485.1 Streptomyces sp. NPDC006385
ACGGCGTGAAGCCCGCCAGCAGCTCGTACAGCACCGTGGCGAGGGCGTAGATGTCGACCGCCGCCCGTGGCGGCAGGCCCTCGACGACCCCAGGGACCGCCGGGGTCGAAGGGGCAGCGCCCCTTCAGGATGGGACGGGTAGGGGCGGCGGGGGCGAGAATCCTCCCAGGCCGCACCCGGACGCGACCCCCGGACCATGGAACCCCGACCCCCACCACCCCGTCTCGTTCCACGTAACCCCACAGGAGGCGACATGGAACGGCGTACCTTCATCGGCGGCAGCGCAGCAGCCCTCACCGCCCTGGCAGCAACCGCCTGCGACAACAGCACGGCCAC
Source organism: Streptomyces sp. NPDC006385 (assembly GCF_040612485.1). NCBI lineage: Bacteria > Bacillati > Actinomycetota > Actinomycetes > Kitasatosporales > Streptomycetaceae > Streptomyces > Streptomyces sp. NPDC006385. The sequence continues at coordinate 337 of NZ_JBEXQG010000109.1, forward strand.
CACCTCAGGCTCAGCCACCCGCACCCAGACATCCCCCAAGCGCACCACCGCCGCCTCCTCCCGCCCCCCTGTCACCGCCCCCGCCAACTGGACCGCCCTGGCCCGAGACCTCGACGGCTCCCTCATACGCCCGGGCGACGCCGACTGGAAGTCCGCCCACCAGCTCTACAACACCCGCTTCGACGCCCTGAAGCCCGCCGCGGTCGCCTACGTCGCCCACCCCGACGACATCCGCACCACGCTCGCCTACGCCCGGGCCCACCACCTCCACGTGGCCATCCGCAACGGCGGCCACTCCTACGGCGGCTGGTCCTCCGGCACCAACCGCCTGATCATCGACGTCTCCAAGCTCAACCGCGTCCGGGCCTCCGGCAACACCGCGGTGATCGGCGCCGGCGCCAAACTCATCGACGTCTACCGCGCCCTCGCCGCCAAGGGCGTCACCATCCCCGCCGGCTCCTGCCCCACCGTGGGCGTCTCCGGCCTCACCCTCGGCGGCGGCCACGGCGTGACCTCCCGCGCCTACGGCCTGACCTGCGACAGCCTCACCCAGGCCACCCTGATCACGGCGGACGGCAAGCAGCTCACCGCCGACGCCACCACCCACAAGGACCTCTTCTGGGCCCTGCGCGGCGCCGGCAACGGCAACTTCGGCGTCGTGACGGAACTGCGGTTCCGGACCCACCCCGCCCCCCAGGCCGTCACGGCGTACCTGACCTGGCCCTGGTCGAAGGCGGCCGCGGTCATCAAGGCATGGCAGGAGTGGGGTCCGACCCAGCCCGACGAGATCTGGTCGGCCCTGAGCATGTCGAACCACGTCGGCGGCACCCCCACCATCTCCGTCGCCGCGTTCTCCCTGGGCACCTACGGCGAGCTCCAGAACGCCGTGGACCGCCTGGCCGACGGCCCCGGCGGCCCCGGTCCCGCGACCAGCGCCGCCCTCAGGCGCCGCTCGTACGAGGAGTCGATGGAGCTCTACGCGGGCTGCTCGTCCTTCACCACGGACGCGCAGTGCCACCTGCCCGGCTCCACCCCGGGCCGCTCCCCGCAGGGTGCGCTGGGCCGCGAGACGTACGCGGCGAAGTCGGACTTCTTCGACCGCTCGCTGTCATCCGCGGGCATCCAGACCCTGATGAAGCAGGTCGAGGCGGTCCGCGGCGGCTCCGGCAGCATCGCCCTCACGGCCCTCGGCGGAGCCGTCAACCGCGTCGCCCCCACCGCGACGGCCTTCGTCCACCGCCGCTCCCGCATGCTGGCCCAGTACATCGGCTCCTGGCGTGCCGGCACGACGGGCACCGCGTCCCAGGCCTGGCTGAAGTCGGCCCACGACGCGATGCGTCCGTACGCCTCGGGCGCCGCGTACCAGAACTACTCCGACCCGGCCCTCACGGACTGGCGCAAGGCGTACTACGGGGACGCGGCGACGCGCCTGACGAGGCTGAAGAAGCAGTACGACCCGGAGCGGTTCTTCACCCACCCGCAGGCGCTGTAGCGGACAACGGACGAGAGACGACGGCCGACGCGCGACGGCCGACGGCCGACGGCCGAGAAGCAACGGGCAACGGCCGAGGGGCAACGGGCCGCCACTAGGCGGCCAGGTCCCGCTCCTCCGCCCCCGCGGTCTCCTTGCGAGCCCCCGGAATGACCGCGCCCTGCCCGTCCGCCCGCGACGCTCCCCGCGCTCTGATCAGCCACCCGCCCCGCGGCGAGCGCTCAATGGCGCGCATCACCGGCGTCAGCAGGGCCATGGCCAGCGGCGACAGCAGCAGCGCGACGGCCGTGCCGAGCGCGAACCCGCCGACGACGTCGGTCGGATAGTGCACGCCCATGTAGACCCGGCAGAACCCTTCGAGAAGGGCGAGCCCGATCCCGATCAGGCCGAACTTCCGGTTGGCGACGAACAGTCCGACGCCCAGGGCCATGGCGATCGTCGCGTGATCACTCACGAACGAGTAGTCGGTCTTGCCGGTCACCAGGACTTCCAGCCCGTGGTGGTCGTTGAAGGGCCGGGGCCGCTCGACGAACCCTCGTATCGGAACGTTCACGAGCACCGCGACCCCGGCGGCCAGCGGCGCCCACACGAGCGCGGCCACCGACGAGGCGGCGTCGTCCGCGCCCCGCCGCCGCACGGACCACCAGCACCACACGCCGAGCAGGACCAAGGCGAGCAGCAGACCGTACTCACCGACGTACGCCATGACCCGGTCGAACCACCCGGGGGCGTCCTTGGCCAGGCCATTGATGTCGTAGAGCAGCTCGACGTCGGGGTTCGACCCGGATTCTGCGAGTCCAGCCATGTTGCCGCGGCCCCTTCATCTCTCCGGCGCATCTTGCGTACGCCGCTCCGCCACCCCCGTGGTTGTAGATCCGGCTACGACACCAGGAACGCACGGCTCCTGTTGATACGTTCCACACTCCACTGAATGATCACTCAGACGTTATCGAAGAGAGACCCATCACCGCAGCTCAGGGGGAGGGTTCACGCTCCGTCTACACCGTGGTGGGCAGCGCTTTCGCGCCATCCTCGGTGACCCGGGTCGCCCCGAAGTAGTCGGGGGTGTCGATCGGGTCGAACCGGATCACAGCACCCGTTCTGGGCGCGTCGATCATGTACCCGCCACCGACATAAATGCCCACATGCCGGATGGCGCGGGAGTTGTTGAGGTCGTCCGAGAAGAACACCAGATCCCCGGGCAGCAGCTCGTCCCGGTCCGGATGCGGCCCCGCGTTCCACTGGTCGTTGGCGACCCGCGGCAACGTGATCCCGACACTCTCGTACGCGGCCTTGGTCAGCCCCGAACAGTCGAACCGCCCACCGTCCTCAGCGGTACCGTCACCGCCCCAGAGGTAGAGCGTGCCGAGCTTCTTCTGGGCGTAGGAGATGGCGCCGGCGGCCTGCTTGCTGGGATCCACCCGGCTGACGGGCGCGGCGAAGCTCTCCTCCAGAGTCGTGATCGTCTTCACGTAGTTCTGGGTCTCCTTGTACGGCGGCACACCCCCGTACCTGATGACCGCGTACGCCCCCGCGTTGTAGGACGCGAGCATGTTCTTCGTCGGGTCGCCGGGCACGTCCTTCACGTACGAGGCGAGCGTGCAGTCGTACTTCGCGGCCGACGGAATCGCGTCATTCGGATCCCATACGTCGCGGTCGCCGTCCCCGTCACCGTCGATCCCGTGCGTGGCCCAGGTCCCCGGGATGAACTGGGCGATGCCCTGCGCCGCCGCGGGGCTCTTGGCGTTCGGGTTGAAGCCGCTCTCCTGGTAGAGCTGGGCCGCGAGCAGCGCGGGGTTGATCGCGGGGCACAGATTGCCCCACTTGCGCACGAGGTCCGCGTAGGCGGCCGGCACGGCCCCCTTGGCGAGCGTCTTGGCCGCGCCGCCCACCGATCCCGCGAGGTTCCCGGCGACGACGTAGACCCCCACGACGAGCAGCATCACGAAGCTGAGTCCCGCCGCGACAGCGGCACCCGCCACGATCCATGCCTTACGCACCGTCAACCGCCCCTCGCCCGCCGGGAGTCCCGCGCCAGTCTAGGAGCTTCCCAGCCGGAAGCCGGTACAACCAATGGTCTCGCGGGTACGGCGTGACGCACCGTCGTCAGTGCGTCCACCGAACCGCCCTTGCCGCAGAGGTCAGTTCGACGGGGCAACCCGTTCCGCTTCCTGATACAGCCCGGCCGCCTCCGCCCCGAACACCACACTGAACGACACGTCCGCCGTGGCCCCGCCCCCGTCGTGCCCGCCCAGCACCCCGACGACCGCCCCGTCCCCGGTGACCCAAGGGCTTCCGCTGGTCCCTCCGCTGAAGCCGGGACAGGCGATGCGCTGCTGCGTACGGCCGCGAAGAACCGGCTTGTCGGTACAACTGATGGGAACCTCCCGGGAGTTGGTGTACCCGGTGACGGTCACGGCCGTGGCACCGGTGGCCGTGCCCGCCGCGAACCGATTGCCACCGACCGCCTCCTCGACACCTTCCCCACCCCGCTCCGCCACGACCCCGAAGGCCACGTCACTGTCCTCGGCCCGCCCCTTCGCCCACCCCTCCGGCAGCAGCCACCTCCCCACCTTCCACACCCCGTACGGAGCCTCGCCGTCCCGGTACCCGGGCACGAACACGAGCTCGTCCGCCCTCCCGTCCAGGCAATGGGCGGCGGTGACGATGAGATTCCGGTGCGAGCTGTGCACGACGGACGCGGTGCAGAAGTGGCCGCCCCGGAGGTGGGCGCGACGGTCGGCCGCGAACAGGGCACCGACCCGCGCGGTCCGCGCCGTCGCCGCGGCCACGGCGGTCACCCCGAAGGGGCCGGCACCGGCGTCGGCGGACGCGGCGGAGGCCGATGTGAGAGCGAGGAGGAGGCTGGCGGCGTACAGGGAGAGACGGAAGGTGTGGGCGGTGCGGGGGGTGGCGGAGGTCCTGGTCCGGGCGGTGCGCTTCATCGGGGCCACTGTGGCCGACGAAGGTGAGAGAAGCGTCAGACGCCGTGCGGCTGAGCGCCGTACCCGGGGAGATCGTCGGTGGCGATCTCGATGTCCAGCGGGCCGGGCAACCGCACGGATTCCCCGAACTTGCCCGGGAGTACGTCCCGATAAGCCCCGTTGTCCGGACGGGTGTGCAGGGTCCAGGTGCCCTTGCGCGGGTCGACGACAAGGAGGACGGGGACCCGGGCCACGGCGTACCAGTCGGCCTTGTCCCTGATCTCGCGGGACTTCTCGGACGGGGAGAGCACTTCGACGGCCAGCGCGGCGTCCTCGGGGTCGGCCAGCCAGTTCTCGTCCTCCTCCCATTCCTGGGGCAGGACGATCAGGTCCGGCGTGACGTAGTCGTCCGGGTCTTCGGGCAGGCCGATGGAGGACACTTCATATACGTCCAGCCCCTCGGGCAGAGCCGCGCTCTCAAGTCGGCGCCGTACCCGCTTCACCACGCCCGCGTGTTTCCCACGCGGAGTAGGGGACATCACGAGCTTCCCTCCCACGATCTGCACCCGCAGACCCGTCTCTGCCTCGACCTTCTCGGCGATGCGTCGCAGATACCCCGGATGGGGACGCGGTTCGGGCCGGGCGCCCGGTGGCACGGACATCGCTCGCCGCCTCCGTCCTTCCGCCCCATCGGTGTCTTCGACCGCGCGCGCGGGCTCGGTGGGAGGTCCGACATCCCGCTCGGCGTCGAATCCACCGTACTGTGCGCCCTCCCCCTCTTCCGCGCCTTGCTCCCCGCACGTGCGAGCCGCCCTCCTGACCCGCTGCTCAACCTTCGCCACGACACCATCCCCCTTTCACGCTTCGCATACGATCCATCACAGTAGGCCACCCCTCTGACACTCGGCCCACAGCAACTTCCCGCCCCCCGAAGCCCCCGGCTCCCGCAACACGGACACTCCGGTCGCGTCGGCGCAAGCCCGCACGAGATGCAGGCCGCGACCGTGCTCCGCGCTGTACGGGGGCAGGCCCACGGGGTCACCCTCGGCAGGGAACCCGGGCGGGACCCTCGGGTCCGTGTCCCATACGGCGACCCGCAGGCGGCCGGGCCCCATCGGGCGGACGCGGAGGGCGTAGGGGCCGGCGGTGTGACGGTGGGCGTTGGCGAGGAGTTCGGCGGCCAGGAGTTCGGCGGTGGGGGTGACGTCGGTGAGGCCGTGGGCGGCCAGGACGGTGCGGAGGGTTGAGCGGGCGATCCCCGGCGCACGTGGATCGCGCGGGAGTTGGAGGGTGTAGGCCCAGGGCGGGGATACGGTGGCCATGGAAGTCTCCGATCACGATGGGGAGTTGGGGGGTGACCCAGTGGCGGTGCCGCCCCGTCGGGCGGTGCACTTCTGAGTGAGGGGCCCAGTTGTAAGGTAGCGGCACTGAGTGAAGGTATTCACCGAAATGCAGACATCCCCTTCACTGCCACCCGTGTGAGTGACAGCAAGGAGGCGGCAAGGCCGTGAGAAACCCGACGGGTCGCCAGCTCCGCTTCGGCGCAGAGCTGCGCAAACTGCGCGAGCGTGCAGGCTTGAGTTCCACCGAGGCCGGTCAACTCCTCGGCATCAAGCAGGCACAGGTCAGCAACATGGAGGCCGGTCGCGTAGGCGTGAGCGCAGAGCGGGTGCGCACGATCGCCTGCCATTACGACTGCTCCGACAAGCCTCTCGTCGATGCGCTCAGCGACATGACCTCCGAGCGCACACGCGGCTGGTGGGAGCAGTACCGGGAACTCCTGCCCAGCTCACTCCTCGACCTCGCCGAACTGGAGCATCACGCCCAGTCGTTGCTCGCCGCCACCACGGCCCGTATCCCCGGCCTGCTCCAGACACGCGAGTACGCCCTCGAAATCTTCCGTCAGGCAGTCACCGAACTGCCGCCACCCGATATCGAGCACCGCCTCTCCTTCCGCATCAAGCGGCAGGCGGTCCTCTACCGCGAGGAAAACCCCACCCCATACGAGGCCATCGTTCACGAGGCGGCCCTGCGTATGAAGGTCGGCGGGCCTTCGATCGCCCGACAGCAGCTGCAATACCTGCTCGACATGAGCGAGCGCGACCACATCACCCTTCGCGCCATCACCTTCGACGCCGGCGCCTACCCGGGATCCGGACAGTCGATCTACTACGCGTACGGCCCGGTACCGCAACTGGACACCGTGCAGCTCGACCAGTCCCACGGCGTCGCTTTTCTCGATGCAGAAGGCCAGCTACACAAGTATCGAACACTCTTCGAACGAATCGACGCCGTGGCGCTGAGCCCGGACGAGACCCGATCCCTTGTCCACAACCTGATGCGAGAGCTGTGAGGAATCCATGACCTGGCAGAAGTCCTCCTACTGCAGCGAAGGCAACTCCTGCGTCCACGTCGCCACCACCACCGAAACGATCCATCTCACCGAAAGCAGCGACCCCACCGGAGCCATACTCAACGTCACCCCGGCCGCCTTCACCGCCCTCCTCACCACCCTCAAAAAGAAATCCGCCCATGGCTGAGATCCCCCCGAACCTCACCTGGGAACGCGCCGCCCCACCCGAGGCAACCGGCCCGGGCCCCTGGATCGAGATCGCCTTCGGCGAGGGGGACGACGGCGACGCCCCCGTCTACCTTCGCGAGACCAGCGATCCGGACAACGTGGTCACCACCAACCGCCGCAAGTGGGACGCCTTCGTGCTCGGCGTCCAGGCAGGCGAGTTCGACCACTTTGTGGCGAGCGTGGCGGGCGTGGCGGAGGAATGACCGCGACGCAGCCCTCGAAACCGGATCATGTCCGTCCCCGAGGGCTGCGTCACGACGTCGGCACTACTGTTCAGTCACCGCCAAGGTGCTTGATCTTCTCGAACGGGTAGGCCCCTACGATCACCACGGCCATACCGTAGAGAGCGAAGACCACCAGCCCCCAGGTCGACACCGACTTACCGCCGCCGCTCAGGATGACGCTGCCGATCGGCACGAGCGGAGCCACGCTGAGCACCGCCGCTCCGGTGCACCAGAAAGCCACCAACTGATTGGCCCGCTTCCTGAGCGCGGGATCGGCCTTCACCTGCGCCGGGACGTCGTACCCGACGGACTTGTTGCAGACCTCGCCCCGGTATCCGACACGTGCCGCCAGCAGGCTGGCCACACCCAGCACGCAGAAGCAGCCGAAGATGAACATGTAGGCCATGGGTACCTCTGGGTCTCGTAGTGCCGGGTGACCCTAGCGGACGTACTTGATGATGAAGGCGATGACCATGTTGACGGCCTTGTTCTTGACCCAGCCCGGAAGGACCTTCCAGGCCCAGCCGCCGATCTCGCCGCCGAGGCAGCCGATGATGGCGTTCCGCACGTAGGTCTTCTTGCTGGAGGCCTTGCCGGCGGCGATGTCGCTGAGCACCGACGTGGGGATGCTGGCCAGGGCCCCCCTCGCACACCATGCCGCAGCGCCGATGGCGACCGCCGCGATGGGGAACGCCCGGGTCTGGCGCCCAGCGGACTGCTGGCTCATGGCCTTGGAGATCTCGGAGAGGGCCTCCGCGCCCATCTCGTCCTCGATGAACTTCCGCTGCTCCGCGGTGAGAGCCGGCGCCGTCGATTCGCTCGCGGCGGCCAGCCCCACGGCCTCGGTGCGGGTGCTGTCGGCGGCCATGGCGGCGGGAGCCACAGTGGCGAGCAGGGCCGTGCTGGTGACAGCGGCGATGCCGGCCAGAGATATACGGCGCATGACAGTAGTGCGCATTAATTCCCCTGTAGTTGGTGCTGCACCTCCTGGTCACGGAGGTGATCGGCAACGAACCCTGACACCCTCCGGCGCACCTTTACAAACCCTTTGCCTATGCGGATGATCACTGCTCTGACCGGGAACCCACCGCCCTGTTCACGCATCTTCACGAGACACTGCCGCCGCCCGGACAGGGGTGGGGACTGCGCCACCCTCAGCGCTCGGGATCCTGGTCGCGGGACTCGTCGTCCGGGTGGGCTCCCCCTGAGTACGCATACTCAGGCACAAGGTCATCCGTCACGGCAGACTGTGCCACGACCGATCAACTGACCGAACACCCACGCTCTTTCAGGGGGGAACCAACGTGACACGAACCAGCCGTGCCCTGGCCATGACGGCACTGGCGGCCTGCGCACTCACCGGCCTGGGGGCGGCGCCCGCCGCCGCGTCGACCGGTGTCCTGCTGCCCCATCCCGGCCCGGAGGGTCTGGTGTGGGTGGAGGAGTACACGGGAGACGGCGGTGTCGCGTCCGGTGGCGCCTGGGATCGTCTGCCGACCGTGCTCACGGTGGCCTGCGAGGGCGGCGGCGATGTGCGGGTGACGATGTCGCAGGCGACGGAGATCGCCGCGTTCTCGGTCGACTGTCCGGCCGGCGAGGCCGGGGTGGGCTCCGTGACCATGGATCCCGGCGTGGTCCGTGGCGGGTCCTTCACGATCGGCGTCGACGCTTCGGCGGACAACATCCGGTGGGCTCTTACGGTGACTCAGCCGGAGTCGTGAGCCGACCGCCGGACGGGTACGCGTGAGGGGGCGGCTGGGCGCGCACTAACGCTCGCCCGCCACCCGCTCCCCCGCTCCGGCCCCCGCCCCCAACGGCCAGCTCACGCCCGTCAGTTCCTCCGACACCGCCCACAACCGCCGCGCCTGCGCCGCATCGCTCGCCGCCGCAGTCCGCCCCACCAGCGTCGGCCCACCGCGCATCTCACCGAACCCGTCAGGTCCGACGTAGCTCGCGCCGGGCAGGTCCTGCGTCGCGGCGTACAACGTGGGCAGCGCGCCCGCCCTGTCGTCCTGGGCGAAGAACCTGTTGCCGATCTTCATGAACCCGCGCATCACCGCACTGCCCGCATGGCTCTGCAGGTTGGTGGCGGCATAGCCGGGGTGCGCGGCCAGGGCGCGGACCGGGGAGCCGGACTCCGTCAGGCGGCGCTGCAGTTCCAGTGTGAACATGAGGTTCGCCAGCTTCGACTGGGCGTAGGCGCGGTTCGGGTCGTAGCCGGACGTCCAGTTCAGGTCCTCGAAACGGATCCTCGCGCCGAACCAGCGGTGGGCACCGGACGACAACGTCACGACCCGGTCGGTGACGTACGGCAGGAGCAGGTTCGTCAGCGCGAAGTGACCCAGATGGTTCGTGCCGAACTGCATCTCGAAGCCGTCCGCCGTCCGCTGCTGCGGCAGCATCATCACGCCGGCGTTGTTGATCAGCAGGTCCAGCGGCCGCCCCTGCCACGCGTCCGCGAACTCCCGCACGGACGACAGATCGGCCAGGTCCAGGCGCCGCACCTCCGTGCTGCCGTTCACCGTCGCGGCCGCCGCCCGGCCTCGCTCCGGATCCCGTACGGCGAACACGACGTGCGCACCCGCTCGCGCCAGCCCGTCCGCCGCCCTGAGCCCGATACCGCTGTTGGCGCCGGTGACGACGGCGGTGCGGCCGGCGAGGTCGGGGAGGCTCGTCGCGTCCCATGTCTGTTCGGCCATCTTGGTCGTCTTCTTCTCAGCCATACCCCGAATGTAGACGTCGCCAACAATGCTGTCAATGACAACAATGATGGCGGCGCCAACAAAGATGGCACCGCCAACATCAAGCTACGATGGTCCACATGCCCGAGAGCCGCCCCTACCACCACGGAGACCTGCGCGCCGCCCTGCTCGCGGCAGCGGAACGCACCCTGCGTGAGAAGGGCGCCGCCTCCCTCTCGCTCCGCGAACTGGCCCGCGAGGTCGGCGTCAGCCACGCCGCCCCCGGCCGGCACTTCAAGGACAAGCAGGCCCTGCTCAACGCCCTGGCCCTGGCCGGGTACGAGCGGCTCGCCCAGTCGCTGAGCACGGCCGACGACCCCGCGCTCCCCCTGGAGCCGCGCCTCACCGCCCTGGCCCGGGCCTACCTCCGCTTCGCCATCGACAACACCGAGCTCCTGGAGCTCATGTACGCCCGCAAGCACGACCCCGGCGCGTCCGAGCAGATGGCGGCGGCTGTGGACCGCACGGTCGGCGGCCTCGAACGGGTCCTCGCGGACGCCCAGGAACGCGGCGAGATCATCAAGGGCGACCCCGAAGAACTCAACCTCGTCACCGGCGCCGCCCTGCACGGCATGTCCGCCTTCATCACCGCCGGCTGGCTGCCCCCAGAAGCAGCCCTGGCGGGCGTGCAGGGACTGGTCCACCACCTGCTGCACGGCCTGAAGCCCCGATGACGGCCACCCCGAGCCCCACGGACTGACTCACCGTCACCAGCCCTTCCACCAACGGCCCACGGCACCCCACCTCGGCCCGTTCGCCCTGCCGGGATAGCCTTCACCCGCAGAACACCGGCGCGACCACTCACCCGACCGGCCGTCAGAAACGGCACCCGGCGGGAAGAGGGCTAACGACAGAACCACACGACAGGTTCCGCTCAGGCCTCATTGCCCGGCGTGACCTGCCGTGATACACAGAGTGACCGTACGAGGTATTCGTACGAATCCCGCCCATCAATGACGCCAAGTCGACATACGACGGCGACAATGTCGGCGAGAATGATGCCTGGCCTCTGCGCAGCGCAGGGGACTGCGGAACTACCCAACAGGGGCGGTGACTTACATGCTCTTTGCGGCCGATAAGGGCGACATCAACACCATCATCGGCGGGATCGCTCCGGACTGGGGCCCCTTCGGCAGCCTGGGCAACGAGGCGAAGGTGATGATCGAGGTCGTGATGGCGGTGGCCATCCTGATCTGCCTCGGCATCGCCATCTGGGGCGCGGCCAAACAGCGCATCGGTGCCACGGCGCTGCGTGACACGTTCAGCGCCGAGCAGGGCAAGGGTCTGATCATCGCCGGTCTGACGGGCGTCTTCATCATCGGCTCACTGGGCACGCTGTTCACCATCGTGTACGGCATGGCCGTGTAGCCGTTCCGTCGACTCCCCTCTCCTCGATCCCTCCGTCCGCTCCGGGCACGCCCGGTCCCCCTAGTCCCCCACCCGCCCGTCGTGCCCAACCGGCTGAGGTTGCGTTTCCCTGATGTCGAGTCACCACACCGCGCCCACGCGGGAACCAGCACGGCTACCGTCGTACTCCTACGTGTTTCCGTCCGACGTCGAGGGGGCGTACGCGGCATGAGTCTCGGAGACGAACGGGAGTCCTCCGGCGGTTACGGAGGCACCGGTCAGACCAGGACACGGCTGCCCGAGAGCGGCGGTGACGTGTACGGGGGCGCGCGGCGGGGCGGCCGCACGTCGTCCCGGAGCCTGGTCACCGTGGTCGGCGTGGTGGTCCTCCTCATCGCCGCGATCGCCTTCGCGAACCGCGGAGGCGACGACTCCGCCTCCGACACGGGGGACGAGAACCAGCCGACTTCGTCGACCACGGCAGCCAGCGGGGCCCGTCCGGTGGCGGGGAAGGCCGGGGGGATTCCGGCGGGGTTCGCGCGGGATGCGCAGGGGGCGCAGAGCGCGGCGGCGAACTACTCCGTAGCCCTGGGGTCGGCGGAGATGTTCAACACCGCCAGACGGCACGAGATCGTGGACATGGTCTACGCCCCCGACATCGCCGCCCGCCGGCAGGCGGAACTGGACAACGCCTACTCCAGCGAGGGGTTCCTGTCGAACATCGGCCTCGACAAGGACGGTGCCGCACCAGCGGGCCAGACCTTCGTCTCCCGGGTCATCCCCGTGGGCACCAAAGCCACGTCGTTCAGCTCGAGCGCCGCCACGGTCGAGGTCTGGTACACGTCCCTCTTCGGCCTCTCCGGCGACGGTTCGACCAACCCGGTGTCCGAGAGCTGGTACACCACGACCTACCAGCTGACGTGGGTCGACAACGACTGGAAAGTCACCGACTTCCAGCAGAAGGACGGGCCCGTGCCGGTGGGGCGGGACCAGCGGGCCTCCACTGCCGACGACATGACGAAGGCCGTCGAGGAGTACGGAGGGTTCACGTATGCGCGCTAGCCGCCGCTTCCTCAAGGTCACCGGGGCCTTCGCCGTCGTACAGGCCACGGCCGTACTGCTGGCCACCCGCGCCGTCGCCGCCCCGACCCCCTCACCCACGCCGTCGGGGAGCAACAACCCCTGCGACCTCATCCGTGGCCCCGCCAAGGACTACTGCGAAAAAGACAACGGCGGCTCCACCCGCTCCGGCGACACCCCCTCCCTCACCGACCCCACCTCCACCCTCGACCCCCTCTCCTCCCTCGCCAAGGGCTGCGCGGAAGCCGCCGCCTGGACCGTGGACAAGCTGAGCGAGGCCGTGCAGGAGACCGCGACCGTCGACTTCACCAACACCAAGTTCCTCCAGCAGTACGCGGTCGTCTTCGCGGCGTCGACGATCCTCACGCTCCTCCTGTGGCTCCTGGCCGTGGCCAAGCGAGCCGTCCGAGGCGTCCCCCTCACCACCGCCATCTCCGAGGCGATCGGCTTCCTCTGGCTCACGGTGCTGGCGTCGGCGTTCACCCCGCTGATCCTCTACACCGTCGTATCGGCGACCGACGGCATCACCGAGGTCCTCGCGAAGACGACCGGCAACCAGACGGACACGTTCTTCGGTACCTTCTCCGGCGCCCTGGAGAAGGGCGAGGACATCGGCGGCGGCCCGATCATGCTGATCGTCGTCTCCCTGGTCAGCATCCTCGCCGCCGGCGTCCTCTGGCTGGAGCTCGTCATCCGTGCCGCCCTGCTCTACGTCGGCGCCCTCCTCGGCACCGTCGTCTACGCCGGCCTGGTCGACAAGAACCTGTGGGGCCACGTCCGCCGCTGGGCCGGCATCATGATCGCCGTCATCCTGGTCAAGCCGGTCATCGTCATCGTCCTCGGCCTCGCCGGCGCACTGTCCGCCGACGACGGCCCGAACGCCTTCTCCGCCGTCGTCTCCGGACTGGCCATCATCCTGCTCGCCATCTTCGCCAGCGCGATGATCTACCGCTTCGTCCCCGGCTTCGGCGACGAGATCGCCGGCTCCCGCAACAACCGCATGATGCGGGGCGCCGAAGGCAAGGCCGCCGCGGTCATCAGCTCCCCGGCGACCCTCGTCGCCCAGGGCATCAAGACCCACAGCACCCGCGCGGACAGCAACAGCGGCGGCTCCCGCCCCTCCAACCCCGCCTCCGGCGGCGTCGCCGCACACAGCTCGCGCTCCTCGAACGGAGGCGGCGGATCTGTCCCCTCCGCCGCACCCGCACCCCGTTCGAGCAGCCCGGTGAACACCCCCCACGCCAGCAACACCCGTAACAGCAACAGCACAGGAGGTGACGGGCGTTGACGACCGAGTCCCACGTGTCCCATCCGGTCACGCCCCGCCGTACGTATCTGATCGGCCGCGCCCGGCCGAACGCGATCGTCGGCCGCAACCGCGAGACCGGCGAGATCGCGCTGATCATCGCGGGCGCGTTCCTCGGCATGATGTGCGGCCTCCTCGTCCCCGTCCTGTCCCTGCGCATCGTGCTGCTCATGGGCTTCCCGATGCTCGCGCTGGCCGCGGTCTACGTGCCGTACAAGCACCGGACCTTCTACAAGTGGTTCGAGATCAACCGCAGCTACAAGCGCACCCTCCGCCAGGGCACGACCTACCGCTCCGGCGCCATCGAGGCCGGTACGCGCATCGACGGGCGCGAGGTCGAGGTCGGCCCGCCCCCCGGCATCGGCCGCATCACCTGGCTCGCCGCGCCCTTCGGACCGGACGAGATCGCCGTGCTCCTGCACGCCGACCGCCGCACGGTGACCGCCGCGATCGAGATCGAGGGGCCCGGCGTCGGTCTGCGCGACTCCGAGGACCAGGAAGCCCTCGTCGACCGCTTCGGCACCCTCCTCAAGCACGTGGCCAACGGCGACGGCTTCGTCACCCGCCTCCAGATGCTCGCCCGCACCCTCCCCGCCGACCCCGACGCCCACGCCAAGGACGTCGCCGTACGCGGCGACGACCGCGCCCCGGGATGGCTGCAGCAGTCGTACGACCAACTCCAGTCCATGGTGTCGACGAGCAGCGAGCAGCACCGCGCGTACCTCGTCGCCTGCATGCACTACACGCGCGAACTGGCCGCCGAGGCCCTGGCCATGGCCCGGGCGGCCCGCGCGCACGGCGGCAAGGTCGACCGGGACGCCGGCCTCGCCGTCGTCATGGCCCGCGAGCTCACCGACATCTGCTCGCGCCTCCAGGAGGCCGACATCCGCGTCCGCCAGCCGCTCGGCCAGGGCCGGCTCGCCTCGCTCATCCACTCCATGTACGACCCGGACCACCCGATCGACCACATCCAGGCGATGACGAAGCGCAACGCCTGGCCGGCCGAACTGGACGCCATGGAGCCGACGTTCCTCCAGGCGAAGACGCGCGAGTCCTCCACCCGCGCCCCCTGGTGCCACGCCACGGCCTGGGTGAAGGAGTGGCCGATGACCCCGGTCGGCGTCAACTTCCTGGCGCCCCTGCTCGTCCACACCCCGGACGTCATCCGCACGGTCGCCGTCACGATGGACCTCGAACCCACCGAGGTCGCCATCGAGCGCATGCTGACCGAGAAGACCAACGACGAGGCGGAGGCGAGCCGCGCCGCCAAGATGAACCGCACCGTCGACCCCCGGGACATCGCCGCCCACAACCGCCTCGACCAGCGCGGCGAAGACCTCGCCAGCGGCGCCGCCGGCGTCAACCTGGTCGGCTACATCACCGTCTCCTCCCGCACCCCCGAGGCCCTGGCCCGCGACAAGCGGACCATCCGGGCGTCGGCCGGAAAGTCGTATCTGAAGCTGGAATGGTGCGACCGCGAGCACCACCGGGCATTCGTCAACACACTCCCCTTCGCCACCGGCATTCGGAGGTAGGACCTGATGCGGGACCCGCTGTCCGTCCTCACCGACGCCTTCACGTCCTTCCTCTTCGGGAAGGTCGAGACGACCCGGCCGCCGGTGCGCACGTCGACGGGCCAGGCGCAGGCGGTCTACCTCCCGACCGCCGCACCCGGCCTCGGCGACTCGGGCGTCATCATCGGCCGCGAGGTGTACTCCGGGAAGGGCTACATCTACGACCCCTTCCAGCTCTACGGCCAGCAGCTCCCCGCCCCGCACTGGTTGGTCCTCGGCGAGTCCGGCAACGGCAAGTCGGCCCTGGAGAAGACCTACGTCCTGCGCCAGCTGCGCTTCCGCGACCGCCAGGTCGTCGTCCTCGACGC
Source organism: Streptomyces sp. NPDC006385 (assembly GCF_040612485.1). NCBI lineage: Bacteria > Bacillati > Actinomycetota > Actinomycetes > Kitasatosporales > Streptomycetaceae > Streptomyces > Streptomyces sp. NPDC006385. The sequence goes on from NZ_JBEXQG010000109.1 coordinate 15,914, forward strand.
CCAGGGCGAGGACGGCGTTGGCGAATGGAACCTCATCGCGCAGGAGCTGGGGATAACTCCCATCCGCCTCGACCCGATGGCAGCCCTGGACCACGGCATCCGGCTCAACCCCCTCGACCCGTCGATCACGACGACGGGTCAGCTCGCCCTGCTCCGCACGATCATCGAGGTCGCGATGGGCCACGGCCTCGACGAGCGCTCGGGCTTCGCGCTGAAGGTCGCGCACGCCTACGTCAACGAGACCATCGTCGAACGCCAGCCGGTCCTCACCGACATCGTCGAGCAGCTACGGCACCCCGAGCCGGAGTCGGCGGAGGCGATGAACGTCGCCATAGACGACGTACGGGCGTGGGGCCTGGACGTGGCGCTGGTGCTGGACCGTCTGGTCGACGGTGACCTCAGGGGCATGTTCGACGGCCCGACGACGGTCGGCATCGACCTCGACGCACCGCTCATTGTGTTCGATTTGTCCCACATCGACCGCAACTCCATCGCCATGCCGATCCTGATGGCGATCGTCGGCGTTTGGCTGGAGCACACCTGGATCCGCCCCGACCGGAAGAAGCGCATCTTCCTGGTCGAGGAGGCCTGGCACATCATCAACAGCCCGTTCGTGGCCCAGCTTTTCCAGCGCCTGCTGAAGTTCGGCCGCCGGCTCGGCCTGTCCTTCGTAGCCGTCGTCCACCACCTCTCGGACGTCGTCGACGGCGCGGCGGCGAAGGAGGCGGCCGCGATCCTGAAGATGGCGTCGACCAGGACGATCTACGCCCAGAAGGCCGACGAAGCGAGAGCGACGGGCCGGGTCCTGGGCCTGCCGCGCTGGGCCGTGGAGATCATCCCCAGCCTCACCCCCGGCATCGCAGTGTGGGACGTCAACGGCAACGTCCAGGTCGTCAAACACCTGGTCACCGAGACCGAACGCCCGCTGGTCTTCACCGACCGCGCGATGACCGAATCGTCGAGCGACCACCTGTCCGACGACGCCCTGCGCGCCGCCGAACTGGAGGCGGAGGAACGCGCGGCGGCCTTCGTGGAACAACACCTCGGCGACTCCGAATCGACGGTGGCGTAGGGAGAAGAGTTGAGACCGGACGACCGCCGTGCACACCTGAACCGCCAGGACCACCGCGACCACCGCGACCGCCGGGACGCCCAGGGAGGCATCCCCGACGGCCTGCTGATCGGCATACTCGCCTTCCTCCTCGGCATGACCCTGCTGGTGTGGACGGCGACGGGCCTGGCGGCCTGGTTCACGCACGGCTCCTGGCCGACCGGCGTCACCTTCACCCGCACCCCCCTGGCCATGCGCCACCTGATCGAGCAGCCCCACGACATCCCCGGCGCCTGGCCGAACGCACGGGCGGGCCAGTTGTCGGGATACGGCCTCTTCTGGGGCCTGTTCATCGGCCAGCTGATGGTCCTGATCGTCCTCACCGTGTTCGTGCTGGGGACGGTGGCCCGATGGCGAGCGGTCAGGGCGGCTCGGCGGGCGGGGAAAACGGGCGGTGCGGACGAACCGGGGGCTGCCAGGCCCCCGGCATCTGCATCGACACAGGCACCGGCACTGGCCCCCACCACGGCCGACGTCCCGGCACCGAGAGCGGAGCCGCAGCCGACGACGGCCACGGAGCACAGGAAGCACACGGACCACACGAACCACACGAACCACACGGACCACAGGGACCACACGGATCTCAGCGAGGCGGCGGTGCCACAAGCCCAGCCCCACACCCACAGCCCGTTGCCTGCCGAACAGCTGGGCGGATGGGAGAAGATCCTCGTAGCTCCCAGGGAAAGCCGCCAGACGACCGCGACCCACGCGATCCACGACGCGGCGGGCCCCACCCTCGTAGTCACCTCGAACGCAGCCCTCTGGCAGCAGACCAAAGACGCCAGGTCCAAGCTCGGCCCGGTCCACCTCTACGACCCCACCCACCTCTGCGACACCCCCGCCCGCCTCCACTGGTCCCCCACCACAGGCTGCGAGGAAAAGCAGACAGCGGCCTCCAGGGCCACCGCACTCCTGACCCCGGTCCGCCCCACCTCCCGCCTCGACCAAGCGGTCAGCGACACCGCCGAGACACTCCTCCGCAGCTACCTCCACGCCGCCGCCATCGACGGCCGCACGATGCGCCACGTCCACCGCTGGTCCCAGGGCACCCAGGTCCAGGACGCCGTACGAACCCTCCGCACGAACCCCAAGGCGGCCCCAGGCGCGGCAGGCGAGCTCGAAGCCGCCCTCACCGCCCACCCCGAACGCCGTGACATGGCCCAGGAGCTGACCAGCAGGGCCCTCTCGGCCCTCCTCACGGTCAACATCCGCGAGGCGTGCACTCCAAACCGAACTGATGCCCTCGCCTTGGATTCCTTCGTCCACGAAGGGGGCACGCTTTATGTGGTGGGTGAATCCATCGAGGACCCCCGCGCCAACCCGGGCGCCATGCCACTCCTGACGGCCCTCGCCGCAAGCGTGGTCGAGCGCGGCCGGCGCATGGCCGAACGGTCATCCTCCGGTCGCCTCGACCCACCACTGACGCTCGTCCTGGACGACGTCGCCGCCGTGGCTCCGCTTCCCCAGCTCCCGGAGCTGCTGGCCACCGGAGCGGACCGGGGCATGCCGACCCTGGCCCTGCTCCGGTCCCGGGAACAGGCCCGCTCCCGCTGGCCGCACGACGAACTCCCCGTGTGACCCGACGCGTTGCCCGCAGGGCGCCCCACCCGACCCGTCACGGCCGCCCGACCCGTCACGGCCGCTCGAGCACGAACTCCCACTCGACCTCCCCCGAGCCCTCGCCCAACGACACGGTTACCCCGCTCGGCACGAACCCCACCTTCCGGTAGAACCGCTGCGCCCGCTCGTTCTCCTCGTGCACGATCAGCCGCGCCCGATCGGCGCCCCGCGACCACGCCCACTCCAGCCCGGCGTCGAAGAGAACCTCGGTCAGCCCGCTCCCCCGCTCCTCGGGCCGCACGAACACACCGACGACATGCCCCTGCTTCCGCTCCACCGGAAACCCGGCCCAGTCGGTCGTCCCCGGCTCCTCGACCAGCACGGTCAAGGTCCCGACCCACACTCCGTCCGGCCGCTCGGCGATGATCTGCTGCGCCCCGTGCGCCCCCTCACAGGCACCGGCGGCCCGCTCCTGCCAGAACGAGTCGGGCCGGGCCAGGGCCTCCTCGTAGGTCTCCAGAAAGGCGAGCGGCGCGACCGGATCCCGCAGCGCGGCGAGCCGCAACTCCTTTGCGGCGGGCCACTCGTCGGCACGTATCGACCGGATGACGTAGGCCCCGGGGCTCATGGTGCTCATGACGGCCACCGTAGTACCCGGGTACGACATCGCTCACCCGGAATAGTGCCCCCGGTCCTGTCCCGGCCGGCACGGGAACCCGCACGATGGAGGACGTGACGGAAGATCAGGCCACGCAAGAGCGAACGACGGAACCCCTCACGGAGCACCTCCAGCGCATCAGCCGGCGGGTACGCGCCTTCGACCGACGCCACCCGCTCGTCTGGGACCTGCACCTCACCGGCTTCTGGGTGACGGCGGCCCTGATCGACTACTACGGCGGCGGCTGGCTCAACGTGGCCCGCGACCGCGACAACCCCGGCTGGCTGGTCCTCACCCTGAGCCTCGGCCTGTCCGTCCCCCTCCTCCTCCGACGCACCCACCCCCGCGCCGTACTCCTCGTCATAGCCCCGTTCGCCCTGGTCAACGCCTGGACAGGCATCGCCCTCCAGGCGTTCCTGCTCCAACTGCTCGTCGTCTACCACATCGCCCTGCGCCGCCGTACGCACCACCTGTGGTGGGCGACGGCCCTGATCACCACGCCCGTGTCGGTGCTGGCCGCCCGCCACCCGCAGGGGACCCCCGACAAGGACATCGTCCCCGTGCTGATGTCCATCGCGGTGGCGGCCGCCATCGGCATCACCGTCCGCACCCGCCGCGACCACACCAAGGCCCTGGAGGACCGCGCCCGCCGCCTGGAGATCGAACGCGACCAGCAGGCCCAGCTCGCCGCCGCGGCCGAACGCGCCCGCATCGCCCGCGAGATGCACGACATCATCGGCCACAACCTCTCCGTCATCACCGGCTTGGCCGACGGCGGCCAGTACGCGGCCGCCAAGTCCCCCGAACGTGCCGCCCAGGCCCTGCAGGCCATCGGCACCACCAGCCGCCAGGCCCTCGGCGAACTGCGCCGCCTGCTCGACGTGCTCCGCGAGGAGGACCACCCCACCGAAGCCCATCCCGAACTGACCCCCCAGCCCACCCTCACCGACCTCGACCAGCTCCTCGACGGCGTACGCGCCGCGGGCCTCCGCGTCCGCACCACCATCCACGGCACCCCGAGCCTCTCCCCTGGCCGCCAGCTCACCGTCTACCGCGTGATCCAGGAGGCCCTCACCAACGCACTCAAACACGGCGGCCCCGCCACGACCGCGCACATCCACCTCTCCTACGAGGAGAAGGGCGCCGTCACCGCGACAGTGACCGACACCGGCAGCACAGCCCCCGGCCGCCCCGCACCCACCACCGGCGGCCGCGGCCTCCCGGGAATGCGCGAGCGAACGTCCCTGTACGGCGGCACACTTGAGGCCGGCCCACGCCCCCACCCCGAACAGGGCTGGCGCGTCCACCTGCACCTCCCGGAGGAAACCCCGCAGTGACCACCGTCCTCATCACCGACGACCAGCCCCTCCAACGCTTCGGCTTCCGGATGCTCCTGGAGAGCCAGGACGACATGACGGTGCTGGGCGAAGCGTCCGACGGCAGCGAAGCGGTCCGCATGGCCGCGGAACTGCATCCCGACGTGGTCCTGATGGACGTCCGCATGCCCGGCCTGGACGGCATCGAGGCCACCCGCCGCATCACCGCCGCCGGCGACCGCACCCGGGTCCTGATCCTGACCACCTTCGACCTCGACGAGTACGCCTACGCCGGTCTCCGCGCGGGCGCCTCCGGCTTCCTGGTCAAGGACGCCCAGCCGGAGGAACTCCTCTCCGGCATCCGCGCCGTGGCCACGGGCGACGCGGTGGTCGCCCCCAGCCTGACCCGCCGCCTCCTCGACGCCTACGCCCACCGCCTGCCGACGCCCGACCTCGCAGGCGGCTCCGGCACCACAGCTCTGGACGCCCGCCTGACCGCCCTCACCGATCGCGAACTCGAAATCCTCACGGTGATCGGCAAGGGCTGGACGAACACCGAGATAGCCGCACGTCTCCACCTGGCCGAGTCGACGGTGAAGACGCACGTGGGCCGCGTCCTCGCGAAGACGGCCTCACGGGACCGAATTCAGGCGGTGATTCTGGCGTACGACACGGGACTGGTAAAGCCGTCCTGAAACGCGAAAAGGCCCACACCATAAGGTGTGGGCCTTTTCTTAAAAATTGTTCGGCGGTGTCCTACTCTCCCACAGGGTCCCCCCTGCAGTACCATCGGCGCTGTAAGGCTTAGCTTCCGGGTTCGGAATGTAACCGGGC
>NZ_JBEXQG010000110.1:0-20631 GCF_040612485.1 Streptomyces sp. NPDC006385
TATAACTACATCTTGTTTCCCACACTCTTCCCCTCCCCCCCGCACTTCCTATCTCGTTGCCGGGTCCCACCCTCCCGGCGTTCCTGCTCGCGGGCGGGGCGCTGACGCGCCCGGCCGGACCGGAGAGATCCTGATGAACTACCTCGTGATCGACGGCGCCCGCGTCGTCTCTGCTCACCGAACTCTGGCCTCTGCCCGCTCATCGGAGCAGCAGGGGCTCGGGTCCAGCACCGAACCCGGCCCACTGCTGGACGGCGATCCGGCCTGGTGGTCGCGGACTCGGCGAAACGACGGTGTCGCTGAGCTCGGCATTCTTCGGAGCGACGCGACCGAGCTCGGCTTCCGCTTCGAACTGCGCGCCTGCCAGGCCCCGGCCGGCTCTTGCCGTCATAGCCCATGCGGCACCTACACCACGTGGGCCGTGAGCCGCTGCTACGAGCTGCTCAGCAAGCTCGCCGCGTTCGTGCCCCTGTCGTGGATCTGGGTCGGCAAGCGCAGCGACGACCCTCGCGGCGACGCCCCGCAGTTCCTCGCCGAGGGCTGGGCCCTCATCGACCGCCTGACCGCAGAGATGCAGGAATCCCTGCGGGTCGTCGAGTTGTTGCCGGCCGACACCCGAACCCTGGACGAGCGGGCCCAGGCAGCTCACGCCCTTGTCGTACGGTTCCTGGCGGGGCACTTCGGCCCCGCGCCCGAACTGGAGTCCGTTGTTGTCCGGCCGGTCCTCCACGGCCAGGACCTGCACCTGCGACTTGACCGGTTCTCAGCGGACCTTCCCATCTGCGGCACCGTCTTGTCGGGCCGTGGCACTGACGCCACCGGCGCCGAACTGAACGCACACGCCTGTGACCAGTGCTTCGGGCGCGCCCCCATCGACCCGCCCCCGGTTCTCACCGCCGCCGAGTACGAGGCGTGGACCGCGTATATCCACCAGTCCGGCTCGTGACCGGCGAATCGAGGAGGACTCCCTTCGTGTCCGAGGATTCAGCCGCCGTGCGCACCAACTCGCCCAAGCAGCTGGCACTTCGCCTGCTCCGCCGCAGGTCCTTCAGGGCCGGGTACCTGGCGCAAGTGATCGATCTTGCCGTACGGGAGGTGGTCCGTAGCCAGTTCGACGAGCCCGACGAGCGCGAAGCGACCCGAGTCCAGCAGCGGCTGACCCGCTACGCCGCGAACGGGCAGCCCGGCGCCACCGAGCTGGCCCGCGCCATGCTGGACGTCAAACACGCCATAGACCTTGTGCGGCACGGGCACTACCGAGCTACCACCGTTCCCGAGAGCGGACCCGCCACAACCGTCTCAGCGGAGCAACTGCTTGAGCTGATCACCGGGGCCGGCCGTGACCGCGTGCTCGCGGCGCAGGGCGGAGCACTGGTTCTCCTCGCCGAGGACGAGGAGACCAGCACCGTCTACCGACCGGTGTCCGCAGCGGAGGCGAATGCTCTGCGGCAGGCAGCGCGGAGCGCCAAAGAGGAGGCGATCCGCCTCTACGAAAGTGCAGTTGAGACGCTGCGCCCGCACGTACGCATGGCCGACTGGAGCAAGAACGACGGTTACGGAGTCGCCGTCGACGTGGTGAACGGAGAAGTGTGGGTGCAGTGGTGGCCGGCCTCGCTGCCCGAGTCTCAGGAGATGTGGGAGCGGGGCGGAATCCGGGCGCTCTGCGCGGCGCTGCTGTCAGCCAGGTTCACCGTGTCCGAACGAAATGGAAGGGCACCCCATCCCCTCATGTTGCGTATTTAGTTTTCAATGTGTAGTGTGGTGCTGTCTGGTTGATCAGCCGTTCATCCCTCACAGCCCGTACGTCGGTCCTCGCCGGCGCCATGAGGGCGGCGGCCAGGCCACTGCACAGCTGCGCGACGAATCCCGCAGCCTCATCTCACCGCCCCGGGCCGCTGAATCGCCCGCCTCGTACTGGGAGACCGCCATGGGTCTGAGCAGCCCCCACCCGCGCCGGACGCCGCCCCTCGACGCCCTCAGAGAACTGGTGCCGGGCGCCGAGCTCATCAAGGTCCGCGCCAACCCCAACAACTGGGACCAGGCCATGCTCCTCGCGGCGTACACCTGGCCGCAGCACCAGGGCGACCGCCTGGTCCCCCTCGATCACGGCACCTACCCCGACAGCTCGCACCACACCGCACTGACCATCGGCGAGTTCCTCAGCCGGTACCGGCAGCTCCCCGTCGTGCGTGTGCTCCAAGCCAGCGCCGCCGCCTACACCTTCCTGGTCGAGCTCGCCCGCCCCTCTTGGGAGCTCTCCGGTGGTGGTTCCCAGTGAGCGCCCCGGCGATCCCCGCAACGTGCGCGCACCGCCCCACCCACGGGGGTCTGGTGGTCCCGTACGTCTCGTTCGAGCACAACGGACTGCCGGTCTTCGGCGGGCTCGACCCGGGCAAGCGGGCCCGGGCGTTCGAGTTCGGCCTGTGCCAGATCTGCGAAGGCCCTCTCGGGCGGTGGTTCTACGTGCTGGTCCGTCCAATGGACGTGAGCGTCGGGCACGCGCCGGAACCGGGACTCCACCCGCCGTGCCTGATGTATTCGGAGCTGGCGTGCCCGATGCTCAACGGCACCAGCGCCACCTACCGGCCGGGCGGCGTCATCGCCCAGCACCCGGCGGGCCGCCCGTGCGACGACCCGGCCTGTTCCTGCCCAGCGACGGCCCCCACAGCGGAATCCCAGGTGCGGGCCGGGCGCAAGGCCGACGACTGGGACGCCTGGATGCTCTCAGCAGACCAGTACGAGCTGCGCCGAGACGCCCACAGCACCGCCGTGGGCATCCAGCTTCCTTCCGACCCCAAGCGCATCCGCCGCGTGCGGATCTCCCCCGAGCGCGAGCGCGGCCTTGCCCTGATCACAGCGCTCCTGGAACTGGGCGCGTAGCCCTCCCCCTTCCATGCCCGGCGGGCCCGCCCATGCCCGCCGGGCGCTGCACCAACGAGGATGACCATGCTTGCTGAGCGCTTCCGCCCCTCCGACATCGAAAGCCTGGTGCGCATCGCCGGCACCCTGGCCCACTCACCGTCCGCGGCTGAACTGCCGCCGCACTACCGTGAGCTCGCCCAGCGCGTTCACGCCGAGATCGTCGCCGAAGCCGCCGGCCGCCGGTCCCCGGCCTCCTCCGCACTCCTGGGGCCCCGCCCGGGCGAGCAGGTCTGGATGCTGCGCATCTGGACCCGCCACGAAGACACCACGGAGCCGTACGCCACGAAGGGCGCCGCGCTCGCGGAGCTCGCCGCGCACGTGCGCAGCAGCTGGGACAACGTAGGCGGCCAGGGCGACGTGCCGGAAGAGCCTCCGGCCGACGACGCTGAGGCCATCGACCTCTACTACGGCCCCGACGGCGACGCGGTGCCCGATCAGGGCTACGAGCTGTATCCCGACGAGATCAGACGGCAGCAGCGCTCGCGGACAGTACCCCTGAACTTCCACTTTCCCGACGACGTGACAGCCGAGGCCCTCAACCGCCGCGCGGTCTTCTACGCCGCCGACGACGACGGACCGTCGTGCAGCGAGGTGGCTGGCGTACTCGTCTTCGGCTACCTGGACGCCAAGGACGGCGTCGTGCGGGTCTCGGTCCACACCGACAGCGCCGACCCCGAGCACGTCGTCCGGCCGGACGGGACCGTGCCGCTGCGCGTCGTCGTCGACGACACCGTCGTCTTCGACGACAGCAACCACCACGCCCCGCACCCCCCTGTGCTGGAGCAGCTCCTGGACGCGGCCGACCCGGAGCAGGAAGCGGTGGTCTACTCGCTGGCGGTCTCGGCGGGGCTGATGTGGAGCTGCCCGAGGTGCCGGTGGCCCAACCCGCGGGCGACGGAACGGTGCGCACGCCCCGGCTGCGGACGCAAGGCCAAGGCGGTGGCGATCGATTCGCAGGCAGCCGCACTCCCGGCGCCGACTCTCACGCTGGAGGGACCGCGATGACCGTCAAGACCTATCCGCCGGCACCCAAGCACCTCCGGGCCGCGTGCGCTCACCCTCAGGGGCACCTCACGTCACACGGCAGCCGTGCAACGCTCCAGGCCTACCTGGACGACGGCCTGGTCTACCGCAACGACGCCGACGGCTACCGGCTGCCAGCGGAGACGGCGCAGGCGCACGGCGTCGGACCGTACGTCATCACCGGCGCCGGGCGGCGGGCGATCCTGAACGAATCGCAGTTGGCGGCCATCGATTCCGCTGACGAGGACGGCGCGCTGCGGAACGTCAGCTGGCCCACCGCCGCCGCCCTCGCCCGCCTCGCCCTCGTCGAGTACCGGGACGCCACCGGCACCCCGCAGCCCACCGACGGCGACGACGGCCGCACTGGCCCGAAGCACCGGCCTTTCCTCACCCCGGCGGGCGTCGAGGCCGCACGCGCCTCGAAACCCCAGCCCTGATCCCCCGCTCCCCCGGTGGGTGCGGCCTCCTCGCCGCACCCGCCCTGGTCTCCGCAGGTACGCGCCCATGACTTCCCTCACCCTGTTCGATCCCGACCTCGACGAGGCCAGCCTCACAACGTCGCCCGGCGGGGCGGCTCCGGCCGAGGTTGCCTCCGCGGAGGCTCTGCAATCCTTCCGCGCGACGAAGCACAAGTCGCTGAACTTCGGTCTCGGCGTCGACTCGACGGCCCTGGTCCTGGCGATCATCGACGATCCAACCGCCTTCGGGATCGCCGAGGACTTCTCCGACTTCTCGATCGTGACGGCGATGACCGGGTTCGAGTTTCCCGACACGATCGCCGACGTCGAGAGCCACGTTCTCCCGCTGCTCCGGAGTAAGGGCATCCGGTACACGCAGGTCGCGCGGGCCGGGCGTCACGACTCGGCAGGCGTCGAGGTTCTCTCCGACACCACGAACCCCGGCAAGGTGTTCGGCAAGGGCCCGTGGACGCTCATGGACGAGCTGGAGGAGAACGGCACGGTCCCCCAGTACGCCGGCGGTCACGTATGCAGCCAGAAGCACAAGGCCTTCCCGATCGACCGCCTCCAGCTCAAGCGGTCGGGCGGGCAGACCGTCGGCAAGCTCTTCGGTTACAACGCCGACGAGCACAAGCGCGCGGTCAAGGCCAACAAGTTCCAGGCCGAGCGCAACCAGACGGCGGGCTACGAGACCTTCGCCCTGGACTACCCGCTGCTCAGGCTCGGCTGGTCTCGTCAGGACGTGCAGGGCTACGTGAAGAACCGCCTCGGGATTGACATGGTCAAGTCATACTGTCCGGTATGCCCGTTTTCTGGGGTGTGCTCACCTCAGCTGGATCACCTGAAGCGGCTGCGGAAGTACCCCGGCCTCGCGGCGCGCGTGCTGCGTCTGGAGTACCTGTCGATGGCCCTGAACGACAACATGTCCCTCTACAAGGACGACACCCTGTTCAGGCGGGTCACCGACGACCAGAACACCGAGGCGATCGGTCGGTTCAACGCTCGGCTGGACGAGGAGCCGTGGGCGGTCTACCGGTTGCAGCGCGCCTACACCGCTGGCCGTCGACCCGAGTGCAAGACCGCACACGGCAACCGCTGCGCCAAGCCGGAGTGCCGCGACAGCAGCTTCAAGGGCACCGTCTACCGGTCGGTGAAAACCGTCCGCACCGGCAGCCGCGCCGAAGTCGGCACCTTCCTGCACAACGCCGCCACGGCCCTCAACCGACCGGTTGAGCACTCCACGAAGGCCCACGGCGTCGGCATCGACCGCGTCCGCACTCGCGTCCGCCCGGACCCCAAGGTCTACGGCACGGTCGAGGACTTCTACGTGACCGCCCCGGCTGGCGTGCAGGACAAGGCCCGCGACGGCTTCGCCAAAGTGTGGGCCGCGATGACCGCCGGCCAGTAGACCACCGCCCCTGCGAGGAGAGATGACCACGCGCACCCTGCCCCCCGCCGCCTACGACAAGGTCACCGCCACGGTCGGGCGCGACACTGGCGAGCAGCGCACGGCGACCCTCTGGACCCATGCTGCGGCCCTCGTCCGGCACGCTCATGACCACGGCCTGGCCCCGACCGACGACCGCCCGGCGGGCCCGGACGGCCTGCTCAAGTCCCTGGAGAGCCTCGCCGACTGCCACCCCTCCCTGGCCCCGCTCGCCGATCCGGCCGTACTGCCGCTGTGGGAGCAGCCGCTCGGCGCCACCGCCTGGGCCGCCATCGAGGAGTTCTGGGATCGGCACCCCGCCCTCGAAGACGAGCACCGCGTGGACGGCTACGCCCTCGGCGACACCTACCAGCTGCTGTCCGAGGAGGCCCGCAAGGGGCGGGCCCTGTGCCAGACGCCGCCTTGGGTCGCCCGACTCCTGCTGCGTCTGTCGCTGGAGCCTGCCATGGAGGAGTGGGGGCCGGCCAACGTCCGGATGATCGACCCCGCCTGCGGGACCGGGCACATCGCCGTCGCCGCGTTCCACATGACCCGCGTTCCGCCAGTCCGCGGCCGCCGGCCCGCCCCGGTTGGGCACGGGCCGCAGGCAGTCGAGCGTGCTCTGGCAGCGGTGACGGGCGTGGACCTCGACGCGTACGCCGTGGCGCTGACCGCCTACCGCCTTCTGGCCAGCTCGGCGTCCGTCCTCGGCGTGAGCCTGGACCGCGTCCCGGCGTCGTGGCCCGTCAACGTGACCGCCGCCGACTCCCTGCTGGACCGCACCGAGCCCCTGCTGGCCGCTGGCACGTACCACGCGTGCGTAGCCAACCCGCCTTACATCACCCCGAAGGACCCCGTCGTCCGCGACCAGGTCCGCGCCGCGTACCCGCAGGTTGCGGCCGGCAAATACTCACTGGCTCTGCCCTTTACCGCGCTGATGCTCGAGCACCTGGCCGTCCCGGACGGCTTCGTGGCGCAGCTGACCGCGAACTCGTTCATGAAGCGGGAGTTCGGCAGGCGGTACGTCACCGAGTTCCTTCCCCGCTTCGACGCGCGCTGGATCATCGACACCTCCGGGGCCTACATCCCCGGTCACGGGACGCCCACCTGCATCCTCGTTCACCGAGCCCGTCCGCCGGTCGGCGACACGGTCACGGTGGTCCGGGGCAACCGCGGGGAGCCGCACATTCCAGAGGACCCCGCGCAAGGGCTGGTCTGGAGAGCGATCGAGGAAGCGGTCGACAGCCGGCTGGCCTGGGACCGGTTCCAAGCGGGTGCGGACCTCGCGCGGCGCGACGGAGGCGACACCGCCTAGATGTTGCGTACTCTCGTTTCAATGTGTACTGTCATTCTCAGGTCGGGCCAACGCCCCGCCTCGCCAAACCACTTGACGAGCGCCGCTCCAGGCGTCGCGCCGTCTCAGCGCATCCGGGGACTGATACAGATGAAGCGGAACAAACCGCTCATAAAGCGCCGCAAGGCGGGAACGCAGTACATGCGGCGGAGGCCGTACCGGTGGCAGGTAAGGTCCACTGGCCACTGGGTGCTGGCCGTGCCTCAGGCGTTCGTCGGGACCAGCCAGACCGTCCTCGACATGACCGGAGCCGTGCCCGCGGGCGCTGACGAATCGTCCCCCGACGACCCGCGTTACGACGGCTCTATATTGCGCTGGCGGCTCGACCGCGACGGCCAGACCCAGTTCGTCTACGGGTTCTGGACATGGGGTCGGAGCCAGTCGGCCAAGGGTAAGCGCTTCTCGGCCAGGTTCCGTCTCTCTCTCCCCGCTACATCGGACGTGTACCACGTGTTCGCAGCGGAACGTCCCGCGTGCGCACGCGGGACGCGGTGCCCGCTCGCGCAGCACTGGTACACGGCTATCGAGGCCGACCTGGCGACGCACCGACCCGATCAGTGCCCGATGGGCGTGCTGAATGACGGTCCGCCCTGGCGCCTGATCGGCCGGACAGTGCCCGACGGCCGCCACATCTACTGACGCCTCAGCACAGGACACCGGGCCGCCCGACAGTTGTCTCAACTCCGGTCGGCCCGGTCCCAAGCCCGAACGCAATCCAGCCTGGCCAAGGCCGCCGCTGGAACCCCTCCACAGCTCTTCCCTTCCGCCATCCCAAAGGCGACGCACCGCGTCTCATACACCCAGGAGCCATCATGGGCACCACCCGTACCCGTCTGCCCGGCATCACGCTCCGCGACGTGGCGCCCACCGACGCGGACGCCGTTATGCGACTCCTCGCCGACGTGAACCCCGGCGATCCCGACGCCTTCGAGGACGTCCGGCCGAACCTGTCTTTGCCGCAGGAGGGACCCCTCTCGCACTTCCGGAACCTGATGGTCGTCGCACTAAGCGATGCAGGCGAGATCCTCGGCGTCCTCATCGGAGGCGTCCCGCTCTGGCTCTTCAGCCACATCGGTGTCGATCCCGTCCTGGCACACCGCCTGGCGGAACGAATCGCGACCATCACGGCAGTGGCCGTGCTGCCCCAGCAGCGCGGGCGCGGCATCGGAGCCGAACTTGTCCGGCACTCGGTGCGCCGTTTCACGCGCGCCGGCTACGGACTGCTGACCCTCAACTGCTTCCCTGAGCTGGAAAGCTACTACCAGGGCTTGGGCTTCACGATCATGGACGACCTGAACGTGTCCCTCGGTCCTCTGAACCCGGTACAGCAGCAGTGGGGCGACACGCGAGTGGCCGCCCGGGCTCTGGACCGGTACACCGCACTCGTCGATGTCCCCGGTCTTTCCTCTCCGGTCGTCTCGGGCATTCTCCCCAACACGAGCTTGCCCCGAGGTACCTACTTCGACGGTGAGCGGCTGTGGCCCTGAACTGCCGAAGGCCAGGCTGAAACGTTCATCCCGGCTAGAGCATGCGTACGAATGCAGGTACGGATCTGCATCCACAACCAAGGAGAATCCGATGCCAGTTGCTGAGAGACAGGGCCCCGTGCCGCGCCCCTGGGCCCGGTGGTCGCTTCGCTGGGGCGCGCCGAGTGCGGCGGTCGCCCTGGTCAGCGTGTGGGTGATAGAGCCCGACAGCCTCGTCGGCGGGATCGTTGCGGTCGGGGTGGCGCTGGCGGCGCTCCTGGTCTTCGCCGGGACGATGCCCCGGCGACAGCCCCAGGAGCGGCAAGCGCGCAGGGATGCTGCCGGCGCGGGCGAGTAGCGGGAGCCCGGTGCCGCGGCCGTTGCGCCGCGCACCTGAGACTCCGAATGGTGGTCCGGGTGAGTGTGTGAGCACCCCGGCCCACCATCCGGGGGCGTGGGTACTCTCGAGCATCCTGAATGTTGCTTATTCTTGTTTCAGTATGTAGATTGCTTGCATTGCTGGCGAACCTTCAAGCCCGCGCCACGCCGCCCCCCTTCTCCTCAGGAGCCCTCCCATGCTTGCTGTCGTCCATGAGGTTGACGCCGCGCTTCTCGCCTACCGGCGGGGCTGGGCCGATGTCTGGCTGACCCTGGTGGACATCACCACCGACTTGATGCACCTGGCCAGTCACATGCGCACCGACGTCGAACGCTGCCTCGACGGCGACGCGAGGGCGCGACTGGACGAACGCCCCCTGGCCGCCATGCCGAACCTCGCGCCCTCCGTCGAGCCGATCCACAACACGGATGACTCGGCCGCCGAGGACCACCTCTTCGACGTATACGTGCACGCCAGCGACGCTGCTGCCGCCCTTCGAGTGCACATGGCAGACGACCCCTACCCCACCTTCTCGAAGGCGCTGCACGTCCTGCTCAACGATCTGCGCGCCTACGCCCAGAACCTCGGCTTCGACTTCGACGAGGTCATGCGCGTGGCTGCGCAGGCCCACCGGGTCGACCAGCGCAAGGCCAAGTAGCCGGACGCCGCCCGGCGCCGTCACCCACGGTGCCGCCGCCCTACGAACGATTCCGCCAGAAAGGGACCAGCATCATGACCAGGGCCGTGATCCGCACTCCGGAAGCCGAATACCCTCCCCGCGGCTCCATACGGATGTACCTCGACCGCGGTGTGCACCCGGCGACCGGGGCGCCGCTCCTCGGCGCCGATCTCGACAACCCGCCCGCCGTCTGCGGAAGTTGCGGCCACACGGTGCTGAAGCGGCTCGCTGACGGTCGCGAGCGGCTCAAGTGCGGGCGTCGGCCGTGCGGGAGCCGCGGGCTGCGCGGTCCCGATTTGCGCGACTCCATGCCCGCGTGCGCGGAGTACACCGCCGCATCCGCCGCACTGCACAGCACCTGATCTCCCTGACCGCCGCGCCCGGGTGCGTTCCGCCCAGACCTACGCGGTCCTGCACGCCGCAGGCGGCAGGACCCGGGCGTAGGCAGGTCCCCCGTAGCCCAACCCCCAACCCGCTTCACCCGGAGATGTGATCATGCTGCCCGGCCTCGCCCAGCACATCGACTTCCAGCCGGCCCACAACGACTACACCCGCGGGTTCCTCGTGGTGAGCAAGACCGACCGCACCACCGTGTACGGGTACGTGTGGGAACACACCCTCCCGGACCGCACCACCACGTGGGTCGCCCAGCCCGACGCGACCAACCACGCTTCGCGTATCGCCGGCTTCCAGTCCCGGGAGTGGGGCGGCGAGTTCCTGTACGAGCGCGAGTGGCCCAAGTTCGTCCATCGCGAGGGCGCCAAGGCCGACGCTCTCCCGCAGGTGGGATGCACCGAGCACACGCCGTGCGGGACCTGCTCCCTGTGCGAACCCGACCTTGCCCGCCGCGGAATTCTCTGAGCGAGACGGCTGCGCCGCTCGTACGGCACTCATCACCACAACGTGCAGGCCCGGTGCCGCAGACGGCGCCTTCCCACCCGCGGCACCGGTCCCGACTCCCTGTTCCCGACCACAACACCCCACCCATGCCCTGGAACCCTCATGCCCGCTGATTCCACCGCCACCATCGTGACCAAGGCCATCGATCAGGTGATCACCCACAGGGAAGGGGACTGTACCGATCCGAGTTGCGCCCGGCACGCCGGTACGACCAACTGCCCCCCGATCACCGTCAGCCGTAGCCCCGGCTCCGTCCTCGGCGAAGCGGTCGCCGAGGCCTGGCACGCCGCCGGCGGCAGCCGGCTCGACATCCCCGCAGGGGTCGTCGCCGCCCTCGCTCTGTGGCCCCAGAAGTCCCCCGGCGCCGAGGCCGCCGACACAATCGCCGCGTACATCGCCGCACAGCCCCCGCGCGTCCTGGTCCGTGGCCTGGCCGACAGCGCCGACTACTACTACCGCCTTCGCCCCGACCTGTGGGCCACCGCCCGCCCGCTGTTCGACTGGACCAGGGAGGACCTGCACGACACCCACCTCGCGGGCGTACGCGCCGTGGCCCGTGCCGCGCTGCGCCACGGAGTCCTCCAGCACACCGGAGACACCGACCCCGCCGAGCGGTCCCGGATCGACCTCATGTCCTGGGTCATCACGAGCCTGCGCCACCACCACTCCCGGCGCAGCCTCGGCGAGTACCACACCCCGCCCGACATCAGCAATCTGATCGCCACCGTGCTGGCCGACGAGGGCAGCACAGAAAGGCGACCCCACCGACGCGGCGAATGGGCGCTCGAGCCGACCGCCGGAACAGGAGGGCTCTTCCGCTCCGCCGCGCAGGACCTGCGCCGCGCCGGCGAGGACCCGGCAGAGCGCGGCTGGGTCATGCTCGAACTCGATCCCCTGGCCGCCGCCGGAGCCGCCGTCAACGCCCTGGTCTGGGGACTGGGCCCCCGCGCGTTCGTCGGATGCGGAGATGTCCTCGCACAGCCCAACCTCGCCGAGGACACCCTCGCCCGGGCGCGCGACATGGCCCGCCACCGCGACGACGTCATGGATCTGATCCGCTTCGCGATCGCCACACGCACGACCGACCGCCTGCTCGACGCCCTCATGGCCACCAACTAGCCGCCCCACCCGGCCCGCGACCTCGTGGGCCGAGCCCGAAGGAGAGACCATGGGCCAAGCCCACGACCACCGCGAGAGCCAGGCCGTAGCCCAGGCGCTGCGCACCGTCCTGCCAGCGCCCAGCCGTACCTATGTGTACGTGCTCGCCTGCGGATGCACCGACGCCGAGGGTCTGCTGTCCTGGCACATCGACACCGAGGCCCGGTCCTACGAGCTCGAGCTCTCCCCCGCCGCAGTCGGCCCGAGGGAGGTCCGGCTGACGAGCCGGCCGCTCATCGGCGACGAACCCGCCTGGAGCGAGGAGTTCCTCATCGGCGGCGCATCAGCCAGCTGGGCGCACTCCCTCGCACGTCTGGTCGCCCGGCTCACCCTCTCCGACCGGAGCCCTCTCCCCCTCGACTGAGCAAAGGACCCCCGTGTTGAGCCCCGCCCCCCTGTCCGACTGCCTGCCGGCCTTCGGCCGGCACCGCGGCTACCCACCCCGCTACGGGTGGCTCCGCAAGGTCTACGACGCCCTGCTCCAGGACCCCACCGCCCTGCGCCGCCCCGACGCGACCGTCGTGCTCGGCGTCGGCAAGAGCATGGTCCCGTCCATGGCCTTCTGGTCCCAGGCCTTCGGACTCGCCGTCCGCAACAGCCAGGGGCTGGTGCCCACGGACCGCGCCCACTGGCTCCTGCACGACGAGACCGGCGCCGACCCCTACCTCGAGCTCGATGCCAGCCTGTGGCTGCTGCACTGGTGGCTGGTGAGCGCCCGGCCGTGCCATGTGCCCACCTGGCGGTACCTCTTCGGGTACTCCCCGCTCAGCCGGTCCAGCCGCGCAGAGACGCAGGGGCGCCTGGCGGCCGCCGCTGAAGCGGCCGGCCTCAGGAGCCCGGCTTCGTCGGTGCTCGCCTCGGACATCGCCTGCCTGGTGAGCATGTATGCGCCCGGCGACCGCTCTGCCGCGAACATCGAGGACGAGCTCTCTAACCCGTTCCGCACCCTCCACCTGCTCGACCCAGAACCGCCCGCCGACCGCAGGGCCGACCGCAGCCACCTCGTCGTGCTCCGCCGAACGGCCGGCCGACACTGTCCCGCGCCCGTTCAGGTGTACGCGAGCCTGGACTTCGCAGCCCGGACCGCCGGCCCGGAGGTCGGCTCCGTCACCCTGGCTCGGCTCGCCTCCGATCCCCTCGGGCCCGGCCGGCTCCTTCTCACCAGCACCGCCGACCTCCGCCGCGCCCTGCACCAGATCGCCGGCCAGCATGGGGGTCTGGCCGTCGTGGAGTCCGGCGACGGCCAGGAGACACTCGTCTACTCATGCCCGCCCGCACTGCTCGCCGAGGACGTCCTCGCCGACGCCTACCCCTCCCTACGGCCGACCACCAGCCATGCTGGGAGATGGGGAGTGCCCCATCCCGGCCCTGACGGACTGACTCCCGACTTCCGCTCGCCGAGGCGGGATCCCGGGCTCGGCGAACCCAGCACTCATGTTGCCTATTAGGTTTTCCATGTGTACTGTGATCCTTGTTGGTGGTGCTCGCCTCCGGGCTTGAGCACCCCCGCGTCTTCCCCTACCGACGAGACAGGCCCAGGAGACACGCATGCGCATCAAGACCGGTGGACAGCACCAGGGATGGACCGTCGTACACCAGGCGCGACGCGCGTGGCGCGGCTCCTTCGAGGGCGTGTGGCTCGGCGTGGAGGAGTCCACCGGTCACTGGATGGTCGGCCGCCAGCACGACGGGCAGTCGTTGGACGACGGCTTCGACGCGGACGGCAACTGGGCCACGTCCCGGCACTTCCGCGAGGGCAACGAGTACCTCAACATGCGCCGGGCTCTGGCCGCGTACGACGAGGAGGCCCAGAACGCGAGCGACGTCTGGAACGGAATGTGGGACCAGCGCGCCCACGAGGCCGTCGCCCGGCACCTCGCGCACCGCGTTCCCTTCCCCGCGCCGGTCCGGCTCTCGGCCGGATGGATCGGGCGCGGCCTGACCGACTACCACCCCCCGCGCGGGTTGACGATCCCGCTCGACGGGCCGGAGGCCAAGTACCACCTGATCCGCTACCTCCAGGGCCAGACCCGGTTCGACGAGATCGTGACGGAGCCGGGCTCGGTCTCCGAGGAGGAGGCGTACCAGCTGGCCATCAACGCGACGGGCCCGGTCCGCTTCGTCTGCCGCGGCGTGACCTTCTACCTGAGCGAATGAGCCGGACGGCACGGGCGCGGGGTCCAACCGCGCCCGTGCCGCCGGACCACAAGTCGTCCAGCCAACCACCGACGTACAGACCGAAGGCGAGGACACCGCCCCTGGGGCGGTCGAGAAGATGGACCACAAGAACCTCATCGGCCACGACGGCGCCGTCCACGAGGGCCTGCTCAACAGCCACACCGGCTTCATGATTGACGTGGCCTGCAACGCGGGCCGGTACTCCGTCGTCCACCCCTACGAGAAGCTCGACCCGGCGCGCGTCACCGACGCTCCCCTGTCCTGTCCTGCTTGCGTCGCCGTGAACTCCCCCGCCAGCACGCAGCTGCACCGCGGAAGAGTCGCCCAGCGGTACGCCGAAGACGTCCTCGCCCTCGCCGACACCCGCGGATGCCCGCCCGCCCAAGACGACGAAGGGCTCCGACTGGCCTTCGTGGCACTCGCGACAGAGAACCCGCCGCCCCAGACCCTGTACGCGCTGATCAGAGAGCACGTAACCGACATGCTGACTGATCGCGCCCTGGCCGTTCCGGAAGGGGTCCCGCAGGTCCTCGTGCCCTACAAGCGGTACACCGGCGGCACAGTCCAGGCCCCCGTCGGCCCTGGGGACCGCCTCATGCACTACAGCGCCGCTGGCGGGTACTTTCAGTACGTCTGGGTCGATGGGCTCGATGAGTCTCCGGACGGAATCGTCGTCACGGTCCACGAGAAGGACCGGCGTCCGGTCACGTACTCGGCGCGCGAGGTCAGCCAGCGGTACTCGAAGCTCGACCGGGCGGCACCGCTGCCGCCGAGCGGTGGGTGAGCGAAGCTGACGGCTGCGACCTGCCCTCAACCCGCCCTGAGGCAGGCCGGACACGCACCGTCGCGGCTGCCCCCGCCCCTCACCCGCAGGTGTTCACCGGGCTAGCGCTCGTCCCTCAAAGCCAGGTCCCCACCGCGATGGCCTGAGCCAGTTCAGGTTTCACCCGCAGCCCGCGCCGGGATGCCCTCGCCTCAGCACCGCGACGGATGCACCCCACCACCGCCCTGCCGCCCAGCTGACCCTCTCTTTTCAGACGCTGCGCCGCGCCGTCGCCCCGCCGCCGTATCACCCGACTCCGGAAGCGCCCACACCATGACCACCGACAGTCCGCACGTCGCCTACCTGGCCCCTTCCGATCCGGCCCGCCCCCAGCCCGGCCGAGCCAACGACGAGGAGGCCGACCGCTCCGAGAACGCGGTCCTGACCGCCTACCTCTTCCACCTGACGGCCAAGGGACACCGTGTCCTGCGGCACCGCGTCGTCACGGATCCCGTCCTGGCGTCCACCGACCTCTTCGACGCGACTGCCGGAGAGGTGGTGATGGCCTGTCACCGATCGCACTACCCCGCGCTCATCGCCGCGTACGGCGTGATCAGCGACTGCGCGCGGCTCTTCTCCCCGGCCCGCCGCGCACTGCTATTCACCGCCGAGCCGGGCCCGGTCGCCAAGGAGTTCCTGTCCCACCACAAGATCATCGCGATCTGGCCCGAGGGCGAGTCCTTCGTCCGCGCGGACCCGGCAGCCGAGACAGGCGGAGCGTGAACCGCCAGAGCTTCGGGCCGCCGTCGACGAGAGCCGAGGAACGCGCCTGGCGCGCGGCCGGTCTCCTCGTCGACGTCGCCGGGCGCGTACTGCCGGCCACAGCCCCGCCCTGCGCCTTCTGCGACGGCGAGGACATCGGCGACACCTGCCCGGCATCCCTCACCTGCCCCACATGCAAAGCCACGCCCCGACAAAGGTGCCGCCGGCCGAGCGGACACACCGCCGAGCAGTGGCACCGCAGCCGCGTCCGCGCCGCCGACCTGGAAGACCAGCGCCGCGAGGAAGACGGCGACACCACCCTGCCCGCCCGCTGGTCCGACCCCCAGCTGGCGCCGACCCCATCACGAGGAACACGATGACCACCGACCACCCCGGCAACAGCGCCACGGCCACGTCGCCCGGCGCCCCGGACCGGCCGCGTACGGCCGGAGCCTTCACTCCCCGCATCACCCCCGCCCAGCGCCGCGCCCTCCTCGCCGGGGCCAGGGACCCGATCGGGCTGCTGCCCAAGTCCGTCAACCTGCGGACCCTGGCGTCCCTTGCCGACATCGGCTACGTCGGCCTGGATCAGAGCCGCGACGTCCTTCGTGGACAGGAGGCAACGCGGGACGCGCTGGACGTCTGGGGCGGTGCTCTGACTGAGGACGGCTGGCAGCGGGCCCGCGCCGAGGGCGCGGGCAGGTTCCGGATCGTCGTCGTTAGTGGATGACGTGCAGGTTCCCCGAGGGCTTTCGAGAGCGGTGAAGGTGCTCGTCAGCAGGTCAGCTGCGCACGCAGCTCTCGTTTCTCGATCTCCAGGAATTTGCAAGTAACTGGTATAAGTTCGCTGAGACTCCAGTAATCTCTGTGTCTGTGTCAGATTCCAAAGGTCGCACCCTCACTCTCGTGCCGCCGCCACATGCCGCGGAGGAGGGCTCAGGTCCGACCGAGACCGGTTTGGCAGATGTCGTCACTCTTCAACGGCGCCGCCAAGCCCGGATGTCCGCCCAGGACGAGGAGAGCTTCTTCGTCGACGCGCTCACCGAGTACCAGTGGGCCCGGGACTCGGCCGGACTCGCCCCGTCGACGATCGACCAACTGATCAAGCCGGTCATCGAGGTCTGCGACTTCTACGGCACCGTGCCGTGGCATCTGACCCCGCGCGAGGTCGACAAGTACTTCGCCGGGCCGGGGAAGCGCGCACACAACACGCACCGGCAGAAGCTCAACCACATCGACGCGTTCTTCGCCTTCCTCGAACAGCGCTACGCCCACGAGATCATGATGCGGTTCGGGGCAGCGGTGGAGTCACCGGTCGACCCGTTCAACAGGCCAGTGCACCGTGGGGACTTCGGGCTGCGGATCCCGCCCTCGCAGACAGCGATGAAGGAGTTCTTCGCACGCTGGCGGGAGCAGTTGCCGTACGCCCGGAAGTACGCCGTGGCCTGCCGCGACTACGTCATGACGAAGATCGGATACATCTCCGGTGTCCGGGCTGCCGAGCTATGCCCAGTGACGATCGGCGACGTCCACTGGGAACACGGCCAGTGGGGCCGGTTCGTCGTCCAGGGCAAGGGCGCTCGCGGCTCGGGGCCACGGCCCCGCGAGGCATACATGTTCCGCGAGGGGCGCGAGTTGCTCTGGTGGTACATAGAGGAGGTCCGAGCGGAGTTCGGCGACGATGCCGATCACCCGTCAGCGCCTCTGTGGCCGTCCGAGCGGAAGCCCAAGGCGATAGCGGCGCTGAACCTGCCGATCGCGCCGGCGATCACACCGTCGACATTCCGCCGCCAGCTCCACGCGGCGGCCGCGAGCTACCTCACCGGCCCGGTCACCGACCTCTTCCCGCACCTTCTTCGGCACGCATGCGCGACCCATAACTATGAGCGAGGCATGACGTTGTGGGAGGTCCAGCGCATTTTGGGCCACCACTGGGCCACCACGACTCTTCGGTACATGGCGACTGCACAGGCCGACCCCGAGCATGCCAATGTTGCAGCGAGCTCGCGGGCGGCCCAGCGCCTGGTGATGGACAAGGGGAACCTTCGGTGAAGTGGAATCTGAGGATGGTGGCCGCTCAGCGGGACCTGTGGCGTCCCACCGAGTTGCTGGAGGCGTTCAAGACGGTCGGGTTCACGCCGTCGCTGAGCAAGGTCGCTGCGATGTGGAGCGGTACACCGGTCACGGTGCGGCTCGATGACCTGGACAAGATCTGTGCGGTGCTGAACTGCACCGTCGGCGATCTGCTCCAGGCCGAACCCTTGGGGGCCACTACCGGAGAGAGCGAAGCACTGCCGAAGGCCGTGGGTGCTGAAGGCTCCGGCGGCTCCGGCGAGGGTCCCGTACGGCCGACGCCCCGGCGGCAGGGCAGCCGTCGCTCACTGCCGCCGAACTGACAGATGCGGGCAAGATCTCATCCCGCTCAGTGCCCGGACTGCAAGGGCTGGGGGGCGCTCGGGCTGACCGTGTGCCAGGGGTGCACGGAATGGCGGAAGAAGCATCCCGAGCAGGGCATATGTCTGCGCTGCCGTCACACGGGATACCTCAACTCCGATCGTCTGTGCCGGGCATGTCTGCACGCTGTCCGGCTCGATGCCGACGCCGCGTGGGTCACCGATCCTAAGGGAGCCGGCCCACGAAGCCGCCAGCTGATGTTCCTCTACTACGGCCTCGCCCCCACCCACGCCCAACCCCTGAAGAAGTACGGCAGGCGCACCGGCCGCACCGGCGTCGATCAGCGCGAGCGGCTGCACTGGGTGGAACACATACGCGCGGCCGCGGCCCCGACGCGGGACGACCCTGCCGTCCTCCCACCCACTGTCCCGGGGCAACTGCCGCTCTTCCCGGTCCGCCGGATGCTGTCCATCGATGTCTGCCGGCGCATTCTGCAAAGACCGCTCGCCGGCTACCGCGACGTCGTCGAGCACACCGCGGCGTTCGCGGCGGAGACCGGCATCAGCAAGCCCATGCAGCGCAAGCTGCACGAGATGCTGCGCCTCGCGCTCGCCGTGCGCGACGCCGACGGCGACGACTTCGTCGACGAGCTGGTCCTCGACGACATCCCCAACTACGGCCGGTCCGTCCGGGCGGTCCTTCTGCGAGCGGAGATGCTCAGGCTCTTGCCAGAGCCCCGCGAACCTGACCGCCCCCTGCGGCCACGGACGTCGCGGACTACGCGCCGTCTCTGGCCGCCCCGGACGATGACACCGAGGTCCTGCCAGCAGTGCGGTTGCTGGTTCACTGCGAAGACGAAGGTCACCTGTGAGCCCTGCGCCTCCTTCGCCTTCCGGAAGAGAGGCAACCTCGCAGTCTCCACGGGAGCGTGCGGCCGCTGCCACCGTGTCGACCTGCCGCTCGCCGGCGGACACTGCCGCGGATGCCGCTGGCACGTAGCCAACTACGGCCCTGGGGGCATCGCCCGGTTCGGAACGCAGCTGTGGCTCGGTTCACCGGTCCCGGCACCCACGAGCCTGCGTCACTCGGACGTGGCCCCGCCTACCCCGCGCCGCCCTGTCTCCGAGCACTTGGCGGCCCCTGGGCAGGAGAGGCTGTTCGAGCTCCGGCGAGACTGGCGCCCGGTGGCCGAGTTGGCGCGGCAGGATCTGCCTACGCGCACGGACTCGGCCAAGCGGCTGCTCGCCGACCTCGACAGCGTGATGAAGCAGGAGATGTGGTCCAAGGTCCCCGCCACCAAGACCCGACATACGCTGACCGTCTTGGTGTCCTGGCTCGGCGCCGATGCCCCGCTGCTGGAGACCGACATCCGGGCGCTCGTCGACAACCGTCCCCTGAAGTTCAGCGGACGGCGGGTCACACAGTTCCTTGAAACCCGAGGGCTGCTGATCCCGGATGCCGAGTTCCGCCGGGACGCGCATCAGAAGCGATTGGAGGCCGAGCTCGCCGTACTGCCCGAGACGATCGCACAGGAACTCTCAGTCTGGATCAAGGCCGTGCGTGGAGAGGGCAAGTGGGAGCACACAGGCCGCACCTACCGGAGCATCGTCCGCTACTGGCATGTCCTGGACCCGATCCTCAAGGGGTGGCTCGCGGACGGCCTCGAGAGCCTCCGCGAGATCACACGCGACGACGTCAAGAGGGCCATCGCCACCCGCAAGGGGACGCCGGCCCGCTCGATCCACATCGTCCTGCGGAATGTCTTCCGAGCCCTTCGGCAAGAGGGTGTGATCTTCCGCGATCCCACCCGCGGCCTCGTCTTCGCCGGGATCAACAAGATCCCGCCTTCCGTGCCCTCGGACCGGCTGGCCGACGTCCTCAGCCATGCGCAGAACGACTTCCAACGCTTCGTGATGGTGCTGGTCTGCGTCCATGCGCTCAGCGGCACCGAAATCCGCTGGCTGCTGCTCACCGACCTCGACCTGTCCCGTGAGCGGCTCATCGTTCGGCGTCCCGGCAAACGGCACATCATTTACCTGGATAAACTCACCTATCGCTGCGCCTCCGCGTGGATCCGTGAACGTCACCGCCGCTGGCCGGTGACGACCAACCCGCATCTGCTGATCAACCGATGGACCGCGGTAGACACCACTCACTCGCCCATCGGTACGACGTTCACCGCCATCTTCCGGCCCACCGGACTCACGATGCCGACGCTGCGGCAGGACCGGATCCGCGACGAGGCATTCGAGGTCGACGACCCTCTTCACCTGATGCGCCTGTTCGGCATCTCCTCTCACACCGCAATGCGGTACATCACCGCTGCCCACCCCGAACGCACCGCGAAGCTACCTCGATGAGGCGAGCGGCAGCCACCAACCCATACACAGGGGGCTCAGGATTCAGTAGTCGCGTACGAGTTCCTACGACCTGATGTCCAGGAATCCTGGAACCCCCGCGCCTTCGCCCGCGGCACGTTTGAAATCCGCCGCGGTCTGCTGCGGCACACCCTCTGCTTGGAGGAGTTTACGCACCGGCAGGTCGCAGAATGGCTGGTCTACCGCCACCATCACTGGTCGGCCTGCGCGAACTCTCATCTACTGGTCAGCAGAAGACCGCTCCCGACCCCGACCGGCCGGCCGGCCATCAGCATGGGCACGCTCCGCGGGGTGCTGCCCAAGGGCGTGACCTTGGACGGCCTGCGTCAAGACCGGATCCTCAACGAGGCATTCGAGAGTGCCGATCCGCTGAAGCTGATGAGGCTGTTCG
>NZ_JBEXQG010000111.1:0-20628 GCF_040612485.1 Streptomyces sp. NPDC006385
GGCCTCTTCGCGGGGACCTGTGGTCCGGTCAGGCCGCGGCCGCCTCGTCGGCGTGACCGTGGACGCGGGCGATGACCTCGGTCAGCTGGGCGGCGACCTCGGCGTCGTCGACCGGGTGCGTCTCGGCGAAGCGGGTCACCGAGCCGGGGATGGACAGCTTGACGTCCTCCAGCACCTTGCCGCCGGCGATGCCCACGGACTTGCGGGTCTCGTCCTGTGCCCACACGCCGCCGTACTGGCCGAAGGCGGTGCCGACGACCGCGACCGGCTTGCCGCCGAAGGCGCCGGCGCCGTAGGGCCGGGACAGCCAGTCGATGGCGTTCTTCAGCACGGCCGGGATGGTGCCGTTGTACTCGGGGGAGAACAGCAGGAACCCGTCGGAGGCGAGCGCGGCCTCGCGCAGCTTGGTCGCGGCGGCGGGGACGCTGCCCTCGACGTCGATGTCCTCGTTGTAGAAGGGGATGTCGGCCAGGCCCTCGAAGAGCACGACCTCGGCGCCCTCGGGTGCGAGCTTGACGGCCGCCTCGGCGAGCTGACGGTTGTGCGAACCGGCGCGAAGGCTGCCGACGAGAGCGAGGATGCGAACAGACATGCGAACTCCAGGATGCTGAGACACTGCCGCGAGGATCCGGACCGAGGTCCGGTTTAATTTGTAGCACCTTAACCGGACCGCGGTCCAGTTTCATTCCCCATGCTTTACGCTGGGTTCATGTCCGCCGTCCTGCCCCCCTTCCCGCCGCCTCAGGAACCCGCCGCCACCCCTCAGTTGCTGGAGGTCGGTTCCGGCCCCGACGAGCGCTGCCTGCGCGCCGACGCGGCCCGCAACCGCGCCCGCCTGCTGGAGGCCGCCGCCCGGCTGATCGCGGAGCACGGCGCGGCCGGGGTCACCATGGAGGCGGTGGCCGCGGCGGCCGGCGTGGGCAAGGGGACGGTCTTCCGCCGCTTCGGCGACCGCACCGGCCTGCTGACGGCGCTGCTGGACCACTCGGCGAAGAAGCTCCAGGCCGACTTCCTCGGCGGGCCCCCGCCGCTCGGCCCCGGGGCGCCGCCGGTCGAGCGGCTGCGCGCGTTCGGCCTGGCGGTGCTGTACCGCTCGGTCGAGCAGCTGGACCTGCAACTGGCCGCCCAGCCGGAGCCGACCCGCCGCTTCGCCCACCCCTCGTACCAGGCCCTGCACACCCACGTCACGATGCTGCTGCGGCAGATCCAGCCGGACGCCGACTGCGACCTCCTCGCCCGGACGCTCCTGGCCTCTCTCGACCCCGCCCTGATCAACCACCTGACCAGGCAGAGCGGCATGCCCATGGAGCGGCTGGAGAAGGGCTGGCTCGACCTGGTCGCCCGCGTGACCGGAACCGGGGCGTGAGCGGGCGAGCACCCCGAGCGGAACCTCGCTCAGAGTTTCTGCGAAGATGCGCTACGTCATGGTGCAGATACCGAAAACGCCCGCGCCCGCTCTCCCCGCACAGCGCTCGGTACCCACGAGCGCCGATGTGGCCCGCCTGGCCGGCGTCTCGCGCGCGACCGTCTCCTACGTCCTCAACAACACCACTGCCGTACGGATCAGCGAGCCCACGCGCCGCCGTGTCCACGAGGCCGCGAAGGAACTCGGGTACGTCCCGCACGCCGCCGCCCGCAGCCTGCGCGCCGGGCACAGCCGCATGGTGCTGATGCCCGCTCCGAGCTTCCCCGTCGGCCCGCTCTACAGCCAGTTCCTCGGCGACCTCAAGGCCGCGCTCGGCCGCCTCGACTACACGGTCGTCCAGCACGGCAGCGGCGGTCTGCACGGTGACGACGCCGCCCGCGCCTGGGCCGAACTGCGCCCGGTCGCCGTCCTGGTGCCGGGCTCCGGGCTGTGCCCGAAGGGGGTGAGCGTGCTCAAGCGGTCGGGCGCGCGGGCGGTGGTCACGCTCGGCCCCGAGTCCGTCGAGGGTGCGCACGCCCTGCTCATGGACCACGAGGCCGTCGGCCACTGCGCGGCCGGTCATCTGTACGACCGTGGCCGGCGCCGCATCGGCGTCGTCATGCCCGAGGAGCACGGCCTGGAGTCCTTCTCCACGCCCCGCCTCGAAGGCGCGCGCCGCGCCTTGGACGGCACGGACGCCACCGTGACCGCCCTGCCCCTCGCCTACGACGAGGGATCCGCCGCGCGGCTCGCCGCCCGCTGGCGCGACCTCGGCCTCGACGCCGTGTTCGCCTACAACGACGAGTACGCGATGCTGCTGATGCGCGCCCTCCAGGACGAGGGCGTCCGCGTCCCCGCCGACACGGCCGTGATCGGCGCCGACGATCTGATGCTCGGACGCCTGCTGCGCCCCAGACTGAGCACGGTGCACATCGAACTGCCGTCCGGCCGCGAGCTCGCGGAGCTGGTCGACCGCGCGGTGCGCAGTCCCGGTGCCGCGCCCGAGAGGCACAAGGTGCTGGGGGCGACGGTGGTGCACCGGGAGTCCAGCTGAGGCGGCGTGCGTCCGGTCGACGTACGGTCGAAGCCTGGGAGGCGTGGGATGCGCACGACGGTCGGCATCATCGGCGGTGGCCCCGCCGGGCTGCTGCTCGCCCGTCTGCTGGACCGCGCGGGCATCGACTGCGTGGTCCTGGAGCGGCGGACGCGGGAGTACGTCGAGCGGCGGCAGCGGGCCGGGATGCTGGAGCAGGGCACGGTCCACGCGCTGCGTGAGGCCGGTGCCGCCGAGCGGCTGGACGCCGAGGGTCTGGTGCACCAGGGCATCGAGCTGCGCTTCGACCGGGAACGCCATCACATCGACCTCCCGGCCCTCACCGGCGGCCGTACGGTCACGATCTACGCCCAGACCGAGATCGTGAAGGACCTCGTCGCACTGCAACTCGCCGACGGGCCACCGCTGTTGTTCGGGGCCGAGGTGTTCGCCGTCGAGCGGCCGGAGAGCGAGGCGCCCGTCGTACGGTTCCTGCGCCAAGGTCGTGAGGAGACGCTGATCTGCGACTGGGTCGCCGGTTGCGACGGCTTCCACGGCATCTCCCGCGACGCCTTCCCGGCCGGGGCCGGCCGCTCGTACGCGCACGAGTATCCGTACTCGTGGCTCGGTGTCCTGGCCCAAGTGCCGCCGTCCTGCGAAGAGTTGATCTACGCGCGCGGCGAACGCGGCTTCGCGCTGCACAGCATGCGCTCACCGTCGGTCTCCCGGCTCTACCTCCAGGTCCCGAACGGCACCGACGCCGGCGACTGGCCCGACGAGCGGATCTGGGACGAACTCGACGCCCGCTTCGCGATCGACGCCGACTGGACGCTGAACCGCGGGCCCATCACCGCCAAGTCCGTGACGGTGATGCGCAGTCACGTCCACGAACCGATGCGCCACGGCCGGCTGCTCCTGGCCGGGGACGCCGCCCACATCGTCCCGCCGACCGGCGCCAAGGGCCTCAACCTCGCGGTCTCGGACGTACGGGTGCTGGCCCGCGCGCTCACCGACGTCTGCCTCTCGGGGGACGCGCAACTTCTCGACAGTTACTCCGAGTTGTGTCTGAAACGTGTGTGGCAGGCCACCCGCTTCTCGGACGACATGACTAAGATGTTGCACACTCAACCAAATGGGGATGCGTTCGATCACCGGATGCAGCTCGCGCGCCTGCGCCGGATCACCGCATCCCGTCACGCGGCCGCCGAACTGGCGGCGAACTACGCGGGACTTCCGCTCCCTCTGTGAGTCCCGCCGGTGATCGAACGGAGAGTCGCAATGCCGTTGCTCGACCCCAAGACCTGGCAGTCCAGCTCACTGTCGGGAGACGAGTGCGCCGTCACCGAGCCCGCCACCGGCGACACCCTCGGCACCGTCACCCTGGCCGGCGCCGAGGACGTCGGCACGGCCACGGAGGCCGCCCTGGCCGCTCAGACCGAGTGGGCGCGTCTGCCGCACTTCGTCCGGGCCGCAGTACTGCGCAAGGCCGGCGACCTGTTCACCGCACACGCCGACGAACTGCGCGAATGGCTCGTCCGCGAGTCCGGCTCGATCCCCGGCAAGGCCGACTTCGAGCTGCACGTCGCCGCCCAGGAGTGCTACGAGGCCGCCGCGCTCGCCTCCCGCCCGGCCGGGCAGGTGCTGCCCAGCGAGGCGCCCCGGCTGTCCTACACGCGCCGGGTGCCCGTCGGAATCGTCGGCGTGATCGCGCCGTTCAACGCCCCGCTGATCCTCTCCATACGCTCCGTCGCCCCCGCCCTCGCGCTCGGCAACGCGGTCGTGCTCAAGCCGGACCCGCGCACGGCGGTCTGCGGCGGCCTCTCCCTCGGGGCGGTCTTCGCCGAGGCCGGACTGCCCGAGGGGCTGCTGCACGTCCTGCCGGGCGGCCCGGAAGCGGGCCAGGCGCTGGTCGCCGACCCGCGCGTGCCCGTCATCTCCTTCACCGGCTCCACGGCCGCCGGCCGGGCCGTCGGCGAGGCCGCCGGACGTCATCTCAAGCGCGCGCACCTGGAGCTCGGCGGCAACTCCGCCCTGATCGTGCTGGAGGACGCCGACATCGACGCGGTGATCTCCACGGCCGCCTGGGGTTCCTTCTTCCACCAGGGCCAGATCTGCATGACGACCGGACGGCACCTCGTCCACCAGTCCCTGTACGAGGAGTACGTCGAACGCCTCGCCGCCAAGGCCGACTCCCTCGCGGTCGGCGACCCGCACCGCGCCCAGGTCCACCTCGGCCCGCTCATCGACTCCGGCCAACTGGGCAAGGTCCACGACCTGGTCGAGGCCAGCACCTCCCGGGGCGCCAAGCTGGCCGCCGGCGGCACCCACGAGCAGCTCTACTACCGGCCGACCGTGCTCGCCGGCGTCGACGACCAGACCCCCGCGTACGCCGAGGAGGTCTTCGGCCCGGTCGCGCCGGTACGCCCCTTCACCAGCGTCGACGAGGCCGCCGCCCTCGCCGCGGCGAGCTCCTACGGCCTCTCCCTGGGCATCGTCACCCGGGACGCCGCCCGCGGCCTCGACCTGGCCGAGCGCATCCCGACCGGCATCGTGCACATCAACGACCAGACCGTGAACGACGAGGCCGTCGCCCCCTTCGGCGGCATCGCCGCCTCCGGCACCGGCGCCCGGTTCGGCGGCGAGGCCAACCTGGACGCGTTCACCGAGGTCCGCTGGACGACGGTGCGCGGCGACGTGGCGGCGTACCCGTTCTAGCCCCGGGCCTCACTGGCCGTTCTGCTCGGCCTGCTCCTGCTGGGCGGCCACCGCCTTGTGCACCTCGTCCATGTCGAGCTTGCGGGCCTGCCCGATGACGTCCGCGAGGGCGGCCTCGGGCAGGGCACCCGGCTGCGCGAACACGGCGACCCGGTCCCGGACGATCATCAGCGTGGGAATCGACTGGATGCCGAAGGCGGAGGCCAGCTCCGGCTGCGCCTCGGTGTCCACCTTGCCGAACACGAGGTCCGGGTTCTCCTCGGCCGCCTTCTCGTAGACCGGGGCGAACTGACGGCATGGCCCGCACCAGGACGCCCAGAAGTCGATCAGGACGAACTCGTTGTCCGTGACCGTCTGGTCGAAGTTCTCCTTGGTGAGCTCCACGGTGCTGCTCATGGCGTTTTCCCTCTTCCTGGTGTCGGGGCGAAACCGTCGTCGACAACATGGCCGTACGGCCGCGTATTCCGTCGTGGCTTCCGCGCGCGTACCCGTGTGGCCACGCCGCACACCACCCGTAAGACTGACCCCATGACGGAAACGGATTCCATCGCGTACGACGTCGTGGTGCTCGGGGCCGGGCCCGTGGGGGAGAACGTGGCCGACCGCACCCGTGCGGCCGGTCTGTCCACCGCGGTCGTGGAGAGCGAGCTGGTCGGCGGCGAGTGCTCGTACTGGGCGTGCATGCCCAGCAAGGCCCTGCTGCGCCCGGTCATCGCCCGGGCCGACGCCCGCCGCCTGCCCGGCCTCAGCCGGTCCGTGCAGGGCCCCCTCGACGCGGCCGCTGTCCTCGCCCGGCGCAACGAGTACACCTCGAACTGGCAGGACGACGGCCAGGTCCGATGGCTCAGCGGCATCGGTGCCGACCTCCACCGCGGCCACGGCCGCCTCGCCGGACCCCGCACGGTGGAGGTGACCGGCCCCGACGGCGTACGGCACGTCCTGACCGCACGGCACGCCGTCGCCGTCTGCACCGGCAGCCGGGCCGTCCTGCCCGATCTGCCCGGACTCGCCGAGGTCAGGCCGTGGACCAGCCGTGAGGCGACCGGCGCCCAGTCCGTGCCCGGCCGGCTGGTCGTGGTCGGCGGGGGAGTGGTGGCCACCGAGATGGCCACGGCCTATCAGGCACTCGGCTCGCGGGTCACCCTCCTCGTGCGCGGGAAGGGCCTGCTGAACCGCATGGAGCCCTTCGCCGGCGAACTCGTCGCCGAAGCGCTCACCGAGGCGGGCGCCGACGTCCGCACCGGGACGTCGGTGGAGTCGGTGACCCGGAAGGACGGCATCGTCGTGGTCGGCACCGACTCCGGCGACCGTATCGAGGCCGACGAGATCCTCTTCGCGACCGGGCGGGCCCCGCGCACCGACGACATCGGCCTGGACACGGTCGGCCTGGAGTCCGGCTCCTGGCTGGAGGTCGACGACAGCCTCCGCGTCACCGGCAGCGAATGGCTGTACGCGGTGGGCGATGTGAACCACCGCGCCCTCCTCACCCACCAGGGCAAGTACCAGGCCCGTATCGCGGGCGCGGCCATCGCCGCCCGCGCCTCCGGCGTCCCCCTGCTGGAGTCGGACCCGTGGGGCGCCCACGCCGCCACCGCCGACCACGCGGCCGTCCCGCAGGTCGTCTTCACCGACCCCGAGGCCGCCGCCGTCGGCCTGTCCCTGGCGGAGGCGGAACAGGCCGGCCACCGCGTCCGCGCCGTCGACTACGACCTCGCCTCGGTGTCCGGGGCGTCCCTGTACGGCGACGGCTACCGCGGCCGTGCCCGTATGGTCGTCGACCTGGACCGCGAGATCCTCCTCGGCGTCACCTTCGTCGGTCCCGGCGTGGGCGAACTCATCCACTCGGCGACGGTCGCGGTCGCCGGCCAGGTGCCGATCAGCAGGCTGTGGCACGCCGTTCCGTCGTACCCGACGATCAGCGAGGTGTGGCTGCGGCTGCTGGAGTCCTACCGGGACGACTGACGGTCTCGGCAGGGGAGTTCGTCACCGGGCGCGACCGTCGTACCTCGGCGGTCGCGCCCTGGCGCGCGCGGCGCCGGCTACCGAGCCGACAGCAGCTCCAGATACTCCTCGCTCCACAGGTCCTCGTCCGCCTCCGGCAGCAGCAGCACCCGGTCCGGGCGCAGCGCCGCGAGGGCGCCCGCGTCATGGGTGACCATGACGATCGCGCCGGGGTACGAGCCCACCGCGGCCAGGACCTCGGCGCGGGAGGCCGGGTCGAGGTTGTTGGTCGGCTCGTCCAGAAGCAGGACGTTCGCGCCGGAATGCACCAGGCCCGCAAGAGCCAGACGGGTCTTCTCACCGCCGGACAGCACACCGACCGGCTTGTCCGCGTCGTCGCCGGTGAACAGGAACGAGCCCAGGACGCGCCGCACTTCGCCGTACGTCAGACGCGGGGCGACGGACGCCAACTGCGCGCCCACCGTCAACTCCGCGTCCAGTGTGTCGTGTTCCTGGGCGAAGTAGCCCAGACGCAACCCGTGCCCGTGGACCACCCGCCCTTCGTCGGGCCTTTCCTGACCGGCGAGGACGCGCAACAGGGTCGTCTTGCCGGAGCCGTTGGCGCCGAGGACGACCATACGGCTGCCCCGGTCGACCGCCAGGTCCACGCCCCGCAGGACGTGATGGCCGTCGTACGACTTGGTCAGGCTGACGGCGCCGAGCGGGATCCGGCCGCAGGGCGCCGGCTCGGGCAGCCGGATCCTGGCCACCTTCTCGGTGCGCCGGACCGGTTCGAGGTCGGCGAGCATGCGGTCGGCGCGGCGGGCCATGTTCCTCGCGGCCACGGCCGTCGACACGCGGGCGCGCATCTTCCCGGCCTGCACCCGCAACGACGCCGCCTTGCGTTCGGCGTTCGCCCGCTCGCGCGCCCGACGCCGCTCGTCGGCCTCCCGTTGGGCGAGATAGGCGTCCCAGCCCGTGTTGTGGACGTCGATCGTGGCCCGCCGCGGGTCGAGGTGGAAGACCCGGTTGACCGTCTGGGCGAGCAGGGACGTGTCGTGGCTGATCAGCACGAGCCCGGCCTGCCGGCCGGCCAGGAAGGTACGCAGCCAGGCGACCGACTCCGCGTCCAGGTGGTTCGTCGGCTCGTCGAGCAGCAGGGTGCCGTGCTCGGCGAAGAGGATGCGCGCGAGCTCCACGCGGCGCCGCTGGCCGCCCGACAGCGCGCCCAGCGGCTGGTCCATCAGCCGGGCGGTCAGGCCGAGCCCCGCGGCCACCCGGGCTGCCTCGGCCTCCGCCGCGTAACCGCCGGCGGCCTGGAACCGGGTCTCGGCACGCACATAGGCGTCCATCGCGCGCCGCGTACCGTCGGCCATGGCCTCCTCGGCCCGCCGCAGGGCGCGTACGGCCTCGTCGAGGCCGCGTGCGGACAGGATGCGGTCGGCGACGGTGACCGTCGGGTCGGCGGCGCGGGAGTCCTGGGGCAGGTGGCCGACGTCACCGGTGCGGGTCACCGTGCCGGCGGCCGGGCGCAGGGTGCCCGCCAGGGTGTTCAACAGGGTGGTCTTTCCGGTGCCGTTGCGGCCGACCAGGCCGACGCGGTCGCCGGGGGAGACGCGGAAGGAGATGTCGGACAGCAGCAGACGCGCGCCCACACGCACGTCGACACCACTAACGGTGATCATGAGAAGACGCTCCGAACAAGCAAGAGGACACACGGGTGGCGTGGAAGCGGGTCCCTGGCTAGGAAATTCGGGGCGTGGACATACGGTCAGGGTAACGACGAAGCCGTCCCGGTCGCCTCTGGTTTTCGTCCGCTACGGCAGCTCGAAACCCAGCGTCCGCGCCGCTCGCGCCGGTGTCGGCTGTGCCCAGCGCTCGACCAGGGCCTGGTTCGACGTGAGCGAGCGCAGCTCGGCCCGGTCCAGGTAGAGCGTGCCGTCGAGGTGGTCCGTCTCGTGCTGCACGATTCGGGCGGGCCACCCGGTGAACACCTCGTCGACCGCGCGCCCGTGCTCGTCGGCGCCCGTCAGCCGCACCTCGGCGTGCCGGGCCACCACCGCCTGATAGCCCGGCACGCTCAGACAGCCCTCGAAGAACCCGGCACGTGCGGCGCCGACGGGTTCGTACGACGGGTTCACCAGCACCCGGAACGGCTGCGGCTCCCGCCCGCGCGCCACCCGTACCTCCTCCGGCACCGGTGCCGGATCCTCGATCACCGCGATCCGCAGGGGCACACCGACCTGCGGTGCGGCGAGGCCGACGCCCGGCGCCGCGTGCATGGTGATGCGCAGGGCGTCGACGAAGCGGGCCAGCAGGGCCGGGTCCAACTGGCCCTCGAAACGCTCGCCGGGCCGTCGCAGCACCGGGTCGCCGGCCGTCACGATGGTCAACGGGCCGCCCCGCGCCAGGAGTTGCTCGACCTGCTCGGCCAGGGGTGCGCGCTCGCTCGGAAGTGCCATCGCGCCAGCATGCCACGGCATGCTCGCACCCCGCCGACTCCTGTGTGACGTACGCCACTTGAACTGCCGGGAACTCGACGGCCCCTTCCCCCGACCACTGGACCGCCACAGCACAGAACCGTCCTCGCTCCCCGGAGAAGCCGCGATGCCCACCGCTTCCACGACCACCACGCAGGAGGCGGCGCAGCCCGACGCCCCGCCGTCGCCGCCCAGCAGATGGGCGCCGCTGCGCCCGCTGATCCTGCGTCTGCACTTCTACGCCGGAGTGCTCGTCGCGCCGTTCCTGCTCGTCGCCGCGGCCACCGGCTTCCTGTACGCCGGCGCGTTCCAGGCCGAGAGGATCGTGTACGCCCATGAGATGACCGTTCCGGTCGGCGACGAGAAGCTGCCGATCTCCCAGCAGGTCGCCGCCGCCCGCAAGGCCCACCCCGAGGGCACGATCTCGGCGGTACGCCCCTCCCCTCAGGACGACGCGTCCACCAGGGTGCTGCTGTCCGGCGTCAAGGGCGTACCCGCCGACCACACGCTCGCCGTGTTCGTCGACCCGTACACCGCCGAGGTGCGCGGCGCCCTCGAACAGTACGGCGCGACCGGTGCGCTGCCCCTGCGCACCTGGATCGACGAGTTCCACCGCGATCTGCACCTCGGCGAGACCGGCCGCCTCTACAGCGAGCTCGCCGCGAGCTGGCTGTGGGTGATCGCGGCCGGCGGCCTCGTGCTGTGGTTCTCCCGCCGCCGCGCCCTGCGCAAGGTCCGCGGGACCAGCGGGCGCCGCCGCACGCTCGGTCTGCACGGCACCGTCGGCGTCTGGGCTGCGGCCGGGTTCTTCTTCCTCTCGGCGACCGGTCTGACCTGGTCGGCCCACGCCGGCGCCCACATCGACGAGCTGCGCACCTCCCTCGGCCAGGCCACCCCGTCCGTGTCGGCCTCGGCGGGCGGCGACCACGGTGGCCACGGCGCCGCAACCGGCACCGGCACCGGAGGGAGCGGCGAGCACGGCGTCGGCCTCGACAAGGTCCTGTCGGCCGCGCGTGCCGAGGGCCTGGGTGATCCGGTGGAGATCGTGCCGCCCGCCGACGCCTCGTCCGCGTACGTGGTGCGGCAGGTGCAGCGCAGCTGGCCGACGAAGCAGGACTCGGTCGCGATCGACCCGGGCACCGGCGAGGTCACGGACGTGCTGCGGTTCGCCGACCACCCGGTGCTGGCCAAGCTGACCCGCTGGGGCATCGACCTGCACACGGGTGTCCTCTTCGGCCTGGTCAACCAGATTGCCCTGATGCTGCTCGCGGCCTCACTGATCCTGCTGATCCTTTGGGGCTACCGCATGTGGTGGCGGCGCGGCCGCGGTTCCGCCTTCGGCCGGCCCGTCCCGCGCGGCGCCTGGCAGCAGGTGCCCGCGCAGATCCTGGTCCCGCTGGTGGCGGTCGTCGCCGTGCTCGGCTACTTCGTGCCGCTGCTCGGCATCTCACTGGCCGCGTTCATCGCCGTGGACGTCGTCCTCGGGGAGATCGCCCACCGGCGAGGCAGGCGGAAGCCCGCCGAGGTGACGTAGAAGAGGAGGAGAACAGAACCCGCTGAGGCGATCGAGGAGAGGGCAGGCAGACTCAGGGGCCTGGTTCCGGGGGGAACCAGGCCCCTGCCATGCGCTGAGAGCCGCTCAGTCGCTGAGAGCGCTCAGAGCCGCTCGAAGTCGCCCGCCAGCGCGGAGGCGAGACGCATGTGCGGCTCCGCCTCCTCGTGGCGCCCCTGACGTTGCAGGGTGCGGCCCAGCATCAGCCGGGCGTACTGCTCGACGGGGTCGCTCTCGACGATGGCGCGCAACTCTGTCTCCGCGCGCCGAAGTTGGGCCGAGTGGTAGTAGGCGCGCGCCAGCAGCAGCCGCGGCCCGGTCTGCTCCGGCACCTCCTCGACCAGCTTGCCCAGGACGCGCGCGGCGGCGGCGTAGTCCTTGGCGTCGAAGAACATCTGCGCGCGCTCCCAGCGCTCGGCCGGTGTTCCGTGGTCGTAGTACGTCGTGTCCACTGCTGACCTCCTTCGAGGGCGCCAACGGACGAGGGTGGTTCAATATTCCACTACTTGGTCACATGGTGGGTCACGTGGTGGGTCACGTGGTTGGTCGGCTGGTGGGTCACGTGGGTCAGGGCCGCGAGCTCCGCGTCGGCCCGCTCGGTGATGAGGGTCAGCACACGCCCGGCGGCGACCAGATCCTCCGTCGGGATACCGGCGTAGATCCGGGCGGTGATGGGGGAGGTCCCTGCGGTGATCACGTCGTACAGCTCCCGTCCGGCGTCCGTGATCCGCACCCGCGACGGCTCCTGAGGGGCGAGCAGCTTCGCGGCGATCAGCTCGTCGACCACGGAGTGCGCCTCCGTCGTGTCGATCTTGAGCGCGCCCACGACGCCGTCGACGAGGCGGTCCCTGTCGACCGGTTCGTCGGCGACGGCCACGAGTCGGAGGGTGACGGACTGCTGGAAGGTGGCGCCGTGGCGGGCCAGCACGTTCTCCAGCAGTGCTCGGCTCGCGTAGTGGGCCAGGGCTATGACGCGTGGATTGAGCGGGGGAGTGGTGGTGGTCATGACTGCTCCTTGTCGGACTCGCTGTCCGTGGCGAACGGGTCGAGAGGTGCGTCGAGCAAGGTGGCCAACTCGCGGGTGAACTCCCGCGTGCGCGCGCTGTCCAGGCCACCGAGGGGCGCGAGCAGTTGTTGCAGCAGGCCCTGGACGACCTCGATCGCCTGCCGGGTCCGCTCGCGACCGAGTCCGGTCAGAGCGAGTTGCACCGCGCGCGGGTCGCGGGGATCCCGCGTGCGTTCGATGAGACCGGCGGTTTCGAGGGATCGCGCCAGCTTGGAGACGTACAGCGGTTCGAGCCCGGTGTGGTCGGCCAGGCGGCGCTGGCTGGGGCGCTCTCCGCGGCGCTGCATGCCGTACAGCGAGGCCACCAGCGCGTAC
The DNA here is from genome assembly GCF_040612485.1 of Streptomyces sp. NPDC006385. NCBI lineage: Bacteria > Bacillati > Actinomycetota > Actinomycetes > Kitasatosporales > Streptomycetaceae > Streptomyces > Streptomyces sp. NPDC006385. Next base: position 12,508 of record NZ_JBEXQG010000111.1, read on the forward strand.
TGCGCGTGTGTGAGCCCCAGTGGCGTCACGGCCCGGTCGACCGCGACCCGCCACTTCGTCGACAGGCGCCACACCAGGAACCCGGGCGAGGCGCTTTCGGAACCTTTGCTCATGGGCCAATACCGTACATGGCTATTATATCCATGGCTTCTATGGCTTCTATTTTTCTGAATCGCATCGAGACAGCCCCGAGTGACGGACTGACGTGGCGGCCCGGCGGGACTAGTTTGGGCGCCATGAGCAATCTTGATCGCGAGGCGGCGCCCGCCATCTGCGGCGGCCGCGGTTTCGTCGTGGCGGAGCCGGTACGCGAACTCCTCAGCCCTCGCCACGTCAAGCTCGGCGAGTCCAGCGAAGTCCGTCGTCTGCTGCCCAACCTGGGTCGGCGCATGGTCGGCGCCTGGTGCTTCGTCGATCACTACGGCCCCGACGACATCGCCGACGAGCCCGGGATGCAGGTGCCGCCGCACCCGCACATGGGACTGCAGACGGTGAGCTGGCTGCACGAGGGCGAGGTGCTGCACCGGGACTCCACGGGCAGCCTCCAGACGATCCGCCCTCGCGAGCTGGGCCTGATGACGTCCGGCAGGGCGATCAGCCACTCCGAGGAGAGCCCGAAGTCCCACGCCCGCTTCCTGCACGGAGCCCAGCTCTGGGTCGCCCTCCCGGACGGCCACCGCCACACCGACCCGCGTTTCGAACACCATGCCGAGCTGCCGGTCATCACAGCGCCCGGCCTGACGGCCACGCTGATCCTCGGCGGCCTGGACGGCGCGACCTCGCCCGGCACGACGTACACCCCGATCGTCGGCGCCGACCTCGCCCTCTCGCGCGGCACCGACGTCCGGCTCCCGCTGGAGCCGGATTTCGAGTACGCCGTCCTGTCCATGTCCGGCGAGGCCCACGTGGACGGCGTTCCGGTACTGCCCGGCTCCATGCTCTACCTCGGCTGCGGACGCACCGAACTCCCGCTGCGCGCCGAGTCCGACGCCGGCCTGATGCTCCTCGGCGGCGAGCCGTTCGAGGAGGAGTTGATCATGTTCTGGAACTGGATCGGGCGATCTCAGGAGGAGATCGAACAGGCCCGTCGGGACTGGATGGAAGGCTCCCGGTTCGGGGAAGTGAAGGGGTACGACGGGGCTCCACTGCCCGCACCGGAGCTGCCGTCGGTGCCGTTGAAACCGCGGGGAAGGGTGCGCTGACCGGCGGAAACGCGTCAGTGAAAACCCCCAGGACCGCGGTAGCGCGGTTGCGGACATGGCCGGCGAGTTCGGTGCGGAGCTGGTGCGGGCCATCCGCGCGGGCCTGGCCCAGGGCGCCAGCCCCATGTACGGCCCCGCGGTCCATCCAAGAGGAGCTGGTACTCCTTCGCGACCGAGTACGCGAGGGCGCACTGGCCCGGTCGTGCGGCCAAGACCCGCGACGAGGTCAGCGGCGCCCTCACGGCGATCACCCTGGCGATGTGCTGGGACGTGCCCGGCCGGCCGAACGGGCAGCTCGTGCGCCGTGCCCTGCGGCACTGGGCCTTCGTCGTCCCCGGGCCTGAGCAGCGGGAGCTGCCGGCGGAGGACCGGCTGGTCTTGCAGCGGGTGGCGAAGGCATCCCGGCCCCTGGTCGACCTGCACGATCCGGTCCTGGCGCGTGATGTGCTGGAGTCACTGCGCCGCAAGCTCGATGGGGGTGAGGCGGCGGTGGAGACGATGCGGCGCGAGCGCAAGGTGCTGGTACATGCCCTCCACTACGCCGTGGAGCGGGGCGAACTGGGCAGTCCATCCACTGGAGAACATCCGGTGGCGGGTGCCCAAGCCGGCCGTCGCGGTGGAGCCGCGGGTGGTGGCCAACCCGTACCGGGCACGGGAGTTGCTGAGCGCCGTCTCCTACGTGGGTGGCTATCGGCGGGCTCGTGGCCGTCGGCTGGTGGGGTTCTTCGCCGGCATGTACTACGCGGGTCTGCGTCCGGAGGAGGCGGTCGCGGCGGCGCTGCCGGACTGCCGGTTGCCCCGAACGGGCTGGGGGCGGCTGGTCGTGCACCGCACGCTTCCCCAGGCGGGCGAACGGTGGACCGACACCGGCCGGAACCACGACGAGCGCGGGCTGAAGAACCGCCCGCCGGGAGAAACACGGGTGGTGCCGCTGCCCCCGCATCTGGTGGCCCTGTGGCGCGAGCACGTCGCCACCTTCGGCACAGCTGACGACGGCCGGCTTGTTCTTCAGCGAACGCGGCGGAGTCCTCGCCTACACCACCTACCACGGGGTCTGGCACGAGACCCGCGACCTTGCCCTGCCTCCCGCCCTTACCAGTACCCCGCTCGCGAAGCGCCCGTACGACCTGCGGCACTCGGCGCTGTCTACCTGGCTGTGTGCGGGCGCCGACCCGGCTGAGGTCGCTCAGCGGGCCGGGAGCAGCGTCGAGGTCCTGCTGAGCCGGTATGCGAAGTGCCTGTACGACCGGCAGTCCATTGACAACCAGCGCATCGAAGGGCTCCTGAGCGCCTACCACCAGCCGCCCGAGCCCGACGAGGCGTAGGAGCTTCAACCAGAAACGGACTTGACGTCTTCGCCGAATCCGGTGGCATCTCCGCAGGGTCGATATCCGGCCGCAGCAGCCATGGAGGTTGTCAGTGTCGGCACCATTTCGCCTCGCTGCGATGCGCCCTGCGGCCCGTCGCCTGAGCGTCCGCTGTGATCCATCCAACGTTTGGCATGCGCATCCTCTTTACGCCAAGGGCACCTGCTGCCAGGGGAGTTGAACGGAATCCACGCGTCCTGAAATCGGCTCCATGGGTGTTGGTCTCCCGCCTAAAGTTCTACCGCCCGTGCGGTTTTCGCACAGGTGTTTGAGTCTGACCTAGCGGGAAGGACACGGCACTTCGTGTACCCATCCACCCAACTCACCACGCAAAGACGCAGAAGACGCAACCGGCTCGCGGCGGCCGCCGCACTGCTTCTGATTGCCGAGGTCGGCATCGCCGCCACTGGCCAGGCCGCCGCGGCTCCCACGCCGGAGCCCACTGCGGAGGCGACCAGCGAGCGGGCCAAGGCTTCCCAGCCGTCCAAAGCGCAAGGGGCGGCCCGGCACGCCAAGGGTTCGAAGGTGTGGGCGATCAGCGAGGCGAAGAAGGCCGGCAAGAAGGTCGTCGCCCACGACGAGACGACGGCCACCTCCTACACCGTGGCCAACCCCGACGGCACCCTCACCACCGAACTGACCTCCGGGCCCGAGCGGGTCTGGCGGGCCGGCAAGTGGCGCAAGGTCGATGCCACCCTGACCAGAGCCGGCGACGGAACCGTGAAGGCGAAGGAGCACCCCAACGGGCTGCGCCTGGCCGGGAAGGGCGGCACCGCGCCGCGCTCGCTGGCCGCCGCCAAGGATGCCGCCCCGCGCGATCTCGTCACGCTCGGCACCGGCGACCAGGCGGTGACGCTGCAGTGGAAGGGCGGTCTTCCCGCGCCGGAGCTGGACGGCACCACCGCCCGCTACCGGGAGGCCGTGCCCGGCGCCGACGTCATCGTCGAGGCGACGCGGACCGGCTTCGAGCAGTACGTGGAGATCGACGAAAGGCCCTCCGGCGCCTACTCCTACACGCTGCCGGTCAAGGCCAAGGGGCTGAAGGCCAAGGCGAACAAGGACGGGTCGGTGACGTTCACCGACACCGAGACCGGTGAACGGCGCGCGACGATGCCCGCCCCGGTCATGTGGGACGCATCGGTGGACAAGCGGTCCGGCGAACATGTCCGCCGGTCCCGCGTCGACATGAAGGTCGTGAACAAGGGAACCGGCCGCATCGACCTGGTCGTCACGCCCAGCGCGGAGTTCCTCGCCGACCCCAAGACCCGCTACCCGGTCACGGTCGACCCCTCGACCTCCGCCCTGGCCTCCACCTTCGACACCTACGTGCAACGCGGCGAAACGGTCGACTGGTCCGCCGACACCGAACTCGACTTCGGCAACCCCGGCACCACCAACCCGGACGGCACCACCCGCGTAGCCCGGTCCTTCATCCACTGGAACACCACGCCCATCCAGGACGCGTTGATCATCGACACGAACCTGGCTCTGTGGAACTTCCACTCCGGCAACACCGACTGCGCCACCCAGTCCTGGACCGTCTGGGACACCACCGCGGCATCCACCTCCTCCAGGTGGACCAACCAGCCCACCTGGAACCAGCAGTACCACTCCTCGACCCAGACCCGCGGCAACCCCGACTGCACCGGCACCCAACCCGACGGGTGGATCAACGCCGACGTCGACACCCTCGTGCAGACCTGGGCATCGGCGAAGGCGACCCGCGGCTACATGGGCCTGCGTGCGGCCACCGACGACACCCGCGCCTGGAAACGCGTCAACTCCGGCAACGCCACCACGAACCAGCCGAAGCTGACCGTGACCTACAACTACCGCCCCTCCGACGGCACGGCGCAGCAGGCTGGTCCGCCCTTCAAGACCTACAACGACGTGTGGGGTGTCAACACCCTCACGCCGACGCTCAGGGACAAGTTCGCGGACGCGGACGGCGACAAGGTCAGCGGCAGCTTCCAGGTCTACGACGCGGAAACCAACACGCCGATCACCACGCCGGCCGGAGACGGCGTGCTCGTCTCCGACTTCGTCACGCCCGGCGAGTGGGCGACCGTGCAGGTCCCGGGCGGGCAACTCGTCGACGGCAAGATGTACAAGTTCCGCACCAACGCCTACGACGGCACCCACTACAACCTGGGCTGGTCCCCGTGGCGGACGTTCGTCGTGGAGACCGCCGCCGCCGGCATTCCCACCAGTCTCCAGCCCGGCGACACCTACACGATCAACGACCCCGCGCTGATCGCCGACCCCGCCCAGGTTGAGCAAGTCCTGAACAGGGACGGCAATCTGGAAGCGCTCGGTATCAAACCACGCACCGGCCCGTCAGCTGAGCAGCCTGCCGCGGCGGCGTCCGGCACATCCAAGGCGGCGTCCGGCACGACACAGGGGCCGACTGCCGGGGCTAGCGCTGCCTGGGAGCGCACGTACACCGTTCCCAGTCAGAGATTCATCCGCGGCCGCAAGCCCGAGAACAACGGCCTGGATCCATACGAATACATCGCCGATGTCGACGAATGCCACAACGCTGACGACTCGGACAACGCAGCCGGGTGGATCAAGAACCGGTTCTCGTACTGCCAGGAGACCTTGACGGTCATGCCGGCGATCAGGTGCGGCCTGTGGCCCCCCGGCTGCTATCTGCAGGGCACCTTCATCTCGACCAACACCCTTATCGGCCGGGGCCAGATAGGCGGTCTGGGCGACAGCACGCTGACCCGGTTCGCCGAATTCGACTTCAATGTGGATGTCTTCCTCTCCAGCGGCGACTTCAACAAGGCCGGCGCCAAGTTGGAAGCGAAGCTGGAGTGCGAGGGAGACTGGGACATCGGAGTTCCGGGCGACCCCACGGCAGAGGACGCCTGCCAGCCCGGCGTCCATACCGGCCGCAGTGATTCGCCCAGCCAGTGGAAGTTCGACGGCGACACAAAGTTCGACCTGTGGTCACTTGCGCCCAAGCTGCCCGATGTCGCCGATGGCGACCAGATCGCCACGGGCTTGTTCACCCCGGTCCTCGAGTTCACGATCCCCGGCTACTCCCAGCTCATACCCTCCGAGGGCGAGCAGGGGGAGGTGCGCTTCGACAGCGCCGCCTACAACCAGCGCGCCCAAGTGGGTTCCGTGTTCCCCGACGCCACACCGGCCCTCCGCTACGACAGGAGCGACACAAGCGATCCCACCGCGCCGGTAGAGCCGTACCTTGGAGTGGCCGAGGTCGCGGACCACATCGGGGACGCCCTCGATGACCCGAGCAGCACCTTCCCCGCGCAGAGCGACAAGAACCTTCCCGGCGGGGAAGCGCTGGACCCGATGCACCGCCTCGTGCCCGGCTACGGCGCGACCGAGCTGGAACGCTACAACGCCAACCGCTCGGTCGTATCCTCCACCTGCACCGACAGCGCCGTACCGGGGCGTCCCGCTGAGGGAGATCCGCCACACGACTGTGACGAATTCCCGTTTGCCTCGAGTTACGAAGGGGCCGCGCGCCACAGGTACGAAGGAGATGCGTATCTCAACGACTTCTCCGTCCGTTACGTCGACCGCGTCGAGAACCAGGAAGCAGGGCGCCGCCTCGCTGCCTGGTACGACAATGACCGGATCCTCAGCCATGATCCGTTCATCATCACCATTGGCGACTGATCGGGGCTGTCCCGCTCAGAAATGATCTGTTGCGGGGCCGGCTCGGCAAGCCGGCCCCGCACGCATTCAGCCCGGTTCTCCTGCACTGCGCCCGCTCTTGTCACCGGCGGCCACCCGCCAGATCTGAACGAGACAGTACTGATCTTTGCCGTTCAACTCCTCTTCGTGGCCCGGCAGCGTCGGCAGGGTGTCCTGGCGTCCTGCCAACGGGGAGATGAAGGGGCCGCGTTCGGGGTTGAATACCCACTTCCATCGCATTCTGTACAGGCCGGGAGAGGGCAGGATGAGCGGAATCGGCTTGAACCCGCCGGCGATGATCTCAAGCGCAAGTTCCCCAACGGGAATCTCTACTTCGACCTCATCCTTTCCAGACCATTCCCCGGTACCTTCCGGAGGGGTGCTGGACCAGCTCTCCAGTCGTATGGAAGTCTCTATCACCTGAGACGGCACCTGTAGATACACCATGCCGGGAGCAGAAAGCAGCCAATTCGCTGGATCTGTATGCGGTTGATACGTGTCGACACTTGTATCGAACAAACCCAACAGGCGATAACCCGGACTAATTGTGGTTTCGCATGCATCGAGCAACCTGCTCAAGGAACACCTCACGCATCATCAATTGAGTCCCGAACAGCATAGTCCCCTCGAATTGGAAGCAGTGTTCTTTCCGGTCAGGAGGATCACCGAAGCCGTCCCAGGGCGCCGTCGTTCGGGTGACGTGTCCTGGTTGATCACATGATGCCGAGGGTGATCAGCGGACAGTTTGCGTCGCGCGGGTGTGGTGGCGGAGTCCAACGGCGATGTTCGTCTGGCTGGCGAGTCCCAGGCCCGCCCGAGTGCCCTCTTGCAGGGGGATGTTGGAGTGGATGTGCCGGGCAGTCATGCTCCCGCCGATCAGAAGGAGGCGGGTATGGACCTGAACGAGCACCACGGCGCCGCACCTGAGCCCGAGCAGCCTGTGGACCGATCCCCGGCGCAGCCGCATGGTGGTGGACGGCCGGACGGCCGGACGGCGGCAGTGCGGCTGTGAGGGACTGTCCTGGCCCGTGCCTTCGCCGCCCATGTCCATCCCGTCCATGTCCCCCATGTCGTGGCCGGACGAGGAGGAGCTGGACGAATCGTCCGAGCCGCTGTCCATCCCGGACGTGCCGGGTGCGTCGGCGATGAACCGGTAGGTGAAGCTGGCTCCGGCCCGCACCGCCGTGGGTGACCGGCGGGACGCCGTCCATGTTGCTGCGCAGCGCGAGTCCGTGCCAGTGGATGGAGTCGGGGTCTTGTCCGGTAGCTGGTTGGACAGTTTGGCGGCGAGGGTGTCGCCGGCCGAGATGCGGATCTCCTTGCCGGGGGCCTGGCCGCTGAAGGCCCAGGACCTGGCTGTGGTGCCGCCGCCCAGGTCGAGGACGGCGGGCGCGGCGGTCAGGTTGAGGCGGTGCACCTTGCCCGTGCCGGCCCGCTTCTTCTCGGTGCGGGTGACCTGGGAGCCGGAAGGGCTGACAAGGGAGGGGCTGCTGGGGCTGTTGCTGCTGCAGGCGGCGAGCACGCCGGTGCCTGCGGCGCCAAGTCCGGCGAGCAGGACGGAGCGACGGTTGAGGCTGTTCACGAAGAGGTCCTCTTCTCAGTGCGCAAAGGGGCGTTCGGGCTGTGTCCGGACACGGCTCGCTCGCGTCGCGGGGACGCGGGAAGCCGTTGGGCACGGCCTAAGACGTCGTCTCATTTGGAGTGCCGGGTAGTCTGCATCTGTGGTGATGGTCGAGCGCATGGTGCCGGACGAGTTGTGGGAGTTGTTCCAGCGGGTGCTTCCACCTGCTCCATCGCGGCCGCAAGGCGGCGGTCGGCGCCGCTACGGCGATCGAGAGGTGCTGGCCGCGATCATCTTCGTAGCCACCACGGGCTGCACCTGG
>NZ_JBEXQG010000112.1:0-19854 GCF_040612485.1 Streptomyces sp. NPDC006385
ACCTGGTCGAGGAGACCCTCACCCACGCCGCGCTGTGGGACGAGGTCAAGGACAAACTCAAGACCTCGGCGCTCGCGCTCTCCGGAGGCCAGCAGCAGCGGCTGTGCATCGCCCGCACCATCGCGGTCAAGCCGGAGGTGATCCTCATGGACGAGCCCTGCTCGGCCCTGGACCCGATCGCCACCGCGAAGATCGAGGACCTCATGGAGCACCTCGCCCAGGAGTTCACGATCGTCATCGTCACGCACAACATGCAGCAGGCCGCGCGCGTCTCGCACCGCACCGCGTTCTTCACCGCGGACGTGGACGACAAGGGCGTACGCCACGGCCGCCTCGTCGAGTACGACGAGACCGAGCGGATCTTCTCCAACCCCTCCGACCAGCGCACCGAGGACTACATTTCCGGCCGGTTCGGCTGAGGCGATGTCCAGTCCGACGTCCGCCCCTTTGCGCGCATCACGTGAAGGAGTATTACGGGTGACACCCGACGCACATCGGCTGCCGGGGACCGCTGCGCAGCACGGTCCCGACGGCACGGAAGCCGACTCTGCCCCGGACCTGCTCCTGGCGGAGCCCGACAGGGATCTCGCCGAGAAGGCCACGGCCCGTTTCTCCCGTGCCGGCGTGCGCACCGTTGTGTGCCACGATGGTGCCGAGGCTCTCCTCCACGTGGGGGTGCGCCATCCGCGTACGGTGCTGCTCGCTGCTCCGCTGCCGGTCATCGGTGCGGCGAGGGTCACTGAACTGATCGCCCGCCTGCACCCCGTACCGGTGATCGTCGGCGCGGGCGCCGACGGCGCCCAGGAGGCCACCGCGGCGGTGGCGGCCGGCGCGGTCGCCTTCGTCGCCCGCCCCTACCGCGCCGAGGAGATCCTGCCCCTCCTCATGGGCGGACGCACCGGTGACGGGTCAGCGGAATCGCTGACTGTCGGTGACATCGAGCTTGACGTCGCAGGCTTTCATGTCTACGTCCGGGGACAGTCCCTGCAGTTGCCGGTCCGTGAATTCCTGTTGCTTCGCTACTTCATGGAGCGCCCCAACCGGGTCATCAGCCGCGCCGAGTTGACCAAGGCTCTGTGGGGCACCGAGGAACTCCCCAGCAACACCCTCACGGTGCATATCCGCCGGGTACGCAATAAGCTCCGAGACGAGGCGAAAAGCTGCTGCACCATCGACGCCATCCGCGGCATGGGCTACCGCCTGGAGTGCAGTTCCGCGGGCTCGGCGGGAACACAGACTCTGTCCTCCCGCCCGGCTCCGACACAGTAGCGGGCTCCGTACCGTGCCGGACACGCCGGAGGAAGACTCCTACCTCGACCTGCCGATCTGGGCCACGCGCTACCCCCGGTTCGGCATCGTCCACGGACGGCACCACATCCCCACCATCGGCACCCTCCTGCACCACAAAGGATGGTTCTCAACAAGCGTCAGTGTGCGGTTCCTGCCCACGGGACAGACCCAGTGGTTGACCTTCACCACTGACCGGGTGACCCTCATGGAGATCATCACCGCTCACAGCGCGGCCGAGGCACGGACACTGATCTCCCTGTGCCTTACGGACGCGTGTTCCCCCTAGACGCCGGCCGGCGGGCTGCATGGCGGTGCCCCGCCGGCCGGTTCAGTACTGCGCCGATGTCGCGCGCTTCCCGCCGAGCCGCTCGCCGTCGTCCCCTACGGAGGACGGAGGGCGACCTGGAGGAGCGGCCTGAGGCTCTGCGAGGGCACACCTCACCCCGGACGGGCCCTCAGGCGCGTGATGCCCCGGTCGGCAACAGCTCCCGCGCCAGTGCGTCGACCCGCGCGGCCAGCGCATCCCGCACCGAGCGCGCGGTCTCGATGTCGAGGCCCCTCAAATCCGGCAGGTCCCAGTCCAGATAGCGGCGGCCGGGGCGAACCGGACAGGCGTCACCACAGCCGAGCGTGACCACCACATCGGCGGCCGTCACCACTTCCGCGGTGAGCGGCTTGGGAAACTCCTCTCCCGTATTGAGCCCCTGCTCAGCCAGCAGCCGCTGCACCACGGGGGAGACCTCCGCGCCCGGAGCGGAGCCTGCGGTCAGCACCCGCACGGCGGCGCCGGCGCGGCTGCGCATCAGCGCTGCGGCCAGCTGGGACCGGCCGGCGTTCTCCGTGCAGACGAAGAGGACCTCCGGCACCGGCTTGGGCGACAGCCCCAGTCCCCGGGCCAGGGCGCCCAGCCGCTGGTCGGCGAACCGCTCGACCAGGACCGGCAGATGGGTCCCCACGCGCGCCCGGCGGCTCAGCAGGGCGGCGCACTCATCGACGTACTGAGACACGGTGGCACGCGAGAACGACCGACCGTACCGGTCCGACAGTCTGCTGGTGATCCGCCCCAGCAGGGCACTGGCGTCCCGGAGTGGCGGGGTCGGCCGGCCTAGGCCGCTTTGCTGCTCCATGGCGCACCTCCTCAGAGGGGGACTACTGGGCCCCCTTGAACTCGCAGCATAGGCAAATGTCTATGAATTGAGTAGGGTGCATCAAAAGTGAACGCTTGGTGAACAATGCTGCGTGAACCCCTCGGCCAGAGCTGGCCGCCCCGACCGGACCGTAGGGTGAATAGATGACTGTCACTACACAGGGCGCAGTGCCGGAGGCGGCGGCGAAAGAGTCGAGCGCCTGTACGCCTGCCCTGGCCTGCCTGCTCATCGAGCGGGAGGAGGCCGAGCGCCTGGCAGGCATGCTGAAGGCCATCGCGGACCCGACTCGCCTGCAGATCTTCCGTCTGATCGAACGGTCACCGACCGGTGAAGCGTGCGTGTGCGACCTGACCGAGTGCCTGGGTTTCAGGCAGCCGACCGTCAGCCATCACCTGAAGATTCTCACTGAGGCCGGGCTGCTCAACCGCGAGCGGCGCGGCACCTGGGCCTGGTTCTCCGTCAACCCCGACGGACTGCGCCGGCTCCGCGACATTCTTGAGCCCGCGCGCGACTAGCCGTCGCGCTTACGCGGAGACGGCCGGACGTACGTGCTTGGCGGTATGTCCGCGTGCTTCTTCGATGCAGCAAGCCAGAAGCCGGTACAAGGACCGGTCCGCCTCCCCGGGGGGCAGGGCGGCAAGTGTGCGCACCGCTGTTTCCACCGCCCGTCGCGCCGGACCATGCACACGTACCCAGCGCAGCACGCCCTCCGCTCGTCGCGCGGCCGCGTGAGGCGCCAGGGCCGTGTCCCGTCTCCTCCGGGCCCGGCGCTGTGCTGCACTGCCCGGGGGAGAGGCGGCAGCCACCGCATCCCAGCAGTGGTAGGTGATGCGGTCCTCCCCGGGCCGTTCCGGTCCGCTTTCCGCCAGGGCGGACGCGAGGGCAAGGAGCTCGCACCGTCCCTGATCGCTCATCGCGTCGTTGACCGCCCGCGCGAGCGCCCCCAGCAACGCGTCAGTACAGGCAGGGTGGTCGCTGAACTCTGTGCCGGCCAGGACGGAGACGTACTCCATCAGGCACATGCCGTCCTCCGGAGCCAGATGCGTGTACGGCTTCAGCAGGACCGGGTGTGAGTCGGGGTGGTTCATCGCACGCACCTCCATTGAGCGTCAGGTCCCGAGGGCCCAGTGAATGAGGAGATAGGAACCGGCTGCGGCCAGAGCGGCGCCCGGCATCGTGAGTACCCATGCGACACCGATGTTTCGGGCCACCCCCCAGCGCACGGCGGACAGCCGCCGGGTGGCCCCGGCGCCCAGCACCGCCGAAGTGATGGTGTGCGTCGTCGAGATCGGCGCGTGCCAGACGAACGCCGTCGCGTACAGCACCGAGGCGGCGGCCGACTCGGCGGCGAAGCCGCGGGGCGGGTCGAGGTGCACGATCCGCCGCCCGAGCGTACGGATGATGCGCCAGCCGCCCGCGTACGTGCCCAGCGACAGGGCGGCTGCGACCGCGCCGATGACCCACCACGGAACGTCGAAGTTGTCCTGGTGGCCGGCGGTGACCAGGGCGAGGACGATCACGCCCATGGTCTTCTGGGCGTCCTGAAGCCCGTGGCCGAGGCCCATTGCTGCGGCGGACACGGACTGCGCGATCCGGAAGCCGCGTGTCGTCCTGCTCGGCTTGGCGTGCCGAAAGATCCACAGGATGGCGGTGTGGACAAGGTAGCCGAGAACCACGCCGATCACGGGCGACAGGAGCATCGGCAGGACGACCTTGTCCAGAACACCGTTCCAGAAGACGCCGCTGGTGGCGGCGAGCGCGGCCCCGACCAGCCCGCCGATCAGGGCGTGTGACGACGAGGTGGGCAGGCCGAGGCGCCATGTCAGCAGGTTCCAGCAGATCGCGCCGATGAGCGCGGCGAAGACCACGGTGAGGCCGTGCGATCCGCTTGGCGTCGCGATGATGCCGCTGCCCACCGTCTTGGCCACCCCGGTGCCCAGGGCGGCGCCGACAAGATTCATGGTGGCGGCCAGCGCCAGCGCGGCACGCGGGGTCAGCGCGCGCGTGGACACCGATGTGGCGATGGCGTTGGCCGCGTCGTGGAAGCCGTTGGTGAAGTCGAATGCCAGGGCGATGGCCACCACCGCGACCAGAGCGGCCAGATCCGCGTCCATTGAGCAAAAACTCCGTCCGGGAGGAGCCGCGTCGACGCTCTGATCATAGATGAGCGTCGATGAACGGGAAAGTCGCGACTCCCCGGAACGGCAGATGCTTCTGGGACTGGAACGTCAGGGACCGATGAGCGCCCTGCGCTGCGAGCCGAGACGACGTTCCTGCACCCACGCCTGGGATGCCGTCTGGACGGCATCCCAGGGGGAGCCGAGCGGCGGGGTGTAGGAGAGGTCGAGGTCGCTGACGTCGTCGACGGCCATGCTGTGGAAGAGGGCGGTGGCGTAGGTGTCGACGCGCTTGGCGACCTCGGCGCTGCGGCGTCCCACGAGCTGGGCGCCGAGCAGCAGCCCGCTGTCTGCGTCTCCGGTGACACGAATGGAGATCGTGGTGGCGCCGGGGTAATACGCCTTGTGGTCGTCGGGGTGGCTGGCGGTCGTTGCTGGGGCCCAGCCCCGGCCGGCTGCTTCGGCCTCGTGCTGGCGCAGGCCGGTCCTGGCCGCGACGAGGTCGAAGACCTTCACGACCTGGGTGCCCAGACTGCCTTGGAATCGGCGGCTGCCGCCCAGCGCGTTCTCCCCGGCGACCCGGCCCTGCTTGTGGGCCGTCGTCCCCAGCGGCAGCCACGTCTTGCCCAGCAGGCGGTGTTGGGTGATCACGCAGTCCCCGGCCGCGTACACGTCGGGCAGTGAGGTGCGCATGTACTCGTCGACGTCGATCGCGCCCTTGACCCCGAGTCGGGCTCCGGCCGCGGCGGCGAGCTCCGTGTCGGGGCGAACGCCGACGACGACCAGGACGAGGTCGGCATCGCGGGTGAGGATCTCGCCGTCCGGTCCGGTGGCCTGGACCTGGAGCCGGTTGCCGGCGGGTTCGCGGGTGACGGCGGATACGGTGGTACGGGTGAGGACTTCGACGCCGTGGTGGGTGAGTTCGGCGTGGACGAGGGTGCCGAGTTCCGGATCGACGGTGGGCAGGACCTCGGGCAGGGCCTCGATCTGGGTGACCTGGATGCCGCGCGTGGTCAGGGCCTCGGCCATCTCCAGTCCGATGTAGCCGGCGCCGATGACGACGGCCGTTTCGGGGCGGCGCTCGGTCAGGGTCTGCATGACCTCGAAGGTGTCGCCCATGCTGTGCAGCAGGTGCACGCCGTCGGCCGGACCGAGCGCGTCGGGCCCGGCCAGCCCCTGGATGGGAGGCCGGGCGCTGACGGCACCGGTGCCGACGATCAGCGCGTCGTACGGCAGTCCCTCCGTCCGTCCGTCCGTGCCGCGCACCGCCAGCTGCTTGCCGGCCACGTCGATGCCTGTTGCCAGTGTGTCGGTGCGTACCTGCATGCCGGTGGCCTCGAGGTCCGCCAACGTGCGGTGGGCCAGGTCGCTCCAGTGGCCGACCTCGCCGGAGACGTAGTACGGGATGCCGCAGATCGAGAAGTTGGGGTAGGAGTCGGCCACCACCACGGTGACCTCGCTGTCGGGATCGAGCTCGCGGGCGCGCAGCGCGGCGCTGATCCCGGCGTCGCTGCCGCCGACGGCGACGATGCGTTTGCCGGCCATGATGTGCCTCCGTCCAGGGCGCCTGGGTGGGGTGCCTGGGCACCCCACCGTAGGCGGCCCGGCTCGTGCTGCTGGTCAGGTGAGGTGTTCGGCGAGTTCGCGTTCCAGGGCCGCCTTGGGCTTGGCTCCGACGATGGTCTGCACGACCACGCCGCCCTTGTAGACGTTCATCGTCGGGATGGACATCACGCCGTACTTCGCGGCGGTGTCCGGGTTTTCGTCGATGTTGAGCTTGACGACCTCGATCTTGTCACCGTGCTCCGCGGCGATCGCCTCCAAGGAGGGGGCGAGCTGGCGGCATGGGCCGCACCAGGCGGCCCAGAAGTCGACCAGGACCGGCTTGTCACCGGCCAGGACGTCCTGTGCGAACGAGTCGTCCGTCACGTTCTTGAGGGCCATGGCGGCCTCCTCTCATGCAGGTTGAACGGCTACGCAGACGCCGGTCAGGCGACGGCCGGGGTCTTCTCCGGCTCCGAGGGCCTGTCGTGGGCGAGTGCGGCCAGGTAGCGCTCGGCATCCAGGGCTGCCTGGCAGCCGCTGGCCGCGGCGGTGATGGCCTGGCGATAGGTGTGGTCGACGACGTCGCCGGCGCCGAAGACGCCCGGGAGGCTGGTCCGCGTGGAAGGGGCGGCCACCTTCAGGTATCCCGTGCTGTCCAGGTCGAGCTGGCCCTTGAACAGTTCGGTGCGCGGGTCGTGGCCGATCGCTATGAACAGGCCCGTCACGTCGAGGTCGCGGGTCTCGCCCGTGAAGACGTCGCGCAGGAGGACGCCGGAGAGCTTGCTGTCCTTCTCCTTGATTTCCGCGATCTCACTGTCGAAGGCGAAGGAGATCTTGTCGTCGGAGAAGGCGCGGTTCTGCATGACCTGGGAGGCCCGCAGGGTGGAGCGGCGGTGGACGACGGTGACCGAGCGGGCGAAGCGGGTGAGGAAGGTCGCCTCCTCCATGGCGGTGTCGCCGCCGCCGACGACCACGATGTCGCGGTCGCGGAAGAAGAAGCCGTCGCAGGTGGCGCACCAGGACACGCCCCGGCCGGACAGCGCGTCCTCGTTCGGCAGGCCGAGCTTGCGGTAGCCGGACCCGGTCGCGACGATCACCGCGTGCGCCCGGTGGACGGTGCCGGCGGTGTCGGTGACGGTCTTGATGTCGCCCGTCAGATCGACGGCCACGATGTCGTCGTCGATCATCTCGGCACCGAACTTTTCGGCCTGAGCCCGCATGTTCTCCATCAGTACCGGGCCGTCGATTCCCTCGGGGAAGCCGGGGAAGTTCTCCACCTCGGTCGTCGTGGTCAGTGCGCCGCCGACGAAGATGGCACCGCCGAAGACGAGGGGCTTGAGCTGGGCGCGGGCCGTGTAGAGGGCGGCCGTGTACCCGGCGGGGCCGGAGCCGATGACGATGACGTTCCGGATGTCGCTCACGCGGTGACCTCCGACTCGGGCGCGATCTCCTTGATCAGGCCCACGACCAGCACCTTGATCTCGTCGCGGATCGGGCGGACGGCCTCGACGCCCTGGCCGGCGGGGTCCTCCAGCTGCCAGTCCAGGTACCGCTTGCCGGGGAAGACCGGGCAGGTGTCGCCGCAGCCCATGGTGATGCAGACGTCGGACTCCTTGACCGCGTCCACGGTCAGCATCTTCGGCACCTCGGCGGAGATGTCGATGCCGACCTCGCGCATCGCCTCGACGGCGGCGGGGTTGACGTTCTCGCCCGGGTTCGAGCCGGCGGAGCGGACCTCGACGCGGTCGCCGGCCAGGTGGGTCAGCCACGCGGCGGCCATCTGCGAGCGGCCGGCGTTGTGGACGCAGACGAAGAGCACGGAGGGCTTGCCGGAAGTCTCGGACATCTGGGGATCTCTCTTGTCTCGCAACGAGTCAGGCCCGATTGATATCAGCACCTGGTGGCATCACCAGCCACTGATGTGAGATTATCAGTCCATGATGACGTCAGCCAACACTGACCTGATTCGGGTTCTGGCCGACCCGCTCAGGCTCCAGATCGTGACCTTGCTCGCCAGAGAAACGCTGTGCACATCGCACCTGGTGGAGGAGACGGGCGCGCGGCAGACGAATCTCTCCAACCACCTGCGGGTACTGCGCGAGGCGGGCGTTGTCGAGACCGAACCGTGTGGTCGCTTCACCTACTACAAGGTGCACCCGGAGATTCTGGATGCCCTCGCCGGCATGTTCGCCGAGCTGGCCGAGACCGCCCGTACCACCATCACCACCGACAAGAAGAGGTCCTGCCCGTGACCGGCACCGAAACGACGACCACACCCGGCCCTGATGCGGACCAGGACGGGTCCGTCGTCGCCAAACTGTCGACCCTCGACCGCTTCCTGGCCGTCTGGATCCTCGTCGCCATGGCCGTGGGCCTCGGCCTGGGCCGAGCCATCCCGGGTCTCAACGACGCCCTGGCCAAGGTCGAGATCGGCGGCATCTCGCTGCCGATCGCCGTCGGTCTGCTGATCATGATGTACCCGGTCCTGGCGAAGGTCCGTTACGACAAGCTGGACGCCGTCACCGGCGACCGCAAGCTCATGGCCTCCTCCCTGGTCATCAACTGGATCCTCGGCCCCGCGGTCATGTTCGCGCTGGCCTGGATCTTCCTGCCCGACCTGCCCGAGTACCGCACCGGCCTGATCATCGTCGGTCTCGCCCGCTGCATCGCCATGGTGATCATCTGGAACGACCTGGCCTGCGGCGACCGCGAGGCCGCCGCCGTCCTGGTCGCCCTCAACTCGGTCTTCCAGGTGATCGCCTTCGGGCTCCTGGGCTGGTTCTACCTTGACCTGCTGCCCGGCTGGCTGGGCCTCGGCGACGGCGAACACCTCGACATCTCCATGTGGAAGATCGCCCTGAACGTCGTCATCTTCCTCGGCGTCCCGCTGCTCGCCGGGTTCCTCACCCGCCGCATCGGCGAGAAGAAGATGGGCCGCGAGAGCTACGAGCAGAAGTTCCTGCCGAAGATCGGCCCGTGGGCGCTGTACGGGCTGCTGTTCACGATCGTCATCCTCTTCGCCCTCCAGGGCAAGACGATCACCTCCCAGCCGCTCGACGTGGCACGCATCGCGCTGCCGCTGCTGGTGTACTTCGCGGTGATGTGGTTCGGCACCTTCGTGCTCGGCAAGGCGATCGGCCTGGCCTACGACCGCACCGCGACCCTCGCTTTCACCGCGGCGGGCAACAACTTCGAGCTGGCCATCGCCGTCGCCATTGCCACCTTCGGCGTCACCTCAGGTCAGGCGCTCTCCGGGGTCGTCGGCCCGCTCATCGAAGTACCCGTGCTCGTCGCGCTCGTGTACGTCTCGCTGGCCTGGCGGCGCCGCTTCGCGCCCTCAGCCCTGGCCACGGCCGGCGACAACCGCTGATACACCGCTTCCAGGTGTAGGCCGCCTGCTGCCCGCAGGCAGCCCAAAGGGCGCCCCCCGGTCCTCGCCGGTGCCGGCCTGCTCAAAACGCCGGCCGGCACCGGCGAGGCCAACATCCAGACCACGTGGGAAGGACGGCTGATGCACTGCCTCGAATGCGACACCGACCACACCGAACGGTCCGCGGTCGCCGTGTGCCAAGGCTGCAGCGCGGCCGTGTGCGCCGAGCACGCGCACGTGCGCTGCCGCTCCGTGCGCACCGGACCGCCGCTCGGTCCCGCTGCAACGAGACAGACCCGGTCCGTGCTCTGCCCGGGCTGCGCGGCTGCGACCACAGCCGCATGACTCAGCATCTCGATGTGGTGGTGATCGGCGGCGGCCAGGCAGGGCTCGCCGCCGGCTACTACCTGCGCCGCCAGGGCCTCGACTTCGTCATCCTCGACGCCCAAACCACACCGGGCGGGGCCTGGCAGCACACCTGGGACTCCCTCCACCTCTTCTCCCCGGCCGCCTTCTCCTCCCTCCCCGGCCGCCTCATGCCGACGCAGCCGGGCGAGGAGTACCCCGAGGCCGGGCACGTGGTGGCCTACCTGAGCGACTACGAGAAGCGGTACGACCTCCCCGTGCAGCGACCGGTCCAGGTCACCGGCGTGCACGACGACGGACGGCTGCTGAGAGTCGAGACCGACTCCGGCACCTGGCACGCCCGCACGGTAATCAGCGCGACCGGTACCTGGTGGCGCCCCTTCCTCCCCGCCGTCCCGGGCCGGGCAGACTTCGCGGGGCGCCAACTGCACACCGTCTCCTACCGCAGACCGCAGGACTTCACGGGCCGACGCGTGATCGTCGTCGGGGGCGGCAACTCGGGTGCCCAGATCGCCGCCGACCTCGCCTACGACACCGAGCTGACCTGGGTCACCCAGCGCCCGCCCCGCTACCTCGCCGACGACATCGACGGACGCGCCCTCTTCGACGCGGCCACCGCCCGCCGCCGCGCCATCGACGGCGGCCGCACCGACACGGGAGGAGTCGCCTCGCTCGGCGACATCGTCGCCGTACCGCCAGTGCGAGAAGCCCGCGACCGTGGACTGCTCCAGGCCGCACCGATGTTCACCCGCCTCACCCACCACGGCGTCGAATGGGCCGACGGCACTCGCGCGGACCAGGACGTGGTGATCTGGTGCACCGGCTTCCGTCCGGCCCTCTCGCACCTTTCACCCCTGGGCTTGCGCGGCTCGCGCGGCCACATCGCCACCTACGGCACGCGGTCCGTGGAGGAACCCCGGTTGCACCTGCTCGGCTACGGTGACTGGACCGGCCCCGCCTCCGCCACCCTCATCGGCGTCGGCCGACCTGCCCGCGACGCGGCGCGCGAGATCGCCGAACTGCTCACTTCCGGAGGGTGATTCATGCGTCGTCAGCGCAATGTGCTGACGACCTTTCGCACTTCGGCGGTCACTGACCCCGGCAGTGGCGCGTAATGAATGCTGGACAGCGGCTTCTGGCCCGCATCGCTGGCCGTGTAGGTCAGGAATGACCTCAGAGCGGGCAAGGTGTCGGCGTCGTTGCCCTGGTCGCAGACGATCTCGTAGCTGACCAGGACGACGGGGTACGTGCCGTCGACGGAGGTCCGGTAGTCGAACTCCAGGGTCAGATCCTTGCCCTTGCCGACCACCGTGGCGGCGGCGATGCCGGCCGATGCCGTGGGCCCGCCGCTGCTTACGGGCAGGGGCGTCGGACCGCCTGTGCCTGCTGCACCTGCGCGGCCAGTTCGGCAACGCCGACTGTGAGGGTGCAAAAGACTTCAGGGCGCAGCCGGTAATAGGTAAAGCGGCCATGGGCCTCAGCCGCGACGAATCCGGCTTCCCGCAGGATCCGCAGATGGTGGCTGATCGTGGACTGGCGCGCTCCGGTCTCCTCCATCAGATGGCACGTGCACATCTGCTCGGCAGCCAGCAGCTGCACGATCCGGGCCCGCAGTGGGTCGCCGAACAGCTTCACGGTCGCCTCGGCGAGAGGAAGGCCCACGGTCGGGGCATCGGCTGACATCAGCATGCTTCGATACCACCATGCGCCCGCATCGTGGGTCAAGCGCCTCCCTTCCCTGCTGCCAGCGCAGTGGTCGCCTTGTGCGTCGGATGTACTGGGTGGAGGCTCGCGTATGTATCAGCATCCTTTGATGTATCAGGGCAGACTGATGTAACGTCGTAGCTGAGCGAGCCGCTGACCCGGAGCGGTCCGTCGTGGAAGGGAGCCAGAAATGTCCGCAGTCCAGGTGTACGACCCGGCGATGTGCTGTTCCACCGGAGTGTGCGGGCCGTCCGTCGATCCGTCACTGACCCAGTTCGCCGCCGATGCGGCATGGCTGGTCACCGCCGGGGTGGAGGTGCAGCGGTTTTCGCTGTCCACAGAACCCGGCAGGTTCGCCGAGGACGCCCAGGTCAAGGCACTTCTTCAGGACAAGGGCGAGAGCGCGCTGCCTGCCGTGCTGGTCGACGGGACGTTGCGGTGCTCCGGGCGGTATCCCACCCGAGTAGAGCTTGCCGAATGGACCGGCGCACGCACCGAGCGCCCCGGCCTGCCGATCGCTCCGATCGGCGACTCGGGCAGCGACTGCGGCTGCGGCCCGGAGGGATGCTGACATGACGGCGCAACCGCCCGTCGACGTCCTCGGGAGGCTGCGTGCCGCCGCGCCGCCGTTCCTCTTCTTCACCGGCAAGGGCGGCGTCGGCAAGACCTCGACGGCATCGGCCACCGCGATCGGACTGGCCGACGCGGGACGCCAGGTGCTCCTGGTCAGCACGGACCCGGCGTCCAACCTTTCCGAGGTCCTCGGCGTGGAGGCAGGAGGGGCCCCCGTGGCCGTTCCAGGAGCCGCGGGGTTGCACGCGATGAACATCGACCCCTCCGCCGCAGCGGAGCAGTACCGGGAAAAGGTCCTGGGCCCCTACCGCGGCACGCTGCCCGCCTCGGCGATCAGCCAGATCGAGGAGCAGCTCTCCGGCGCCTGCACCGTGGAGATCGCGGCGTTCAACGAATTCGTCGCCCTCCTGACAGACCCACAGGTCACCGCGCGCTTCGATCACATTATCTTCGACACCGCGCCGACGGGACACACCCTGCGGCTGCTCAGCCTGCCCGGTGCGTGGTCGGACTTCCTGGTCACCAACCCGGGCGGCGCTTCCTGCATCGGACCACTGTCTGAGCTGGGCGCACAGCAAACGCGCTATGCGCAGGCCATGGCGGCTCTCGCAGACCCGGACCGCACGACCGTCGTCCTGGTCACCCGCCCGGACGCGGGCCCGTTGGCCGAAGCCGGCCGAACGGCCGCGGAGCTGCGGGCGCTGGGCATCAGCGGGCAGCGGCTCGTCGTCAACGGGGTCTTCAGCGCCACCCGCCCGGACGACCCGGTGGCCGCCGCCTGGGAGCGTCGCGCCCAGGACGCTCTGGACGGCTTGCCGGACAGCCTGGCCGGCATCGATGAGGTGGATCGCGTACCCCTGCTGCCGGTACCGCCCATCGGTGTTCCGGCTCTGCGCGGCATGTTCGGTCCGCAGCCGGCGGTCGAGCCGGTCACAGCCGTCTCCGCCCTCCCTGCTGCGGAGGCGGACGGTGGTCTGGCCGCCCTGGTGGACGACATCGCCGAAAGCGGGCAGGGGCTGGTGATGACCATGGGCAAGGGCGGTGTCGGCAAGACCACCGTCGCCGCCGCGATCGCTCTCGACCTCGCACGCCGGGGCCACCCGGTCACTCTGACCACCACCGACCCCGCCGCACACGTGAACGCCGTGGCCGGAGCCGGAAGCAACAACCTCCGGGTCACCCGGATCGACCCCGCGGCGGAGACAGCGGCCTACACCGCATCCGTCCTGGCACAGGCCGGTGCCGCGCTGGACGAAGACGCCCTCGCACTGATGGCCGAGGACCTGGACTCGCCCTGTACCGAAGAGATCGCGGTCTTCTACGCCTTCGCCCGGACCGTGGCCGAGGCCACCGGCCGGTTCGTCGTCCTGGACACCGCGCCGACCGGCCACACACTGCTCCTGCTCGACGCCTCCCGCGGCTACCAGCGCCAGATCGCCCAGCAGACAGGGCAGACGCCCCCCGCCGAGGCCGTGGAACTGCTGAACCGGCTGACCGATCCCGACTACACCCGCACCCTGCTGGTCACGCTTCCGGAGGCGACGCCCGTCCACGAGGCCGCGGCGCTACAGGCCGATCTGTTCCGGGCAGGGATCAAGCCGTTCGCCTGGGTGGTCAACCAGAGCCTGGCCGCCGCCGGCCCCATGGACCCGCTGCTGCGGGCCAAGGCCAATGCCGAGCAGCGCTATGTCACCGAGGTCACCAGGGAGCACGCACAGCGCACCGCCATCCTGCCGTGGACTTCGTCCGCGCCCGAAGGCCCGGAGCAGCTGGCCCACCTGGTGGCCCGTAGCGGGTGAATCCCCCTGTGGGCCGGCCTCCGGCTCGGCCCACAGGCCCCCTACCGCTGAGGGAGAGCGAAAACATCGTGTTGCTTGTCGCCATCCTGATCTTTGTTGCCACCCTGACGCTGGTGATCTGGCAGCCCAAGGGCCTGGGCATCGGCTGGAGTGCCCTGGGCGGCGCGGTCGTGGCGCTGGCCACCACCGTCGTTCACTTCTCCGACGTGCCCACCGTGGTGGACATCGTCTGGAACGCCACCCTCACCTTCGTCGCGATCATCATCATCTCGCTGCTGCTGGACGAGAGCGGATTCTTCGAGTGGGCCGCCTTGCACGTCGCCCGGTGGGGGCGGGGCCGTGGGCGCACCTTGTTCGTGCTCATCGTGCTCCTCGGCGCCGTGATCGCGGCACTGTTCGCCAACGACGGGGCGGCACTGATCCTCACCCCTATCGTCATTCAGATCATGCTGGCGTTGAAGTTCCCGGCGAAGGCCGCGCTGGCGTTCGTCATGGCCACCGGATTCATCGCGGACACCGCCAGCCTCCCTCTGATCGTGTCCAACCTGGTCAATATCGTCACCGCCGACTACTTCGACATCGGCTTCTCCCGCTACGCCGCCGTGATGGTGCCCGTCGGGATGGTCTCCGTGCTGGCCAGTCTCGCTGTCCTGATGCTCTACTTCCGCCGGGCCATTCCCCGGCGGTACGAGGTCACCGCGCTGCGGCGCCCCGCCACGGCGATCAGCGACCCGTTGACCTTCCGCGCGGGCTGGGCGGTACTGGCCCTGCTGCTGGTCGGCTACTTCCTCGCCGATCCCCTGGGCGTACCTCTCTCCGCCGTCGCCGGGGTCGGCGCCCTCCTGCTCATCGTCGTCGCAGCCCGCAAGCCCGCCGCCCTCTTCACTGGCGCAGCTGCCCCTCCTGCGCCCGCCATGGCAGGAACAGGGCACAATGCCGCGCTGTTGCGCCACCCGGTCGGCGACGAGCGCAACACCGCGGACGCCGCCGAAGAGGCAGCACGCGACGCCCGTGCGGGCGGTGGGCAAGTCTTCCGGCACATCCAGGTCGGCAAGGTCATCAAAGAGGCACCATGGCAGATCGTGCTGTTCAGCATCGGCATGTACCTGGTCGTCTACGGTCTGCGGAACCAGGGGCTCACTGACGAGCTGGCTCGGCTGTTCGCCTTCTTCGGCGACCACGGCGTGCTGACCGCCGCGGTCGGCACCGGCGTCGTCGTCGCGATCGTCGCCTCGCTGATGAACAACATGCCCACCGTGCTCATCGCGGCCCTGGCAATCAGCGCCGCCGGCGCCCATGGTCTCACCCACGAGGCCATGGTGTACGCCAACGTCATCGGCTCCGATCTCGGCCCGAAGATCACTCCGATCGGCAGCCTCGCCACTCTGCTGTGGCTGCACGTGCTCGACCGTAAGGGCATGCACATCGGCTGGGGCCGCTACTTCCGTACCGGCATCGTCCTCACCGTTCCCGTCCTCCTTGTGACCCTGGCCGCACTCGCCGGATGGCTCACCATCCTCGGCACCTGACCCTCAGATTCCACCCAGCGAAAGGACACGACCGTGCACTGCTTCGACTGCACACAAGCCGGCCAACCCAACCCGGCCGCAGCCATCTGTCAGAACTGTGGCGCCGCCCTGTGTCAAGAGCATGCCCACCCCGTCCGCATCCCCGGGCACCCATCCGGTCTTGTCGGTCCCGCCCGGGGGCAGACTCGGCGCATCCTGTGCGCCACCTGCAGCGAGGGTACCCACCGGTCGCAAGCCATGCACCGCCCGGCACCAGCGCAGAGCGTTCCCGCCACGCCCGAACGGAGCTGACCTCCTGCAATTGTCCATCGCACGACGCTCCCGGGCGTCGTGCGACAGGTCAGACGTGGTTGGGCTTCGCTCGACGACCGGGCCGCGCCCACGGCCGACTGTGCGGTGGTGGCCTTCGGGGCTCCACTCCGTCTCGCGGAAAATGAGGACGATTGAGAGACCCGGGGCCCCGCCGGCCGGACTGGCACCGTTGATCGACCCCGGTCAGCACTCACGCGACACCGTCTCCCCGTAAGGCCACCGCTAGCTCGCCTACCCCGGACAGGGCATCTACCGCATCGGCTACCACCTGCGCCTCCAGAATTTCGACTTCGTGATCGACGCAGATACGGAACCGGGCGGGGCCTGTAGTACATGTGGGACTCGCTGCACCTGTTCTCCCCGGCGGAGCGCTCCTCGCTGCCCGGGCGGCGTTGGCCGGCGGCAGGGGCCGGCCTGTGCATGGGGCTGAGTCTCAGCCGATCACAGGACTGCGGCGCTCGACGAGGACCACGTCGCGCCGGACGCCGTGGTGGCGGCCGATGCGCTGTCGGGTGCCGATGACCCGGAAGCCGGCCCGTTCGTGGAGGGCGAGGCTGGCGGTGTTCTCCGGGAAGATCCCGGACTGGATGGTCCAGATCCCCGCTGCCACCGTGGAGCCGATCAGCGCCTTCAGTAGTGATTCCGCGACGCCACGGCCACGGGCGGCGGGGGCGACGTAGACGGAGTGCTCGACCACGCCCGCATACGCGCCCCGCTCGGAGACTCGGATCGCGGCCACCCAGCCGAGCACCGTGCCGTCCTCGTCGACGGCGGCGAAGCGGTGCTCGGCCAGCTTCGCCTTATCGAACGACTCCCAGGCTGGTGCGACGGTCTCGAAGGTAGCGTTCCCCTCGTCGATCCCACTTTGGTAGATCGCCAGCACCTGCTCGGCGTGCTCCGGCACGAGTGGCCTGATCATCGCGCTCGATGCCCTGCTGCCCACGGCTTTCCCTACCCTTGTCCGGTCAGTCAGGCCGCAGCCGGCGTGGTGGTGAGAAGCTTGCCCATCGCCGCCAGCACCGACGGCTCGACGCGGTAGTAGACCCAGGTGCCGCGCCGTTCGGAGGTGAGCAGCCCCGCCTCCTTCAGCTTCTTCAGGTGGTGGGACACCGTGGGCTGGGAGACGCCGACATCGGAGATGTCGCACACGCACGCCTCGCCGCTCTCGTGCGAGGCCACCGCGGAGAACAGCCGCAGGCGCACCGGGTCACCGAGCGCCTTGAACATCCGCGCGGCACGCTCGGCCTCTTCGGCGTTCATCGGTCGTTCGGTCAGCGGCGGGCAGCACGGCACGACGTCCTGAATGTGGGGCTCGGTCAGCGACAGCACCTCGGCATTCGACATGTATCTATGTTGGCACACATCGAATCAAAGAGAGGGGTGCCCGGAAGTCGGGTACACCGCCGAGGCTGTTCAGAGTCCGGCGGCTGCCGGTGCCCTGCGGACGTGGGCGGCCAGCGGCGGGATCACGTAGGCGGCATCCCGGGCCACGCCGCGCAGCGTGTTGGAGGCGAAGGATCGCTGGAACTCAAGGCCGAGGTAGACCAGGCCGGGGTGGGTGGTGGACAGGCCGCCGCTGTGCAGGGGCATGCCGTCCGGGGTGAGTGCGCCGAGGGGCGCGAGGTAGTCGAGGCTGGGCCGGTATCCGGTCGCGAGCAGCACCACGTCGACGGTTTCCCGCCTGCCGTCGGCCCGCACGATGGTGTCGCCGTCGAGCGCGGTGAACATCGCCCTTCGCTCCAGGCGGCCGGTAGCCAGGGCGTCCTGGTACTGGCCGGCGTCCATGACGAGGGTGCCGCCGACGAAGTGGATGAGCCATTCAGGCGGCAGATGGTCAAAACCCGTGCTGGTCAGCCAATGGTGGATGTCCTTGCCGTCGCGCAGTTGAGGCAGGAACCGGATCGGGTGGCGGCTGGCGAGCGTCACATGCGCGACCTCGGCGAGTTCATAGCCGACCTGGACGGCGGAGTTCCCGCCGCCCACGACCACGATCCGCTTGCCCGCGTACGGTTTGGGGCTGCGGTAGTCGGCCACGTGCAGCACCTCACCGCCGAAGCCCTCCTGTCCCGGCAGGTCGGGCCGCAGCGGGTTGGCGAAGGCGCCGGTGGCCGCGACGATCCCGGCAGTGGTGAGGCTGCGGCCACCGGCGGTTCGGATCACGAAGCCGTCGCTGGCGGACTCGACGGCCTCGACCCGGGTGCGGGTGCGGATCTCGACGTCCAGGCGCTGCGCGTAGCGGGCGAGATAGTCGACGACCTCATCCCGGTGCGGATAGCGGTCCGGGTCCCCACCCAGCGCCAGTCCCGGAAGGGCGCTGAACCGGGCAGGCGAGAACAGCGTGAGGCTGTCGTAGTAGTGCGGCCACGACCCGCCCGGCCCATTCGATGCATCCAGTACCACCGGGCTGAGGCCCTGCTCGCGCAAGGCTCCCGCCGCGGCCAGCCCGGACTGGCCGCCTCCGATCACCACTGCGTCGACGTGCTCCATGGACCCCTCGTTTCGACGAATGTCTATGTTGACGCTTATCGAAGCAGGTGCCATGCTGGCTGCGCAACCCATCGACAGGTGTCGAAACACGCAAGGAGTCGTCGTGAACGCGCCCGCCACCACCGAGCTGCCCGCCGTCGTGATCGGAGCCGGACCGACCGGCCTGGCCGCCGCCGCCCACCTGGTCGACCAGGGCATCGAGCCCCTGGTGCTGGAAGCCGGCCAGAGCGCCGGCGCCGCGGTGCGCGAGTGGGCGCACGTGCGCCTGTTCTCCACCTGGGGCGAGCTCGTCGACCCGGCCGCCGAGAAGCTCCTCGCCCCCACCGGCTGGACACGCCCCGATGCGGCCACCTACCCCTCCGGCGGCGACTGGACCGACCTCTACCTGCAGCCGCTCGCCGACGTCCTCGGTGACCGCGTCCGCTACGGCGCGCGGGTCACCGGCGTCTCCCGGGCCGGCCGGGACCGCATCGTGGATGCCGACCGGGAGCAGCAGCCGTTCGTCGTGCACGTCACCCACGCCGACAGCCGCGAGGAGCGGGTCTTCGCCCGCTCCGTCATCGACGCCTCCGGTACCTGGGCCACGCCGTCCCCGGCCGGCGGCAGCGGCCTCCCCGCCCTCGGTGAGAAAGCCACCGCGGACCGGATCACCTACCGCGTCCCAGACCTCAAGGACCCGGCGGTCCGCGCCCGGTACGCGGGCAAGCGCACCGCCGTGATCGGTTCCGGTGCCTCCGCCTTCACCGCCCTTGCCCACATCGCCGACCTGGCCAAGTCCGACGACGGCGCGCACACGAAGGGCGTGTGGATCCTGCGCCGGGGCATCTCCGGCTCCACCTTCGGCGGCGGAGAAGCCGACCAGCTCCCGGCGCGCGGCGCTCTGGGCCTGGCGGCGAAGGCCGCTGTCGACGAGGGCCACGCGGACGCGGTCACCGGCTTCCGCACCGAAGCAATCGAACGCGCCGCCGACGGCCGCCCGGTCCTGGTCGGCGAGGACGGGCGCCGCCTGGACGCGGTCGACGAGGTGATCGTGTTGACCGGTTTCCGCCCCGACCTGTCCTTCCTCAGCGAGCTGCGCCTGGCCCTCGATGAGCGTCTCCAGGCACCGGTCGATCTGGCTCCGCTGATCGACCCCAACCAGCATTCCTGCGGCACCGTTTACCCCCACGGCCACCGCGAGCTCTCCCACCCCGAACAGGGCGTGTACCTGATCGGGATGAAGTCCTACGGCCGCGCCCCGACCTTCCTCGCCATGACCGGCTACGAGCAGGCCCGCTCAGTGGCCGCCGCCATCGTCGGCGACCTCGACGCGGCCGACCGCGTCGAAGTCACCCTGCCCGAGACCGGAGTCTGCGGCGGCGCCGGCCTCTTCGATGCCCCCGACACCCAGGAGGCGGACGGCGGCTGCTGCACGCCCGCGCCGCAACTCGTCCAGCTCGGCGCCCCCACAGTCGGGACAGCTGCCAAGCAGGCCCCGGCCGGCGGCTGCTGCGGCTCATGACCGACCTCACCACCAGGGGCAGCGGGGCCGCGACCGGAACAGGGGACCGCCCGATGCCGCGCGTGGCGCCCGTGACGACGGCGGCGCTGCCCTGAAGTCCGTACAACGACGTC
>NZ_JBEXQG010000113.1:0-18511 GCF_040612485.1 Streptomyces sp. NPDC006385
GATCGAGATCGACGACACGGAGCGCATCTTCTCCAACCCGTCGGTCCAGGCCACGGAGGACTACATCTCGGGCCGCTTCGGCTGAGGCTCCGCGGCCGCGGCGCCCGGCAGCACGCCACGCCCGGATCTCGTCCTGCTGGCCACCACCACCCCCGACCATCCCTGCCCGGCGAGCGCACCGGAGGTCGCTCACCGGCTCGGACTGAACGGCGTTCCCGCGTTCGACCTCGCCGCGGTCTGCTCGGGTTTCGTCTACGGACTCACCGTCGCCACCGCACTCGTGCGCGGCGGGGTCTGCTCGACGCCCCTGGTGATCGGCGCCGATGCCTTCTCCAGCATCCTCGACCCCGCGGACCGGGAGACCGCCCCCATCTTCGGTGACGGGGCAGGTGCCGTACTGCTGCGCCGCGGCGGCCCGGACGAGCCCGGCGCCGTGCTCGCCGCCGACCTCGGAGCGGACGGCGCGGGACGCGACCTGATCACCGTGCCGGGCGGCGGCTCCCGCGCCCCTTGGCCGGCCGATCACGACGCGCGCTGCGACCATCGTTTCCGGATGCGTGGCCGCGAGGTCTACGCCCATGCCGTACGCCGGATGACCGCCTCCAGCCGAGCCGTCCTGGACCACCTCGGCTGGCCCGCCGGCAGCGTCCGCGCGTTCGTCGCCCACCAGGCGAACCAACGGATCCTGGACGCCGTCGCAGACCGCCTCGGCATCCCGCCGGAGCGGCGCCTCGGCAACCTCAGCGAGCTGGGGAACACGGCCGCCGCGTCCATCCCGCTGGTACTGGCGGACGCATCGGCCCGCAACGGCACCGAACCAGGGACGCGCACGCTGCTCACCGCCTTCGGCGGCGGACTGACCTGGGGATCGACAGCCTTGACGTGGCCCACCCCCGAACCCCGCATCGTCCTACCCGAACCCGAACCCGAACCCGAACCCGAACCCGCAACCGAAACCGACAACTCCCGAAGGAGCAACGCCTCATGGCTTCCGAAACACTCGTCCACTCGGCCGATCCCGTCGACCAGCACCTCGTGACCGTGCTCCAAGGCAAGTTCGAGGTGGCGCCCGAGCACATCCGGCCCGAGGCGACGCTGGAAGACCTCGGCCTCGACTCGCTGGCCGCCGTGGAGCTGTATGTGACCCTGCAGGAGCAGTGGCAGGTTCCCCTCGACGACTCCGAGGCCGACATCGGGCTGACCGTGCGACAGGTGAGGGACACGGTCCACCGGCTGCGTGCCGACTCCGCCGGCGAGGGAGGAACGGCGTAGTGGCCGCACCGCCCCCACCGACCGTCGCCGTCACCGGAGTCGGCCTGGTCACCCCGGCCGGCACCGGCACGGCGCCCACCTGGCAGGGACTGTGCGCAGGGCGCTCCACCGCCGCCGACGACCCCGAACTGGCCGGACTCCCGGTCCCGATCGCCTGCCGCGTGCCGGATTTCGACCCGCACACCCACGCCCGGCTGCGCCAACCCTGGCGGTTCGACCGCGCCACCCAACTGCTGCTGGCAGCCGCCCGCGAAGCCCTCGACAGCGCCGGCCTCAACAGTGCCGGCCTCGACAGTGCCGACTGCGACAGCGGCGCCTGGCAGCCCGAGCGCACGGCCCTGGTGATCGGCTCGGCCGCAGGGGGGATCGGCACCCTGGAGGACCAGCACCGCCGACTGCTCGCCACCGGACCGGACCGAATCTCCCCCCACACCCTGCCCGCCTACCTGCCCAACATGGCCGCCGGACACGCCGCACTGGAACTCGGCGTCAAAGGCCCCGCCCTGCACACGTCCACCGCCTGCGCATCGGGTGCGAGCGCCGTCATCACCGCCGGTCTGCTGCTCGCAGCCGGACACTGCGACCTCGCCCTGGCGGGCGGGAGCGACGCCATGGTGACACCGCTGTGCTCGGCGGCCTTCGCCAAGATGGGCGCCCTGTCCCGGCGTACGCACGATCCCGTCCGCGCCTCGCGGCCGTTCGACCGGGAGCGGGACGGCTTCGTTCTCGCCGAAGGCTCCGCGGTGCTGGTGCTGGAACGCGAGGAGGACGCCCGAGCAAGGCACGCCCGTCCGCCGGCCCTGCTCGCCGGGCACGGAACCACCACCGACGCCCACCATCCGGTCGCCCCCGACCCCGACGGCACCGGCCTCGAACGAGCCGTCCGGGCAGCGCTGGCGCAAGCCGGGGCCGCGCCGGACGAGGTGGACCACATCAACGCGCACGGCACCAGCACGCCGCTCAACGACCGTGTGGAAGCCACGGTGATCCGCCGCCTGTACGGCCGTCAGCCCCCGTCGGTGACCTCGGCGAAGGGTGTCCTCGGCCACACCATGGGCGCGGCCGGGGCCATAGAGGCGGCGCTCACCGTGCTCTCAGTCGCACGCGGCGCGGTCCCGCCCACCGCCAACTTCACAGCCTTCGACGACGGCACGGACGGCATCGACCTGGTCACGGACAAACCACGACACCACGGCATCCACCTGGCCCTCAGCCACTCCCTCGGCTTCGGCGGTCACAACACCGTCCTTGCCTTTCGCGCCGCCTGACGCCACTGGCACGTCCGTGGACGCATGATGATGATCAGCGGGAGGCCGCTCCGTCATCGCGCGGATCCGGGTGGGGGACCCCGATGGTCAGGTCCGCCACCGCCTTGTCCATGTGCCGTTCGATCTCCTCGCGGAGAGCCTGCCCGCGTTCTTCCGCCAGGAAATCGACGATGCGTTCGTGCTCCTTCACAAGAGCCTCGATGCGTGCGTACGAGTCTTCGAGGCCGGCCAGGCAGATACGTGATTCCGCCGCGAGGGTCGTATAGATGCGTGAAAGCCGCGAGTTGCCCGAGGCCCCGACGAGGGTGCTGTGGAAGGTCAGGTCGAGTTCGGCCAGCCGGGACCAGTCGCCGGTGCCCACCGCGCCGGCCATGTCGCCGAGGACCTTTCTGAGGGCGGTGGCAGTGGCGTTGACGGCCGCTTTCCCGGATTTCAGCACCGCGTCGGCGGCGGCCGTTTCGACGGCCTTACGGGCGGCGTAGATTTCGGCGATGTCGCTGGCGGTCAGTTCCAGTACGAAGACACCCCGGTTGCGGTAACTGACGAGCAGACCCTCCTGGATGAGCCGCTGCAGCGCTTCGCGCACCGGGCCACGGGACACCTGCATCCGAGCGGCGAGCTGGGCCTCGACCACCTGCTCGCCCGGCCGGAAGGCGCCTTGGAGGATGCCCTCCCGAATCTGGTCGGCAATCAGCTCCGATGTCGGGCGGTCCTCCAGAGCGAAGAGTCCGTCAATGCCTGCCATCAGTCACATCCTTCTCGTCCGCCGGCCGTGTGGGCGGAGGCGGGACTCGTGCGGGCTGCCGCAGCTGCAGCGAGAAAACGGGCTGAGCGCGGTCATGAGGCCCATTCTTGTCTGCAGATGGATTGTTGACAACCGCGGATCGGGGTCGCCGACGGACGGCGAACGTGACGACCCCGTCCCGCGGTGTCCTCAACCGGTCACGGGCGGCGGCTGATGACGTCGGCCAGCCTCGCGAGCCGTGACTCGCGTTGACGGCCGGCGAGTTCCCTGCGGTCCGCCCGACTGTAGGCCAGGTACATCGACCTCACGCCCAGCCACCGCAACGGCTCGACCTCCCACTTGCGCGAGGTGTGCCCCACCCAGGGAAGCCGGGTGAGCTCGGTGTCGTGGCCGAGTACCAGGTCGCGCAGCGTGCGGCCGGCCAGATTGGTGGTGGTGAGACCCTGGCCGACGTACCCACCGGCATGCCCGAGTCCGGTGGCAGGGTCGAAGACGGCGCTGGAACACCAGTCCCGGGGGACGCCGAGGACCCCGCACCAGGCGTGTTCCACCCGGTAGCCGCGAGCCGCGGGGAACCTGCGGTGCAGGATCTCGGTGAGAGACCGGATGGTCGCCTCCTGGGTGGCACCGTCGCGGTCGGTGGCCGAGCCGAAGCGGTAGGGGATGCCCCGTCCGCCGATGGCGATCCGGCCGTCGGCCGTCCGCTGGCCGTACATGTGGGAGTAGCACTTGTCACCGAGGGTTTCGCCCCGGCTCCAGCCGATCTCGTCCCAGACGGACCGCGGCAGGGGTTCGGTGACGATCATCGAGCTGTTCATCGGCAGCCAGGTGCGCCGTTCCCCGGCCAGGGACGCGGTGTAGCCCTCGGTCGCGCGCAGGATCACCGGAGCACGGACGACACCCCGGCCCGTGTGCGCCTTGCCGCTCTCGACCCGGGTGACGGTGGTCGCCTCCCGGATGGTGACGCCGAGGGACTCGACGACGTCGGCCAGGCCACGGACGTACTGGGCGGGCTGCATCCGGGCGCAGTGCGGGGTGTAGGCGGCCTTGACGGCTTCGGGGATGCGGATGCGCTCGCGCAGCTCACGGTCGTCGAGGACGCGGGATTCGGTGACCCCCCACCTGTGGTCCTCGGCGACGCCGGCGGCCAGGCGCCGTACCTGGGACCGCGTCGAGGCGATGCGGATGGTGCCGCCCTTGACGACGTCGGCCTTGATTCCCTCTGCCTCGCCGACGACGACGATCTCGTCGACGGCCTCGTGCATCAGGCGCTGCTGGGCCTTGACCGCTTCAACGCCATACAGGTCCGCGAACCTGTCCCGGGAGCCGGCGATCAGACCGGAGGCCCATCCGCCGTTGCGCCCGGAGGCGCCGTAGCCGGCGAACTCGCGTTCCAGGACGACGATGTCGAGGGAGGGGTCGGCCTTCTTCAGGTAGTAGGCGGTCCACAGTCCGGTGAAGCCCGCGCCGACGATGCACACGTCCGCGGTCGCGTCGCCGGGCAGGGCGGGGCGCGGTGCCGGGCGGCCGCCGATGGCCTCGAACCAGAACGAGACGTTGCCGTTGATCAGGTCCGCTCCGGGGCTGGTGTCCGAGCTCATGGCGGTGATCAGAGCCCCAGCAGCGCGGGCAGTTCGGACAGGTCGCGGATCTCGTCGTAGGGCTGGTAGAAGTCGCTGCCCTTGAGGTCGTAGCGGTTCACCCAGACCCGCCTGGCGATGCCGAGGTCCTTGGT
The DNA here is from genome assembly GCF_040612485.1 of Streptomyces sp. NPDC006385. Taxonomy (NCBI): domain Bacteria; kingdom Bacillati; phylum Actinomycetota; class Actinomycetes; order Kitasatosporales; family Streptomycetaceae; genus Streptomyces; species Streptomyces sp. NPDC006385. The sequence goes on from NZ_JBEXQG010000113.1 coordinate 5,021, forward strand.
CGGCATGATGTCGTAGTCCCAGCCCTGGGCGACGTGGGTGATCTGGTCCCTGCTCTGCGGGAGGACGGAGAACAGCTTCTCGAACGCCTGGCGGCGGGGCTTGTACGCGCCCGCCTGCTGCGCGGTGACCACGTGGTCGAAGGGGACGCCGATGGCGTCGAGGTGGTGCGGGATCAGGTCGTCGTCGCTGTTGGTGAGGATCGCGATGTCGTACGCCTCCTTGAGCTTGCGCAGGGCGTCGGGAACCTCTGGGAAGGCCGGGAACTTCTCGGCGGCGGCGATCAGTTGGTCGTAGTCCTCGTCGCGGTACTCGATGCCGTGCAGGAGCATGCAGTTCTCGAGGGTGTCCCGCAGGATGTCGCGGTAGCGCCGGTAGGGCTGGACGACGCCCTGGAACCGCATGACGCGCAGGTTGTCGAGAAACACCTCGTGGTCGACGCCGACCTCGTCGAGGCGGTCCCGGACGATGGGCAGGGTGACGCGGTTCAGGTCGAAGTCGACCAGGGTGCGGTAGCAGTCGAAGGTGACGACGGGCCTGGGAGACATGGATCCGTTCCTTTGATCGTGCGGCGTGGTGCCGCGGGCAGGGATGGGGTGTGAAAGGCGCGGCGGGGGCACGCGACGTGTCATGACTGGATGATGACGAACATCTTCTCGACCGGCTCGTGGACCTCCCAGGTCCCGTTCCAGCCGGTCGGCAGCACCAGGACGGTGCCGGGGAACACCTCCGTCACGGTGCCGGACGCGTCGTGCAGGGAGGCCCGTCCGGAGACGATGTAGCAGATCTCGTGGGCTCCGTCGCGGACGGCCGTGAAGGTGCCGGTCCCGCACTCCCAGTAGCCGGTGCGTACGCGTTCTCCGGCTGCCGACCACGCGGTGGCCGCCCGCTCCTGCTGGCCGGGGGTGACCGTGGTGGGCTTGTCCTGGAAGGGCAGGCCCTTGAGGACGGTGCGGTCGGCGACGACCGTCCGCACCGGATCGGAGGCGACGGTGGCTCCGGGCTCGCCGCCGAACGCGGGGCCGGTTGTCTGCGGTGGCGTCATGATGCCTGTTCCGTTTCTGGTCGTTACTGCGCTGCGGGCGGGGAGTCGGCGGCGGTCAGCCGACGGCGGGGGCCGGGACCACGACTGAGTCGTGCGGGTGCCACCACACCGAGACCGGGTCGCCGGGACGCAGGTCGTCCTCGAACTGTTCCTTGACGTCGCTGCGCACGACGAGTTCGGTGCCGTGGTCGGTGGTGACGATGCACTTGCGCGCCAGTCCCAGATAGACGAGTTCGGAGAGGGTTCCGGTCGTGGCGTTGACGCCGTCGGGCAGGGGCCGTGAGGCGTGCGCGATGCGGGCGCGTTCGGGCCTGAGGACGATGGCGGCCGGGGCGTCGGACTGGTCCGCGCGGGCCGGGCCACCGGGGGGCAACCACAGGGTGCCCGCAGGGCACTTCAGGGCGTCCCGCCCGTCCAGGGTGCCGGCGATGACGTTCGACTCGCCGACGAAGTCGGCGACGAATAGCGACGCGGGCCTCTCGTAGAGGTCCTCGGCGGAGCCGATCTGCTCGATGCGGCCGCTGTTGTAGATGGCGATCCGGTCACTCATGACCAGGGCTTCCTCCTGGTCGTGCGTGACGTAGATGACCGTGACGCCGAGTTCCCGGCAGATCTTGGTGATCTCGATCTGCAGCACCTCGCGCAGCTTCTTGTCCAGGGCGCCCAGGGGCTCGTCCATGAGGAGCAGACGCGGCTGGAACACGAACGCCCTCGCCAACGCGATGCGTTGCTGCTGCCCACCGGACAACTGGCCGGGCAGCCGGTCGCCGTAGTCGCCGAGGCGGACCAGGTCCAGAGCGGCCTGGACGCGGGTCTTCTTCTCCTCTCCTTTCACCTTGCGCACGTCGAGCGGGAAACCGACGTTCTGCGCGGCGGTCAGGTGGGGGAACAGCGCGTACTGCTGGAAGACCACCCCGATGTCGCGGCTGTGCGCGGGGACGTTCGACAGGTCGCGGCCGTCGAGTTCGATACGGCCGCCGTCACCTTGCAGAAAGCCGGCTATCAGGTTGAGCGTGGTCGTCTTGCCGGATCCCGACGGTCCCAGCAGGGTGAGGAACTCGCCGGGCTTGACGTCGAGTGAGACCTGGTCGAGCACCACTTGATCGCCGTAGCGTTTGGTCACCGAGTCCAGCCGGAGCCGGCCGCCGTTACTCGCCTCGGGGGTCATCAGGTGGTCCTTCCCTTCTTGAGTCGTGCCTGGGCGAGGGCGGCGCCCACGAGGAGGACGACGGTGGTGACCATGACCAGCGTGGCGGCCACGGCGAGCGTCGGATCCAACTGCGTGGTGACCTGTTCCCACATGACCACGGGCAGCGTGCGGTTCTGGGGGCTGGTCAGGAAGATCGCCGAGACGACCTCGTCCCAGGAGGTGGCGAACGCGAACAGGGCTCCGGTGGTGATGCCGGGCAGCAGCAGCGGCAGCGTGACCCGGCGCAGGACCGTCCAGGGCCGGGCTCCCAGGCTGCGGGCCGCGCGTTCCAGGCGTGGGTCCATCCGCTGCAGTCCGGCCGACACCGAGACGATGACCAGCGGCAGTGCCAGCACCGTGTGCGCGAGAACCAGTCCCCAGGTGCTGCCGATCAGCTGCCACCGGCTGAACACGAAGAACAGACTGATGGCGAACACCACGACCGGCATGATGATCGGGCTGAGCATGAGGGCGTTGATCAGCCCCTTGCCCGGCAGCCTGCCGCGTACGACGCCGATGGCCGTGGCGGTCCCCAGCACCGTGGACACCACCGTGGTCAGCAGCCCGACCTGGACGCTGGAGATCACGGCATGGACCCAGACCGGGTCGGAGAAGAAGGCCGTGTACCAGCGGGTGCTCAGTCCGTCCGGAGGGAACTGCAGGCGGTTGCCGGCGGAGAGGGACATCGGGACGACCACCAGCGTGGGGGCGAACATGAACAGCCCGATGAGGAAGGCGGTGGGACGCAGCCACCTGCCCGGTGCGTCGTGCATCAGTTCCTCCAGTCCACGAGGTCGCTGAACTTCACCAGCCGGGTCCCGAGGAAGAGCGTGATGAGGGTCATCACCATCAGCACCATGCCGACGGCGGCGCCGACACCGAAGTTGAGCTGCGTGCTGACCTGGTTGACGATGAGCTCGCTGAGCATGCCGTCGCGTGGGCTGCCCAGCAGGGCGGGGGTGATGTAGTAGCCGAGCGAGAGCACGAACACCAGCAGCGTCCCGGCCATCACGCCCGGCATGGTCAGCGGCAGGAACACCCGCCGGAAGGCGAGGGACTTCTTCGCCCCGAGGCTGATCGCCGCCGGCACCAGGTCCGTCGGCACCCGCTTCATGGCCGCGTACACCGGGAAGACCATGAAGGGCAGCAGGGCGTGGGTCATGCCCACCGTCACCGCGAAGGTGGTGCGGATCAGGGGGAGGGGACCGTCCGTGAGCCCGAGTGCCTGGAGGGTGCGGTTGACGATGCCGTTGTCCTGCAGCCATACGGTCCAGGCGTAGGTGCGGACCAGCAGGCTGGTGCCGAACGGCAGCAGGACCAGGAAGCTGAGCACGGCGCGGGCGCGGGGCTTGAGTTTGTGCATCGCGTAGGCGTACGGGTACCCCAGGACAAGGCAGCTCAGGGAGACCAGGAACGCGGTGCGGAACGTCGTCAGCAGCGACTTTCGGTAGGCGGCCGACTGGGCGAAGATCTCATAGTTGGCGGGCGACGGGTCGACGAAGCTTTTCACCGCCGTCTCGATGAACGGGTAGAGGAACAGGACCGCGACGAACAGCAGCCCAGGCAGGGCCATCCAGCCCCAGCCGACACGGGCGACCCACCCAGGGGGCGTCGTGGGACGCGCGCCGGGACGAATCTTCGTTGTCTGGGTGAGCGTCACTTCTGCAGCCAATCCTGGAACTTCTTGTCGATCTCGGCTGCGTGCGCGGAGCGGTAGGTGTTGTCGAAGTAGGCCGCGACGTCGGCGTGTGCCGTGGGCAGTTGGTCGGCGACCTTCTTGTTGATGCTCGTGGCCTTGGTGTTGGTGGGGCCGTAGGGCAGGTAGTCGGTCAGCCGGGCGTTGTTCTTCTTGTCGAGGATGTAGGAGATCAGCTTCTTGCAGGCGGCGACGTTCGCGGCACCCTTGGGGATGGTCAGGTAGTCGGCCTGGGCGAAGTGGTGGTTCCACTGGATCTCGACCGGGGTTTTGCTCTGTTGCAGGTCGTAGACGCGTCCGTTCCACATCACACAGAGGGCGACCTCCTTGTCGGCGATCAGCTGGGCCGACTGCGCACCCGTGGTCCACCACACGATGTGGTCCTTGATCGAGTCGAGCTTGGCGAGGGCGCGCTCGAAATCCAGCGGGTACAGGTGCTCGGGGTCGACGCCGTCGGCGAGGAGCGCGTACTCGAAGATGCCCTCGTCGCTGGCCTGAGGCAGGCCGCGCTTGCCGGGGAACTTTCTGACGTCGAAGAAGTCCTTCCAGCTTTCGGGGACCTTTCCGCCGAACGCGTCGGTCCGGTAGGCGAGGACGTTCGCGTAGACCTCGTGGCCCACCCGGTGGGACTGCACGAAGTTGGGGTTGATGTCGGCGATCTGCGGGATGTCTTCCTTGGTGAGCGGCTCCAGCAGCGCCATGTCGGCGTTGCTGAGTCCGAACACGTTGCCCGCCGTCATGACGTCCCAGGTGACGTTCTTGGACTGCACCATGGCCTTGACCTTGGCGTAGTCCTTCGGCGAGTCCTGGAGGACGGTGATGCCGCTCTCCTTCTGAAACGGCGTCAGCCAAGCCTTGGTCATCGCGTCCTGGTAGGCGCCGCCATCACTGGTGAAGGTCAGGCTGTTCTTACCGCCGGCAGCGGCGGAACATCCGGTGGTGAGGAGTGAGGGGACGGCCAGTGCGGACCCGATGAACGCGCCGCCCTTGAGGAGGCCGCGGCGGCTGAACGGTCGGCTACCGGGGTGAGGCTGGTGCGGAGATTCCATGACTGCTCCCAGGGGGTGGGGTCGTGGGCCCGTCGACGGGCGCTCGCGAACAACGGCCGCTCAGGGCCACGCCGCGTCGACGGACCAGCCAGCATCCACAGCGGTTGGCTGGAGGTGGCGAACAGTAGACCCACCCGAGAATCCGATCGTCAACAATCGGGTTGCAGGTTTTTACCTTGCGAGGAACTCGCGCCGACCGCCCGGACGGGGTGCCCAGGCCCCCCGCCTCTCACCGCAACAGCGACTTGACCTCTAGGAACTCCTCGAATCCGTACCTGCCCGACTCCCTGCCGAGCCCGGACATCTTGTAGCCACCGAACGGTGTGAAGAAGTTGTAAGCGCCGCCGTTGATCCTCACCTGCCCGGTCCGCAGTCTGCGAGCCACGGCGTGGGCCCGGTCGATGTCGGCGCTCCACACCCCGCCCGACAGGCCGTAGTCGCCGGCGTTGGCGAGGGCCACCGCGTGGTCGTCGTCCCGATAGCCGGTGATGCTCAGGACCGGACCGAAGATCTCCTCGCGAAAGATCGTCATCTGTGGGGTGACCTGGGTGAAGACCGTCGGCGCGACGAAGTACCCGCGTGGCAGTCCCGCGGGTGCCTCGGCGCCTCCGCACACCAGCTGGGCACCCTCGTCGATCCCCGAGGCGATGTACGAGCGGACGATGTCCCGCTGCGTGAGCGAAGCCAGCGGGCCCAGTTCGGTGGTCTCGTCGGCGGGATCGCCCAGTACGTACCGCCGCGCGGCGACTGCGGCGAGTTCGGCGGCCTCGTCGAGCCGGTCCTGCGGCACCAGCAGCCTGGTCAGGGCGCTGCAGCTCTGCCCTGAGTTCGACACGCAGCGGTCCAGGGCGTCGGGGACCACTGCCGCGAGATCCGCGTCGTCCAGGATGACGGAGGCGGACTTCCCGCCCAGTTCGAGGCAGACCTTGTTGACTTTCGGGGCCGCCAGCCGGCTGATGCGTACACCGGCGCGCGTGGAGCCGGTGAAGCTGATCAGGTCGACCTCGGGGTGGCTGACCAGCGCCTCGCCCACCGTCTGCCCCGGGCCGCAGACGAGGTTGAAGACCCCTGCGGGCAGGCCCGAAGCCTCGATGATCTCCGCGAGGACGAAGGCGTTGAGGGGCGTCACCTCGCTGGGCTTGAGTACGACCGTGCACCCGGCGGCGAGGGCGGAGGCCACTTTAAGGGTGATCTGGTGCAGGGGGTAGTTCCAGGGCGTGATGCACGCGGCCACTCCCGCCGGCTCCCGGATCACCAGGCTGTTGCCGACGGCCTCCTCGAACGGGTAGTCGGCGGCGATCTCGCCGATGCCCTCGAACCCGGTGACCGACAGCCCCACCTGGGTCCGGCGGGACTCGGTGATCGGCGACCCCAGCTCGGCGGTGATGATCTGCGCCAGTTCCTCGGATCGGTGCCGGACCCCGGCGGTGATGCGCTCCAGGTGGGCGAGCCGTTCCCGCACCGGCGTCCGGCTCCAGGAGTCGAAGGCCGACCGCGCGGCGGCCACGGCGCGGTCGACGTCGACTGGGTCACCCTCGGGCACGCGGCCGATCACGCTCTCGGTGTAGGGGTTCAGGACATCGATCGACTCGCTCCCGGCCGATGCTGTCCACTGTCCGTTGACGAATATGTGGTCCAGTTTCATTGCGGGAGTCTACAATCCGATTCCCGATTTCCGGATGAGTCGGCGGACACTCATGGGACGCGAGTGGGGAGAGGTCGGGGCGGTGTCGGCGCTGGGCTACGAACGAGCGCGGCTCAGCCAGCCGGCCAGCCGGCCAGCCATCCGGTCGTCCGGCCATGGCCGAAAGTGTCGCTGGAAACGGCGAACGGGCTACAGCCGTTGGCGCCAGTGCCGTGAGTCGGCGGCGCACTTTTGGGGTGTTTTGGTCAGGTATCAGTGGTCCTGGATGTGGCTATCCGAACATGCTCCAGGTGGACGGCCAGATGCGCTCGGCCGATCAGTCGCCCGCCGTGTCGCTGGAGGAAGCCAGAGAGGTGAGCCGCCTCACCGCTCCCTCCATGTGCTGCCGCTGAAGCCGGGTCAGCAGACTTTCGTCCTGCAGCTCCAGGGCCCGGATCAGCCCCTCGTGTTCGGCCACGAGGTCCGCGGGGCGCTCGTACCTGCCCTCGAAGTTGGCCATGCATATCCGGGTCTCGTACAGAAGGAGGCTCATCACTCGGTCGAGACGGGTGTTCCGGGCGCCGGAGACGAACATCTGGTGGAAGCGCAGATCGGCGTCGCCGATGGCCGGCCAGTCCCCGGCCGCCACGGCTTCGCGGAACTGCTCGAGGTGTCCCCTGAGGTCGTCCACGATGGAGACGTCCTGCTTCGCGATCATCAGGTGTCCGGCCGACGCCTCGATCGCGAGCCGCACTTCGTACAGCTCCCGGATGTCGTCGCCGTCCAACCGCGCGACGAAGAATCCCTGGCGAGGGCGGTGATCGACCAGACGGTCCCCCACCAGCATGAGCAGAGCCTCGCGAACCGATCCCTTGCTGACGCGCAGCGTGGGTGCCAGAGTCGCCTCGGACAGTTGCTCACCCTGCGCGAGCTTGCCCTGCAGGATGGCCGTACGCAGGGCCGCCGCGACCTGTTCGGTCGTGGAACTTGCGTTCACCGCCGTAAGCGGGGGAACGGGCTTGCGTAGCATCACGGCTCCTGTGAGCACACTGTGGTCGTCGGATCGCTGATCGCTCGACGCCGCTCTCGAGGGGCGGCGTCGTGGATGGTCGCAGATCAAAATACAGGGTCCCATGCCGCCCGGGGCTGCCCGGGGCGTTGGAGCAAGGCTCAGCGGCTTGGGCGCGCGGCCTTGTTCCTCGTGCCTCGATGGCCTCTCCAGTGCCACGGCCGGGTCGGACCGCGCCGACGCCCAAGCCGGTTCGTCCGCACGCCGGCCTCAATAGTCGACCCGCTGGACCCATCGCTGCTCTTTCAGGTCCTACGGCGCCCGCCGGCCCGTACTCGTATTCATACTCGTAGCCGTACCCGGACACGATTCGGTTCAGGGACGAGTTCGGCACGCAGCACAGGGGAGCACGTCGACAGTTACTGAGACTGAACTCGTGATGTCGCCGGCTCGACCTGGTTCTGGGACGCCGCTGCCCGCACGCTCACTCAGGAGACAGTGACCACCATGTCCGTTCGCTCTGCCAGCCCTGCGCTGGACGACCGCATCGCCCGGCTGCGCCGACTCGCCCAGTCCGAACCCCGCCTGGAAGGCGTCCTGCTCTACGGGTCCTGGACGCTCGGTGAGGCCGACGCCCACTCCGACATCGAGGCATACCTCTACGTCCAGGACGAGCACGTCGACGACTTCGACGGCCGCGCGTTCCTGGGCCGACTCGCCCCCCTGGAGCTGGCGTACACCAACATGTACGGAATCCTCGCCGTCGTCTTCGACGATCTGATGCGCGGCGAGTTCCACATCACCGCCGCCGGGGCCGGCATCGACGAAGTCCCCACCTGGCAGGGCATGGTGCACCTGCCCCGCCCCGAGACTGCCGTCCTGCTGGACCGCACCGGCCGACTGACCCGGGCAGCCCGACAACTGGCCCAGTTCCGTCCACCGCAGCCGGAAACCACAGCCCAACAGCTCGCCGACGAACTCACCAACTGGACCCTCATGCTCGCGCACGTCCTGGCCCGTGGCGAAATCGCCCGTGCCCATGCGCTGCTGCACACCGTCATCGCTCCACAGCAACTCCAGCTCTGCCGCCTCCTGCGCGACAGCACCGCCCATTGGCTGACCCCAAGCCGGGCCGTGGAACAGGACCTCCCCGCCACTGACCGCGACCGCTACACCGCCACGACCTCCGCCGCCCGCGAACACGAGGTGCGCACGGCGGCACGGAACAGTTGGCTCTGGAGCCGGGACCTGAGCGCCGAGGCCGCCGACCGGTGGGCCATCCACCTACCGGTTCGGCTGCACGAGCGGATCAACAGCCTCCTGGAAACGAACCACTGAGCATCCCTGCTGGGGCCGCCACACGAGATGACCGCTGAAATCCACTTCGGTCGAGGGCCGGTGTCTGGGGCCGCCTGCCCGAAGCGGTGCTGCCGCACCGAACTAGACACGTAGGACACGCTCGTAGACGGTGGCAGAGCCAGAAGACCTCGGGCTCAACGGCGCAAGGTGGTCTCCCGCTCCAGACGCGACAGCTTCTCGGGATTGCGCACGGCGTAGAGCCCGGTGACGAGGCCGTCGTCGATGCGCATCGCGATGACGGTGTCGATCTCGCCGTCCAGCCGGACGATCAGCGCGGGGTCGCCGTTGACCTGTGTCGGCCGCAGCGACAGCGCGGCGGCGATCCTGCCCAGCACGTGGGCCACCTGGTCGGCCCCCACGACGGGCGCCAGTGCGGCCCGCACGACTCCGCCGCCGTCGGTCAGCAGGACGACGTCCGGCGCGAGGATGTCGAGCAGGCGTTGCAGGTCGCCCGTTTCGACCGCCCGCTGGAACGCCTCGACGGTGCGGCGAGTCTCGGCAGCGGAAGCGGCCCCGCGCGGTCGGCGCGCGGCGACGTGGGCCCGTGCCCGGTGGGCGATCTGGCGGACCGCGGCCGGGCTCTTGTCGACGGCCTCGGCGATCTCGTCGTAGCCGAGGTCGAACACCTCGCGCAGTACGAACACCGCCCGCTCGGTCGGCGCGAGCGTCTCCAGCACCAGCAGCATCGCCATCGAGACGCTGTCGGCCAGCTCGACGTCCTCGGCCACGTCGGGCGCGGTCAGCAGCGGCTCGGGCAGCCAAGGGCCGACGTAGGACTCCTTGCGCCGGCCGAGCGTACGCAGATGGCTCAGCGCCTGTCGGGTGGTGATCCGGACCAGGTACGCACGCTGATCCCGCACGGTGTCGACATCGACGCCCGCCCACCGTAACCAGGTCTCCTGCAGGACATCCTCCGCGTCGGCGGCCGAGCCGAGCATCTCGTAGGCGACGGTGAACAGCAGGTTGCGGTGGGCGATGAACGCCTGCGTGACGCTGTCCATGCGGTCGTCACGAGCGACCGGCTCGGAGGTGTCCCTGGTCCGGTCACTCATCGTCCGGTCACTCATCGTCCGGTCGCTCATCGTTCGGTCGTTCATCGTCGGCTCCCGCCCGTTCGCTCTCGACTGCGCCGTACACCAGACGCCGGCCCTCACCGCTTTGTGACACCCGCGACCGGTGACACAGGCCACATCACCGTGCCGTCACAAGGATCGGGCCGTCGGCATCTTGTGTTCGTCCAGTGCAACGGCACGCAACACCACGAGTGAGGACGACACCATGGAACCCCGTTTCAACCTGTTCGACAGCCCGACCGCCGCGAAGATCGCCAAGCGGTTCTACAACACCTCGCTTGCCCTCGAAGGGTCGACCCTGCCGAAGACCCTGCGGGAACTGGTGGAGCTGCGGGTCGGCCAGATCAACGGCTGCGGTTTCTGCGTCGACGTCCACACCAAGGAGGCCGCGGCCGCCGGTGAAACCGCACTCCGGCTCAACCTGGTCGCCGCCTGGCGGCACAGCACCGTGTTCACCGAGGCCGAGCGGGCCGCGCTGGCGCTCGCCGAAGAAGGCACCCAGCTGGGCGACCACGGCGTGTCCGACGAGACCTGGGCCGAGGTGCGCAAGCACTACGACGACGACCAGGTCGGTGCACTGGTCTGCCTGGTCTCCCTGATCAACGCGGCCACGCGGATGAACGTGATCGTGCACAATCCGGGGGGCTCGTACGAGCCCGGAGCGTTCGCCGGAACGTCGAGCTGACCGGCAGGCGAAACGCGGCCCGTCCCAGGATCGTCTGATCCGGGCCGGGCGGGCCGGGCCGGGCCGATCCGGGTCGGGCAAGCTGTGCCAGCGAAGTCGTCGCGGCGCTGTAGCACGGAGCGCCTCTGTGGCGATCGTCACGAGTGTCGTCGGAGGCCGTTGCGTACGCTGAACGGGGCCGTTCGTGAGGTTGCACCCCGGGGAGTGAGGATGACCCCGAGCACCCTTCCCGAACGGCTGATGCACCGTCAGAGAAGTCAGCGTTCGGGCAGCCTGAGTCCTCGAGAACCTGGGGACGGCTGCCCGGACACGCGACTCGCTATAGGGTGTGAAAAGAGCCCTTGACCTGCAAAAACGCAGGCAGGGAGCCTACCTGCGGGAGTGCACCGATGTTGCGTAACATGTTCAAGTCCAAGATCCACCGCGCCACCGTCACCCAGGCCGACCTGCACTACGTGGGATCGGTGACGATCGACGCGGACCTCCTCGACGCCGCCGACCTGCTGCCCGGTGAGCTCGTCCACATCGTGGACATCACCAACGGCGCCCGCCTGGAGACCTACGTCATCGAGGGCGAGCGGGGCTCGGGGGTCATCGGGATCAACGGTGCCGCCGCCCATCTCGTCCACCCCGGTGACCTGGTGATCATCATCAGCTACGCTCAGATGACCGACGCCGAGGCGCGGCAGTACGAGCCGCGGGTCGTGCATGTGGACGGTGCCAACCGGATCGTGGCCCTGGGTGCCGACCCGTCCGAGCCGGTGCCGGGCTCCGACCAGGAGCGCAGCCCGCAGTCCGTGCCGGTGGGCTGACGCCGCACTCGGCCCCAGACGGACGACGGACCAGGAGCGTGCCATGAGCGAGACGGAGATCCGCGACGACCGGGCGGCCGGCCGACTGGAGGCCCTCCAGGGAGACGAAGTGGTCGGCCACATCGAGTATTTCGTCCTCGAAGCCCCGGCCCGCGCCCTCGTCCCGGTCCACACCCTCGTGGAACCGGCCCACGAGGGGCAGGGCGTCGCCGGATCCCTGGCACGCGAGCTGTACGGCATCGCGGCGCGCGAAGAAGTCGTCGTGGCGCCGCTGTGCCCGTACGTCGTGAAGTGGGCCGAACGTCACCCCGACGAGGCCCCGGTGGCCGACCCTGACCTGCTGGAGGCCGCGAAGGACTGGCTGCGGGCGCATCCCGGTCGCTTCTGATGCTCGCCCTCCTGCACACCTCGCCCCTGCACGTCCCCGTCTTCGACGCCCTGCGCGACGCGGACCACCAGGGCCTGGAACTACGGCACTTCGTCGACGAGGAACTGCTGAGCCGGGCTCGTCGCGAGGGCGTCGAGGCCGTCGCGGAGGACGTCCGCAGAGCCCTGCGGCAGGCCGTCGCCGAGGGCGCGCGGGCCGTGCTGTGCACCTGCTCGACCATCGGCGGCGTCGCGGAGGCGGCCGCCCCCGAGGCCGGGGTGCCGGTGCTCCGCGTCGACCGCCCGATGGCAGCCGCGGCCGCGGCCATGGGGTCCCGTGTCGTCGTCCTCGCCACGGTGACGAGCACCCTCGGGCCGACCGTGACCCTGATCGAGGAGGAGGCGCGCCGCGCCGGGCGCCACGTCGCCGTGCGGACCCACCTCGTCGAGGGCGCCTGGGAGCGCTTCACGGCGGGCGACACGGATGCCTGCGCTCGGCTGGTGGCATCCACCGCCGACGAGATCACCGACGCCGACACCATCGTCCTGGCCCAGGCTTCCATGACCCCGGCTCAGCGCCTGACGACGACCGCGGTTCCGGTGCTGTCGAGCCCGCGGCTGGGGTTGGCGGCGGGTGCGGAGGCGACGCGGGTCGGGTAGACCGCGGCCGGGCGACCCAGGTGGCTTGGCGAGCGCCGGAAGCAAGGGTGCGGTCCGTGCACCGTTTTCCGCGGGCTGGGGCCGGAGCCGGCGCTGGTGGCGGAGGCGGCGTGCGGCTCGGATGAAGTCGGGGGAGCGGGCAATCCAGGTGGCTCGGCGCGTGGTGGGACTGGGCGCGGCGCGCGCACGGTTCATCGGCTTCCGTCCCCCCCGGCTCAGCGCCTGCCGACGACCTCGATCCCGATGCTGCCCCTCCCGCGGCTGGGACGGGCGCGGCAGGGACGGAGGCGGACCGGTGCGCGGCACGGGCAGGTCGCGTTGCCGGGCGACCCGGGTGGCTCGGCGCGTGGCGGAGCACGGCGTCGGCTGTGCAGCGAGGGTCGCGCTGACCCGCTTCCGGGCGGGAGAGCGGACGGGGCGCCGCCCACCCGCAGCGCAGGGCCCGCGGTCGGCTCACGTACCGCTCCACCTCCGACAGGCCCACCTGGACGCCCGCATTGACGCGCGTGAGTGACTGGTGGCGCGGGCCCCGGGTACGCGGGGGAGTAGTCCAGAGCCGACGTGCACCGATGGGCTGGAGGACGCCATGACGAACCCGTACCCGGACCCCGTCCCTCCGGGTCCGACGCCGGGCCCGGAGCCGCAGCACCCGGAGCCCCACCCGGTCCCGCCCCCGGATCCCGGGCCGACTCCCGAGCCGCCTCCCACCCCGGGACCGCCCCCACCGTCACCGCCGAGCCCGACGCCACCGCCGAATCCGACCCCACCCCCGAGCCCCACTCCACCTCCGGGTCCGACGCCACCCCCGGACCCCTCCCCGTCCCCGATCCCACCGGGACCGGAGCCGGTGCCGAACCCGGAGCCCGGCCCACCACTGAGCTGAGCCAGGAAAAGGGAAAAGCGGTGGGCGGCGTTTTCAGCCGCCC
>NZ_JBEXQG010000114.1:0-18196 GCF_040612485.1 Streptomyces sp. NPDC006385
CTTGACGCCGCGGGCGCGGGCGTTCATGGCCATCTCCACGGGGAGGGCGTTGCGCCCGGAGAGGGAGATGACGACGAGGGTGTCGGACATGCCCGCGGCGTCGCCACCGATCACGACCAGTCGTTCCCTCACACCCCGCGCAGCGCTCATGTTCATGCGAACACGCTACGAGAGCACGGCATTTCAGTCCCGCTCGCCGTGCTCCGGGGACTGCTCGGGCCGCGGGGCCGGCCGTGCCGTCGGCAGCGGGCCCAGCGCCGTGGTGGCGGGCACGGGCTCCGGGCGACGCGGCAGCCTGGGCCGTACGGCCTTCAGCCACACCAGCACGATCAGCGCCGCCACCGCGGCGAACGGCAGCACCGCGCCGAAGGCCACCGCGAGCCAGCGCAGCATCGTCACGAAGGCGCCCCAGCCGCCCGCGAGCGCGTCCAGGAAGCCGGGGTCGTCGTCGGCCTTCACCGCCTTCTTCACCGGCGTCTCCGACAGGGAGAGGGCGATGGTGGCCAGGCTCGTGCGGTCCTTCAGGGACGCCTGCCGGGCCAGCAGGGCCTCCAGGTCGGCCTGGCGGCTGCTCAGCTCGCCCTCCAGCGTGACCACGTCGCTGAGCTTGGTCGCCTGGTCCATCAGCTCCCGGATCCGGGCCACACTGGCCCGCTGCGACCTGATGCGGCTCTCGACGTCGACGACCTGGTCGGTGACGTCCTGCGCCTTGGCGCTGCGTTCGACCAGCTTGCCCGCGCCCTCCAGGTCCGCGAGGACGTCGGCGTACTCGTCGACGGGCACGCGCAGGACGACCCGGGTGTGCTCGTGGCCCTCCTCGTCGCGCGTGGTGGTCTCGTTGCCGACGTAGCCGCCCGCGTTCTCGGTGGTGGCGCGGGCCTCGTCGAGGGCCTTCGGCACGTCCTTGACCCGCACGGTCAGCGAGGCGGTGCGGATGATGTGGCTCGCGGTGGCCTTCGGCGGCGCGGTCGCCTTGTCGGCACCGGAGCCGCTGCCCGGGGCGCCCTCCCTCGCGCCGCCCTCCCTCGCGCCCGCCTTGGTGTCCGCCTGGGCGGCCTCGTCGCCGGCGGCGCTGGTCGTCCCGGCCCCCGAGTCGTCCGAGGCGCTGCAGCCGGTGAGCGCCAGTGCCGTGGCCAGCAGGAGGCCGGCGAGAGCCTGAACAGGTCGTACGGATCGTGTGGTTCGTCGTGCGCGCATGTGGGCGTACCCCCGAGGGTCGTCGTGACGACTGATGCCTCTTCGACGCCCGGAGGGGGCGAGACGTTGGCGGTGGACGGTCCCGATGCGGTCACGGTCAGGACTCGTGAAGGACACCGGGGCGCGGACGGATTGTCAGTGGGGTCTGAGAGGCTGTGGACATGCGCGAAGTTCAGACTCGTACGGGCACCGGCACCGGCGACAGCACCGGCACGGGCCGGGTCGTCGTCATCGGAGGCGGGATCGCGGGGCTCGCCGCGGCCCACCGGCTGCTGGACGCCGGCCGGCGGGTGACCGTCCTGGAGGCGTCGGACCGGGTCGGCGGCAAACTGCTGCCCGGCGAGATCGCGGGCGCGCGCGTGGACCTCGGCGCCGAGTCGATGCTGGCCCGCCGCCCCGAGGCCGTCGCCCTCGCCCGCGAGGTGGGCCTCGCCGAGCGCCTCCAGCCGCCCGCCACCGCGACGGCCTCGATCTGGACCCGCGGCGCCCTGCGCCCCATGCCCAAGGGGCACGTCATGGGCGTCCCCGGCACCGCGTCCGCCCTCTCGGGCGTCCTCTCCGACGAGGGCCTGGCCCGCATCGAGCGCGACGCCGACCTGCCCCGCACCGAGGTCGGGGAGGACGTGGCGGTCGGCGCGTACGTGGCGGCCCGCCTCGGCCGCGAGGTCGTCGACCGCCTGGTCGAGCCCCTGCTGGGCGGGGTCTACGCCGGTGACGCCTACCGCCTCTCGATGCGCTCGGCGGTCCCGCAGCTCTACCAGGCCGCGCGGACCCATGACTCCCTCACGGCGGCCGTCCGCGAGATCCAGGCCAAAGCCGCGGCCAACCAGCAGTCCGGACCGGTGTTCATGGGCATCGAGGGGGGAGTGGGACAGCTGCCGCTCGCGGTGGCCCGGTCCGTGCTGGACCGGGGCGGTGAGATCCGCCTCAAGAGCGTCGCGCACGGACTGCGCCGCACCGCAGACCGCTGGCAGGTCCTGATCGACGACCACGCCGAGGAGGCCGACGCGGTGATCGTCGCCGCCCCCGCCCCCGACGCGGCCCACCTGCTGTCCGACGCGTCCCCCGAGGCAGCAGCCGAACTGCGCACCGTCGAGTACGCCTCGATGGCCCTGGTCACCCTCGCCTACCGCCGCGCCGACATCGTCCTCCCCGAGGGCAGCGGGTTCCTGGTGCCGCCCGTGGACGGGCGCACGATCAAGGCGTCCACCTTCTCCTCCCAGAAGTGGGCCTGGGCCGCCGACGAGAATCCCGGCCTCGTCCTGCTGCGCACATCCGTCGGACGGTACGGCGAGGCGGAGATCCTCCAGCGCGACGACGCCGAACTCGTCGACGTCTCCCGGCACGATCTCAAGGAGGCGACCGGCGTGGCCGCCGCGCCGGTCGAAACCCGCGTCACCCGCTGGCACGACGGCCTGCCCCAGTACCCGGTCGGCCACCACGCACGCGTGGCCCGTGTCCGCGAGCACGTCGCCGAGCTGCCCGGGCTGGCCCTGTGCGGCGCGGCCTACGACGGCGTCGGCATCCCCGCGTGCATCGCGAGCGCGTACGCGGCGGTGGACCAGATCCAGGGTGACCTGCGGGGTGTGGAGGGGCTCACCGCCCACCCGGTGCAGAGTCCGCACGGCGGAGCGGGAGAATAAGGGACATGAGTGACGACGCCTCCACCACCGAGCCCGGCAGGATCCCGAACAAGGGCAAGCTGGCCAAGGACCTCAACGAGGTCATCCGCTACACCCTCTGGTCCGTCTTCAAGCTGAAGGACGTGCTCCCCGAGGACCGCGCGGGCTACGCCGACGAGGTCCAGGAGCTGTTCGACCAGCTCGCCGCGAAGGACGTGACGATCCGCGGCACGTACGACGTGTCCGGGCTGCGCGCCGACGCCGACCTCATGATCTGGTGGCATGCCGAGACCAGCGACCAGCTCCAGGAGGCGTACAACCTCTTCCGCCGCACCAAGCTGGGCCGCGCGCTCACGCCGGTCTGGTCGAACATGGCGCTGCACCGCCCGGCCGAGTTCAACCGCTCGCACATCCCGGCGTTCCTCGCCGACGAGACGCCGCGGAACTACGTCAGCGTCTACCCCTTCGTGCGCTCCTACGACTGGTACCTGCTGCCCGACGAGGACCGCCGCCGCATGCTCGCCGACCACGGCAAGATGGCCCGCGGCTTCCCGGACGTCCGCGCCAACACGGTCGCCTCGTTCTCGCTGGGCGACTACGAGTGGCTCCTGGCCTTCGAGGCCGACGAGCTGTACCGCATCGTCGACCTCATGCGCCACCTGCGCGCCTCGGAGGCCCGGATGCACGTCCGCGAAGAGGTGCCGTTCTTCACCGGCCGCCGCAAGACCGTGGCCGAGCTGGTCGCTGGGCTCGCCTGACCAAGGGCGGTGGTGCGGGGGTGGCCGCGTTTCCCCGGGGTTTTGTCCCCGGGATCCCCGGGCGCCGGCCGTCCCCCGTGCCCGGGAGCACTCGGCTGATCAGTGCGGGAGCCGGGCGGGCGTGGCGTCCTGGGGCCGGCCACCCGGTTTCGTCGCGGCCGCCTCGCTCAGCTTCTGCCTCGCCTTGCGGTCGCCCGGCCGCGCCGGCTTCGGCTCGGGGTGCCCCGCGCACGCCGTGAGCCGCGCCGGGAGGCGGCCCTCCAGCAGATACGCGTCGATGTGGCCGTTGACGCAGGCGTTCGGGCCGTACGCGATGCCGTGCGTGCCCGCGTCCCGTTCGGTCACCAGGACCGAGCCCGACAGCCGCCGGTGCATCTCCAGCGCCCCGTCGTACGGGGTGGCGGCGTCCCGCTCGGCGGCCAGGATCAGAATCGGCGGCACCTCACCCGGCCCCGTCCGCACGTCGAGGGGCTCCTGCCGGGGCGCCTGCCAGTAGGCGCACGGCAGGTTCATCCACACGTTGTCCCAGGTCTCGAACGGCGCCACGCGCGCGAGCCGCGTGTTGTCCCGGTCCCACACCGCCCAGTCCGTCGGCCACGGCGCGTCGTTGCACTCCACGGCCGTGTACACCGCGCGCGAGTTCTCGTCCTCGGCCGCCGCCTGCGTCACCGGCGCGGCCAGCTCCACCAGGGGCTTGGGATCGCCCTTCAGATACGCCGACAGCGCCTGCGCCCGCGCGGGCCAGTAGTCGTCGTAGTACCCGGCCTGAAGGAACGCCTCCTGCAACTGCCCGGGCCCGACCTTCCCGCCCGCCGGCCGCACGGCCAGCCGCGCCCGTACCTTCTCGTAACTGCGCAGCACCTCCTCGGGCGTGGCACCGAGCCGGTACACCTTGTGGTGCTCCGCGACCCACTCCCGGAAGTCCGCCCACCGGCCCTCGAACGCGGCCGACTGGGCGAGGTTGTTGCGGTACCAGATCTGCGCCGGGTCCGGGTTCACCGCGGAGTCGAACACCATTCGCCGTACGTGTGAGGGGAAGAGGGTCGCGTAGAGCGCGCCGAAGTAGGTGCCGTACGACGCCCCCATGAACGTCAGCTTCCGCTCGCCCAGTGCGGCGCGCAGGACGTCCAGGTCGCGGGCGTTGTTGAGGGAGTTGTAGTGCCGCAGGGCGCTGCCGTTGCGCCGGGCGCAGCCGCGCGCGTACGCCTTCGCCCGGGCGACGCGCTCCTTCTTGTACGCCTCCGAGGGGTGCGTCGGCGCCTGCGTGGGCCCCTTGGAGAACTGCTTGGGGTCCTCGCAGGACAGCGGCGCGGACGGCGCGACCCCACGCGGGGCGTAGCCGACGAGGTCGTACGCCCCCGCCAGTCGCTTCCAGGCGGGCAGCAGGCCGATCAGCGGGAAGTGCAGGCTGGAGGCGCCCGGCCCGCCCGGGTTGTAGACCAGGGCGCCCTGCCGCGGCACCCGCCGCTTGCTGTTGTTCGGGTCCTTGTGCGTGGCCCGCACCCTGCTGACGGTGAGCCGGATCTGCTTGCCGTCGGGACGCGCGTAGTCGAGCGGGACGGACACCGTGCCGCAGCGCACGTGGCTGGGCAGCTCCAGCTTCTTCGGGCAGGCGCCGAAGGTGAGGCCGGCACTCGCGGCGCGGTCGGCGGCCACCGTCGCGCCGTGCCTCTCGTCCGCGCGGGGCGCGGCCTCGATGCTGCCGGCCGGTGCGGCGGAGAGGGTCGTCAGGAGCATGGCCCCTGCGGCCGAGTAGAGGGCGGCGGCTCTCATGGCGTATCCCTTCGGTGCACGGCAGCAACAAAAGGGATATTTGGTTCGTCTGTTGATGAAGGCAAGCACCGCCTGCCGGTGTCGGCGTCAATGCCCCCTATGCGTCACCGACTCCCGGGCGGTCAGCCGTGCCACGGGGACACCTCGCGGTGCGGCTCGCGGTGCGCGAAGGCCGCGCGCAGTTCCGGCTCGCCGATCGCGCGCACGCCCCGTACGGCGACGGAGGTCAGATACGTGCGGTCGCCCTCGCCCCCGGAGCGCCGGACCAGGCCACTGAGCAGCCGCTGCCCGGCCGGGGACGCCCAGCGCGCGTACGGGTGGATCTCGATCCGGGCGATGGCGAGGCAGCTCAGGGTGAGCACGAAGGGGAGCGCGAACCAGAGGGCGACCAGATGGGCCGGCATGTCCGACTGAGCGGGCGTCAGCAGGGCGATCACCCCCAGCGCCAGGACGGCCACCGCGGCGAGCCGCACCTGCCGGAGCGCGGCCGCGACGCCGCCGCGCGCCCCGTCGGGCACCGCGAGGCCCGCGCCGACCAGCCGGTCGGCGAGGCTGCCCACCGCGTCGGCGGCGGCCGCGGCGTCCCGCACCGGTTCGATCCGGGACTGGCCCTCCGGCCCGATCGCCCCTGTCACCGAGCGCTCCATCTCGTCGCGCCCGCGCGGATCGACGACCGTCGCCCAACCGGTGTGCGCGAGCAGCAGCCGTCGCTGCCGTGCCATGGAGACAAGGGTCCTTCCGGATGGGACGTTCAAAAGGCCGTGGACCGGTCGGTGACCTCGGCGTCGGTCTCCGGGCGCGGGCTGGTGACGGCGGGCGGCAGCGTGTAGGTCGGCGACGGGGGCGGCGTCATGGGAACGGCCGGAGCGGGGTCGGCCGTCGGGCCGGGCGGGACGGGGGCGGGCGTGAGCGGCGCGTTGCTGTCGGCGGCCATGTCCCGGGCCAGAGCGTCGAAGTCGACGTAACCGGTGGCCTCCAGGACCGTGATGTGATCCAGCACGGTGGAGTTGGCGTCGTCGGCGAGTTCGCGGACGAGGGAGTTGCGCGTACTGGCCCGTACCTGGGCGACGACGGAGAACACCTTGCCGTGCGCCAGCCGAAGGATGTTGGCGAACTGCC
Source organism: Streptomyces sp. NPDC006385 (assembly GCF_040612485.1). Classification (NCBI taxonomy): domain Bacteria; kingdom Bacillati; phylum Actinomycetota; class Actinomycetes; order Kitasatosporales; family Streptomycetaceae; genus Streptomyces; species Streptomyces sp. NPDC006385. The sequence goes on from NZ_JBEXQG010000114.1 coordinate 6,470, forward strand.
GGTCGTACTCGACGCCTTGGGTCGAGTCCAGGGTCGCCAGCCACTCCCGCTGCTGTTCGGTGGGCTCGTTGGGCAGTTCCAGGCTGAGCTTCGCGGCGACGTCGCGCACCCGCTCGTCCAGGAACGCGTGCCCCTCGATGAGGTGCTGCCCCGCGGTCCGTACGGCCGGTGTGGTGCCCTTCTGCTGGGCCTGCCGGCCGGCGGGCAGTTCCCACAGCCCGGCCAGCCGGACCTTCGTGATGAAGTCGCGGTCGAGACCGGACAGCGGCCCGTAGCCGGTCGGCACGGTCTCGGCGCTGAGCACGTCGTAACCGGTCCCGGACCGGTCGGCGTACGTCCAGATCGGGAAGATCATGGCCAGCAGCGTCGCCGTCAGGCCCGTGATGATGAGCCCGGTGCCGCTGAAGATGCCTCGGCCGTTGATCGGGGGTCGCGGTCGCATGGTGCCTCCTGTCGCGGCACCGCACGTTAGTGCGCTTCGGGGGTCGGGTTGGCATATTACTTCGGGGTACGCCGGTGCCTACGCCAACTGCCGTACAGGAGCGAATGGTTGCAACGGGGGTGGTTACGGGCGAATGGGGGAGAGAGGGTGCGTGATGTCAGGGGGCAAAGGCGAGCGAAACGGTCGCTTTTGCCGCGCCGCACGGCCGGCGTGTTAATCCCGGCACACTCGCGGCAGGGCCGCCTGCGGGCGGGGCAGCGACAGCAGGCGTACGCCGGGTGCGCTCACCGACGCAGCAGAACCCGGCGCGTGGCCCGAGCCAGCCGCACTCCCGGCCGCCGCGACCGTGGCCTCGGCCCCGACCGCTCCAGCCACCACTCCCGCACCCGCGCCCGCACCCGCGCGTCCTCGAGCCGCCCCTCGGCCAGCAGATACCCCGCGAAGTCCAGCGCGTCCCGCCGATAGCCGTCGGTCATCGGATGCCCGTGGCCGTACGCGAGGAAGGCGCGTCGGTACCCGTCCCCGAGGATCACCGGCAGCTCGGGCGCGACCTTCGCCACCACGTCCGCCCGCTTCCCGGCGAGCGCCCGCGCCTGCACCCCCAGCCGCACCCGGTCGAACCCCTCCGGCACCGGCGTCCCGGCGACGAGCGCGGACAGCAGGGCGGCCTGCGCGAGGGCGAGACGCTGCCGGGCGGGCTCGATGGCGTCCGGGTCGGGCCGCCGCGCCGGCGGGTTCGTCCCCGGGCCCGCCTGCCGCGTGGCCCGCGCCCCCTCCCTCTCCGCCGCCTCCCTCTCCGCGGCCCCCTTCTCCCACGCCCCCCGAATCGCCCCCAACTCCCGCTCCAGCTCAGCCGGCTCGGGGAAGTTCTCGTCCCGTTCCAGCAGGACACCCGGCGGGGACACCCGGGACGCGAGGTCGGTCAGGACGTCGAGGACCGGCCGCGCAACGGCGTGGGCGTGGCTGTCGTGCCAGACGCCGTCGCGTTCGAAGCCGCCCGCGACATGGACGTACGCGATGGCCTCCAGCGGCAGCTCGGCGAGCGCCTTGGCCGGGTCCTCGCCCCGGTTGACGTGGTTGGTGTGCAGGTTCGCCACGTCGATGAGCAGCCGCACCCCCGTCCGGTCCGCCAACTCGTACAGGAACTGCCCCTCGGTCATCTCCTCGCCCGGCCAGGAGATGAGCGCGGCGATGTTCTCCACGGCGAGCGGCACGGGCAGCGCGTCCTGGGCGATACGGACGTTCTCGCACAGCACGTCGAGGGCGTCCCTGGTGCGCGGCACGGGCAGCAGGTGCCCCGCCTCCAGCCGCGGCGACGCGGTCAGCGGCCCACCCGCCCGTACGAACGCGATGTGCTCGGTGACCAGCGGCGACCCCAGCGCCTCCACCCGCTCGGCGAGCGCGGCCAGCCGCGCGGCGTCCGGCCGCTCCGCACCGCCCAGGCCGAGCGAGACGCCGTGCGGGACCACGGTCACCCCGCGCTCCCGCAGCCGTACCAGCGACTCGGGCAGATGCCCGGGACAGACGTTCTCGGCGACGGCCTCGACCCAGTCGATGCCGGGCATGCGCTCCACGGCGTCCGCGATCTCCGGACGCCATCCGATTCCCGTGCCCAGTCGCTGCATCGTCCCCTCCTCGGCCTCTTTCCGTACCCGCTGTCCCGTCTGCTCGGACGTGTCGGACGTGACGGGGGTATGGCCCCGGGGGCTCCGCCCGAATCCCCGGGCGGGCACCTTCAGAGCAACATTTGAGGTTCAAGGGCGTACGCGCAGGACGCCGGGGATGCTCAGACGCCGGGCGTCCGCCGCAGCGCCGGATGGTCGGCGACGACGGTGCACGACCCGGGCGCGATCTCCGTGAACCCCGCGTCCCGCACCAGGGGCAGCCCACTGGCCGTCAGCTCACGCCAGCGCCCCGGGTCCGCGGTCCGGGCGGCGAGTGGGAACCCGGCCTCGCGCCAGGCGTCCCGCTCCTCGTCCGACAGCTCCCACCAGGCGAGCTGCGCCGCGTGCCCCGCCTGCGCCATCGCCTTGCCTGCCGACATGTCGAGCTCGGGGTTCAGCCAGAGCACGGGCGCCGCCGGATCGGCCTCCACCGGCGGCTCCGGATCGTCGAGGTCGGTACCGGACACCTGGAGCTTCGCCAGCTCCTTGGGCCACCCGTCCAACGGCACGGGCACAAACACCCGCACCTCGGCCGACTTGCCCGTCACGGTGATGCCCGGCAGCCCTTGCGCCCGACGCCAGTCGGCCCCACGAGCCCGCCGCACGACCTTCCGGATCCGGGCGTCCTGCCAGTCCCGCACGGCCCGCGCCCACGCGCCGTCGCCGACGGACCGCTCGTCGCTCAGCAGCACGAGCACGGCACGGGCCGCGGTCTCCAGGGCGTCCGTACGGGCCGGGGGAGCGGCCCGCTCGACCCGCACGACGAGCGGCAGCACGAACTGCGGCGCGGCATCGCGCGCGCCGGACTCGGACCGGAAGGGACTGTCGCCGGTGGACGTCGCGTCAAGGCTCACGACAGCACCCTAAGGGGCGCGCGGCTGTGGTGATTCTGTGGCTCCGGTGGGTGGGCGCACCCGACCCCCACCGGCCCGCGATCGCCGTAGGACAAGATGTCCCTCATGCAACGTGATCTTCGTCTGGACAACGTGGGCCGCCGATACGGCCTGCGCGGCCCATGGGTCTTACGAGGCATCCACCTCACCGTGCCCCCCGGCACACTGATCCGCATCGAGGGGCAGAACGGCACGGGCAAATCCACCCTCCTGCGCCTCCTCGCCCGCATAGACGCCCCCACGGAGGGCCGTGTCATCGGCCGCCCGCGCACCGCGTACGTCCCCGAGCGCTTCCCCACCGCCCTCCCCTTCACCGCCCTCGGCTACCTCACCCACCTCGGCACCGTCCACGGCCTGTCCCGGCCGACGGCCGTACGCGCCGCCGGCGAATGCCTGGACCGCTTCGGCGCCGCCGCCTACGCCCGTACGCCGATGGCCCAGCTCTCCAAGGGCAGCAGCCAGAAGGTCGCCGTCGCCCAGGCCCTGCTCGCCGACCCGGAGTTGCTCGTCCTGGACGAGGCGTGGACCGGCCTGGACACCGCCGCACGCACCGAGCTGGAGCGCGCCGTGGCCGAGCGGACCGCCGCGGGTACCGCCGTGGTCTTCGTCGACCACGATCCGCGCCGCCTCGCGGGGGCGGCCGACGCGACGTACACCGTGCACGACGGCGGCCTCGACCGCCTTACCGCACAAGGGAGTTCACCGCCCATCGGCCCGTGCGCGACCGTCGTCGTCCGGGGCCCGTCCAGCGCGGACCTGCCCGCCGAGGCCACCCGTGTCGCCACGCGCGCGGACCGGACCGCCCCCGGCACCCACCGCCTCACCGTGCCCGCCTCGCACTCGGACGTCCTGCTGCGCGCCCTGCTGACCGACCGCCCGGCATGGCACGTGGTGAGCGTGAGACAGGACGCACCCACCCCCGACGAATCCGAGAGCCGCCGATGACGTCGACGACCGCCCTCCTCCGCTACCAGGCCGCCCTGCTGGTCCGCTCACAGCGCTGGCTGCCGCCGTTCATCCTGTACGCCGCCTTCCTCGCCATCGGCGTGCAGGGCGGCCAGCCGGTGCTCGACTCGCTGGGCTACGCGGCCGCGGCCCTGCTGCCCGTCGCCGCCTGGCTGGTGCGGATCTGCGTCACCAACGAACCGCCCGCCGCCCGCAGTTGCGTCGCCGCGGCCGTCGGCCCCGGGCGGGCGCACCTCGCGGCGCTGCTGGTCGCGCTCGCCGCGGCGGCGGCACTCGGTACGGCGGCGACCGTCGTCGTCACCCTGATCAGCGACCCGGCCAGTGCCGACCACCAGACCCGGGTGCCACGGCTGCCCGCGGGTGCCGCCGGACTGCTCGCCGCGCTGGCCTGCGCCCTGCTCGGGACCGCCGTCGGCGCGCTCACCACCTGGCCGCTGCTGCGCTCGACCGGCCGCGCGGTTCCCACGATGCTGCTCGCGGCCCTGCTGTCCGTGGTGGCGACCGGCTCCCCGGCCCAGGCCGCGGTCAACGGCCTGGTCACCGGCTCCCGCTCGGGCACGGTCCCGCTGCCCGTACTGCCCCTGGCCGCGGCGACCCTGCTCACGGCGGCGGCGATCGCCGTGGCCTGCGCGCTCACGTCCCGCAGATCACCCTGAACAGGAAGTGCGCTGGGCCTCCTGCCACTCGCAGACAGGGCAGAGCGTGATCCCCTTGTACGACTCCGGATACTCCGTCGGCTCCCGGCACAGCACGCACTCCGCGTACGGCGGCCCGTCCGCCCTGGGCGGCCTGGTCGGGTCGATCAGGCAGTAGTCCTCGCTCATGCCTCCAGCGTAGGCCGCTCAGGCCCGTCCGGCCGCGGCCCCGATCAGCTCGGACACCTTCACGAACCGGAAGCCCTTCTCGCGCAGCCTGGGCACGATGCTGCGCACCGCCCGCTCGGTCGTCGGAGCGGCGCTGAGCGTGCAGTGCATGACGACCACGGATCCGGCCCGCACCCCCCGCAGCACGTCCCGGGCGACCGCGTCGGCGTCCGTCGCGAACGCGTCCCCGCTCACCACGTCCCACTGCACGGCCGTGACACCGACCGGGGTCAGCGCCTTCAGGGCCCGCCGGTCGTAACAGCCGCCGGGGAACCGGAAGTACGGCATCGCCTCACGCACCCCGACCTTCCGGAACGCGGTGTACGCCCGCTCGACGTCCGACCGCATCCGGTGCCCGGGGAGGGTCGGCAGGCCGTAGCAGTCGTCGGTGAAGGCGTAGTGGCTGTACGAGTGGTTGGCGACCTCGAACAGCCGGTCGCGGCCGATGGACCGGGCCTGCGCGGGATACTGCTCCGCCCACCGCCCCGTCATGAACACGGTCGCCGGCACCTTCAGCTCGCGCAGCGCCGCGACGAGCCCCGGATTGTCGAACCGCTCCCCACGAGCCGCCCGCGGCCCCTGGCCGGCGGTCATGTCGGCGTCGAAGGTGAGCGCGACGGTCTTGTCCCGGGTCCGGGGGCCGTGCTTCAGGACGGGGGTCAGTCCGGCGGGGCCGGGGGCCAGGGTCGGCGGTCCGGCGGCGGGGGAGAAGGGGGAGGCGGCGGAGGCGCTGGGCGCCGGGCGGGGCGCGCGGGAGGCACCGGGTTCATCGGTCGCCGCGCACGCGGCGAGGGCGCTGAGCGCCGCGACCAGGGCGCAGACCGCGGGGGCGCGTCGGGCAAGAGTGATCACCGCCCGAAGATAGGCGGATCAAACGGCCGTTTCCGTCCGGTGAGGGGTGTGCTGGGCCGGTGTCACCCGCCCGGGGGCCGCCTTTCTCAGTCGCCCCGGGTGCAGCGGCCCGTCGGAGCGGCGGCCGGCGGGCGGCACTGGAGGGGGAAGTCGGCGGCGTCCGTGCTCAGGAAGCGCCCGATGCAGGAGCTCGCCGTCGTCCGGCCGTGCCCGGCGCAGAAGGTCAGCGCCGCGCGGCCGTCGGCGAACGGGCCGGGGGCGTAGAAGACCCAGTAGCCGGGGCGCAGGGACGCGTAGTCGCCGCTGCGCAGGACCGCCGCCTCAGGCACCGACCGGCGGATCGTGGCGAGGCGCCGGTCCCGGGCGGCGGTGCCCGACGCGATGGGCTCGGAGTGGAGCTGGGCGATCCAGCGGCCGGCAGCCGGTGCGGGAGACGGGGGCGGGCCCGCCGGCGCGGACGTCGTCGCGGTGGGAGCCGGCGACGGGATCGGCTGCCGGTCCGCGGGGCTGGAGGCGGCCGTGGTGGCCACCGGGCTCGTCGCGGCACCGGCCCTGTCGGCACGGCGGTCGGTGCCGTCGGTGTCGGCGGGGCGCAGCGCGAGTGCCAGAGCCGTCGCCGTGACGACGACCAGCGCCGCGGTCGCCGCCACCACGAGCGAGGTACGGCGTCGGGGCCCGCGCACCTGCTGCGGAACCGTCGGACGGGGCGTGTCCTGTCGGGTCGGGAACGGCGGCATCGGCATCGGATGCCGTGCGCCGGCGGTCAGCGTCGGCTGCGCCCAGTGCGGTGTCGTGCCCGCCGCCACCTGGGCCAGCATCGCGTCCAGCCGGCCGGCGTCCGGGCGTGCCGCCGGGTCCCGGACCAGCAGCGCGTCGAGCACCGGCGTCAGCGGGCCCGAGCGGCCCGGTGGCGGGAGCGGGTCGTCGAGTACGGCGGCCAGCGTGGCGAGGGTGGTGGGGCGGCGCAGTGGGCTGACGCCCTCCACGCACACGTACAGCACCACGCCCAGGGACCACAGGTCGGCGGCCGGATCGTCGGCACGGCCGCGGATCCTCTCCGGGGCCATGTACTCGGGGGAACCGACGAGCTCGCCGGTCGCGGTGAGGCCCGTGGTGCCCTGGAGGGCGGCGATGCCGAAGTCGGTGAGGACGGCGTCGCCGTCGGGGCGCAGGAGGATGTTGGCGGGTTTGACGTCCCGGTGGTGGATGCCCGCCGCGTGCGCGGCCCGCAGCGCGGCGAGGACCTGGCGACCGAGGCGGGCCGCCTCCACCGGGGTCAACGGACCGTCGTCCAGCCGCCGTTGGAGGGAGTCGCCCGGCACGAGTTCCATCACGATCCACGGATGCGGGTCGGCGTCCACGATCTGATGAACCGTCACCACATGCGGATGGCTGAGCCGGGCAAGCGCCCGCGCCTCCCGCATCACCCGCTCGCGCATCACCCCGACCGTGTCCGCGTCGGACCGGACGGCCTTGAGCGCGACCTCGCGGTGGAGCACCGTGTCCCGAGCCCGCCATACGGTGCCCATTCCGCCGCTGCCGAGCCGCTCCACCAGCTCGAATCGGCCGTCGACGACATCCCCCGGTGCGTTCATGCCGCACAGGTTAGAGGACGCACCGGAAAGAGGGCTTCCGGTCGACGGCTCGGGACAGGAGCCGCTACCTGCGCCAGGGGCCCGTCACCGCGAACGTCGTACCCGGCGCATAGCAGTTGACGTACATCGTCTCGCCGTCGGGTGAGAAGGTGACCCCGGCGAACTCACCCCACTCCGGCTCCTCGGGGGTGCCGATGGTCTGGGCGTTGCGCGCCATCGCGTAGACCTCGCCGCGCCGGGTCACGCCGTAGACGTGCTGGGCGCCGTTGCCGTCCTCGCAGACCATCAGGCCGCCGCTGGGGGCGAGACAGATGTTGTCCGGGGACTCGCCGGGAAGCTGGACGTCCGTGTCGGGGCCGAAGACGACCACCAGCGTGAGGCGGCGCGCGGCGGGATCGTAGCGCCAGATCTGCCCGTAGTGGTCCGCCGCGGAACCCTCCGCGCTGCGGGCGAAGGAGGAGACGAAGTAGACGCAGCGCCCGCCCCAGTAGCAGCCCTCCAGCTTCTGCGCGTGCGTGATGCCCTTCGGGCCGAAGTCCTGGAGCCGGATGGGGGTCCGCGCGGCGAGCGGGTCCGGTACGTCGACCCACTCGATCTTGTCGAAGCTCGCGCCCGTCTCCTGGATCGAGGACAGATCGGGTACGCCCGGCACCCGCATCGCCTGGAGGAGGCCGCCCGCGCGCAGGGAGCCGAGGCCGCCGCGCGGCCGGTCGGGCAGGAAGCGGTAGAAGAGGCCGAAGGGCCGCTGGAAGGCGTCCTCCGTCTCGTAGACGATGCCGTTGCGGGGGTCCACGGCGATGGCCTCGTGCTGGAAGCGGCCCATCGCGGTCAGCGGGACCGCGCCGGAGCGGTGCGGGTCGTCCGGGTCGACCTCGAAGATGAAGCCGTGGTCCTTGGTGTAGCCGTTGGTGCCGGCCTTGTCCTCGGTCTCCTCGCAGGTCAGCCAGGTCCCCCAAGGGGTGGGCCCGCCCGCGCAGTTCACGGCCGTACCGGCGATGGCGACGCGCTCGGACAGCACGCGGCCTCGGGAGTCCAGCGTCAGCGTCGTACAGCCGCCCTTGCCCGCCGGGTCGTAGGTCAGGCCCTGGACGGTCGGGACGGGGAGCGTCGCGGTGTTGCGGTTCTCGTGGTTGCGCACCAGGTGGACGCGGCGGCCGTGTCTGCCGGTGGAGCGTCCGGCGAAGGCGGCCATGCCGTCGTGGTGGGAGGGGACCAGGCCCTCCCCGGAGCGGAGCCGGTCGCCCTCGCGGGACAGCACGCGATAGGAGAAACCTTCCGGCAGATCGAGCAGGCCCTTCGGGTCGGGGACCAGCGGACCGTATCCGGTGTGGCCCAGGTTCTGCGCGGCGGCGGTGCCCGCGAAGAGTTCGGTGAGATTGCCGGCGAAGGCGATCGAGGCACCCAACGCGCCGGTGCGGGTGAGGAGTTGACGACGTGACGTACCGTCGACGGTCGTGTTCTCGGACATGGGGACGACCTTCCTGCTGGCGGACAGGAACCGTGACCCCGCTGTGTCTATCACCTGGTACGAGTCCCGGGAACCACGCGCGTAGCGTGTGTCACTTCTGAAGGGGCTGTCCCAGGGCGCCCGCCGCGGATTCAGGGACGGATTCCGGGACGGATTCCGCCACGGCGGCGTGCTCGGCGGCCGGCTCGACCGCGTGCTCCGGCGACGGCTGCGCGCCCCTCTCCAGGAACCGCAGCAGCTCCACCGGGATCGGCAGCACCAGCGTGGAGTTCTTCTCCGCCGCCACCGCCATCACCGTCTGCAGCAGGCGCAGCTGGAGGGCGGAGGGCGCGTCGGCCATCTGGTGCGCGGCCTCGGCCAGCTTCTTGGATGCCTGGAGTTCGGCGTCGGCGTTGATGACCCGGGCCCGGCGCTCACGGTCGGCCTCCGCCTGGCGGGCCATGGAGCGCTTCATCGTGTCGGGCAGCGACACGTCCTTGATCTCCACGCGGTCGATCTGCACGCCCCAGCCGACCGCCGGACTGTCGATCATCAGCTCCAGGCCCTGGTTCAGCTTCTCGCGGTTGGACAGCAGATCGTCCAGATCGCTCTTGCCGATGATCGAGCGCAGCGACGTCTGTGCCATCTGGGAGACGGCGAAGCGGTAGTCCTCGACGTTGATGATCGCTGCCGCGGCGTCCACGACCTTGAAGTACACGACCGCGTCGACCCGCACGGTCACGTTGTCGCGGGTGATGCCCTCCTGAGCGGGCACGGGCATCGTCACGATCTGCATGTTGACCTTGTGGAGCCGGTCCACGGCGGGGATGATCAGCGTGAATCCCGGCTGGCGTACGGTGCCCCGCAGGCGTCCGAGCCGCAGGATCACCCCGCGCTCGTACTGCTTGACGACCCGCGCGGCAGCCGCGAGATACACCAGTCCCGCCGTGCCGACACCTACGGCCGCTCCCAGCAGCTCCTCGACCATGACGACCTCCTCACCGAGAGGCCCGTTGGGGGTGCTCCTGCAACGATATGCCCGGCGACTGGTCCGGGGCCATGGACGGCCCCGGACCAGGTCCTACGGGTGCCGGCGGTCATCCGCCGACGCGGGTCGTACGCCGGTCAGGGAGCCGTGACCCGCTCCGGCTCGGGCTCCGGTTCCTGCTCGGTGACCCGCACCGGTTCCGTGCCCACCGCGCTGTGTCGCTCGGCCCAGTTCTCCAGGGCCGTACGGCAGGCGTGGTCGAGGTGGTGCAGCCCGGACAGGTCCAGCTCGACCGGGCGGTCCTGGGGCAGGTTCTCCAGGCTGTCGAGGATCTTCGGCAGCCTGAGGAAGGTCGCGTTGCCCGACAGGTACGCCTGGATCGGTCCGGCGCCCTTGTCTATGACCTCCAGCTTCACGTGCGAGGCCTCCCAGGCGGTCTTGACGACCGACAGGGCCAGACCGATCAGGACGCCCTCGAACATGTTCACCGCGACGATCGAGACGGCGGTGACGACGAGGATCAGTGCCTCGCCCCGGTGGCTGCGCCACAGGGAGACGATGCCCCGGAAGGGGATCAGCTTGAAGCCCGCGTGGACCAGGATGCCCGCCAGCGCCGGGAGCGGGATCAGCGCCAGCGTGGCCGGCAGCAGCGCCGCGAACAGCAGCAGCCACACGCCGTGCATGACGCGGGACGCCTTCGTCTTGGCGCCCGCCTGGACGTTGGCGGAGCTGCGCACGATGACCGCGGTCATCGGCAGCGCGCCGAGCACACCGCAGACCGTGTTGCCCGCGCCCTGCGCCATCAGTTCCTTGTTGTACTCGGTGCGCGGCCCGTCGTGCAGCCGGTCCACCGCAGCCGCGCTGAACAGCGACTCGGCCGACGCTATGAGCGTGAAGGCGACGATCGTGGTGAGCACGCCGACGTTCGCGAGCTCGCCGAAGGCGTCCAGGGACGGCGGCTGGATGGAGCCCAGCAGGCCCTTGACCTCGACCGTGGCGACCGGCAGGGAGAACACGGCGGCCACCGCCGTCGCCAGACCGACCGCGGCGAGCGGACCGGGAACCGTGCGCAGTTGGCGCGGCATCCGCTTCCACAGCACCAGGACGGCGATGGTGCCGGCGCCCAGTCCGATCGAGGCCAGCGCCTCGGTGTCACCGACGGCCTGGGCGAGCGCGCCCGGAAGCCCGGCGATTTTCTCCAGACCGGAGGCCGGCGCCTTGGCGTCGGCGACCGAGTAGAGCTGTCCGGCGATGAGGACAAGGCCGATTCCGGCCAGCATGCCCTCGACGACGGAGACCGAGATGGCCCGGAACCAGCGCCCCAGCTTCAGGGCGCCCATGAGGAGCTGGAGCAGTCCGGTGGCGAGCACGAGCACGCCGAGGACCGGCAGCCCGAACTCCTGGACAGCCTCGAAGACGAGAACGGTCAGACCGGCGGCGGGTCCGGAGACCTGGAGGCTGCTGCCGCGCATCATGCCGGTGACGATGCCGCCCACGATGCCGGTGACGAGCCCGAGCTCGGCCGGGACCCCGGAGGCGACGGCCACGCCGACACACAGCGGCAGGGCGACGAGGAAGACGACCAACGACGCGGCGAAGTCCTGCCGCAGGTGGGGGAACTTGGTCATCATGCCGATCACAGCGCCTCGAACGCGTCGGTCTCGGCGTCGTGCACGCGCACGGCGCCCTTGTGGACCTCGTAGTACCAGGCGTGCAGGTTCAGTTGACGTTCCTTCAGCTTCTTCTCGATGAACGGGTACGAGCGCAGCCGCAGCAACTGCGTCAGTACGTGGGCCTGGACGCCCTCGGCGACCTCGGGGTCCTCGACGGCGCCCGTCGGGCGCGGGGTGGCGTTCGTCAGCCAGTCGCGCACGGCGGGTACGGCGGTCAGGTCGTCGCCGCGCACCAGCGCGCCGATGGCGCCGCAGTGCGAGTGGCCGCAGACGACGATGTCGTTGACGCCGAGGACCTCCACGGCGTATTCGATGGTGGCCGCCTCGCTGGTGGGGTGCTCGGA
>NZ_JBEXQG010000115.1:0-17266 GCF_040612485.1 Streptomyces sp. NPDC006385
GCCGCCGCGCCCCCGACGAAGGCCGCGGCGACACCGGCGGGCCCCACCTGTCACCGCGACAAGCCACAACTGATACCGACCTGACCAAGCACTACTAGTTCCGTGCCGGTGATCGTGGCCGACGCCGGCTACGGCCGCAGCGTCTCCTTCCGGCTCGCGCTGGAGGAACGCGGCTGGTCCTATGTGATGGCGGTGGATCCCAAGGAGATCGCCCGCCCGGCCACGGCTGAGCCGCAACAGCCCGCCTATGGCGGGCTGGGGCCGCCCACCCTGCCCCGCTACCGCGAGCCGGCCCGGCCCGGCCCCTGCCAGAACTTCTCGACGACGCCACGGTCTTCGAGGAGGTCACCTGGCGACAGGGCAGCAAAGGAACGATGACCTCGCGTTTCGCCGTGCTCGAGGTGCGGCCGTCGGGCAAGGAAGCCACCCGCACCGCCCAGGAACGGACCGGGGGACGCAGCCGGTGGGACGGGGTGCTGCCGCTGCGGAGGCTGCTGGTCGAACAGCGTGAAGCAGCCGACGAGCCGACCGGTTACTGGATGACCGACCTGCCCGCCACCACCCCGGTCGCCGACCTGGTGCGGTGGGCGAAGATGCGCTGGCGGATCGAGCACGACTACCGCGAGCTCAAGCACGGCCTGGGCCTGGACCACTTCGAAGGCCGCACCTGGCGCGGCTGGCACCACCACGTCACCCTCGTCACCGCCGCCCAGGCATTCCTCACCCTCAGGCAGCTCGACCCAAAAGCCCTCACGCCGGCCTGACCCTCTACCAGGTCCTCGACACCCTCCAGGACCTGCTGAGGTGCTGGACCGGTACCTGCACCACCTGCGGACGCCCCCTGCCCAGCCCTCGGAGCAACCACAGACCGCCCACAACCTGACGAAGCACTACTAGACCGTGTCTCTTTGATGGGTTGGTCAGTTGATCGGACATGTCTGTCCGATTAGTGATCACTACGGTCCAGCCGATGTCGTCGATGGCATCCGCTGCGGCGAGGACGGCGGCAAAGATCTTCTCCCACGTGCCGTCGACGGCCCACCTGATCAGCCGCTTATGGGCCGTCTGGAACGAGCCGAGCTCCTCGGGGAGGTCCCGCCAGGGCGAGTTGGTGCGGTACTTCCACGCGATGGCCTCGAGCGTGCCGCGGTGATCGGCCCAGCGCCGTCCCCGGACCGGACCGGATCGGCCGGCATGAGCGGCTCGATCCGGGGTTTTCCCCATTTTTCAGGCGTAGGCGGTGGTGTTCGGGGATCCTGTCGAGGTACCTCTGAAAACCACTGTAAGGAGACCCCCAGTGCGCCGCCCGACCCGGAAAGCCTTCGCCGCCCTCATCGCCGCAGTCGGCCTCGCCCTCACCCTCCTCACCCCCACACCCGCCTCGGCTGCCACCGCCACCAGCCGCTTCGCGAACTACCGCTACGGTGACTGCCTGCGCGAGACCTCCGAAACCGGCCTCAACGGCGACCGCTGCACCACCGGACGCGGCAGCCTCCTGTGGCAGTGGAACGGCCGCCTCAACACCAGCACCACTCTTAAGAACAACTTCTGGGGCCGCTGCCTCGACAGCAATGACCGGGGCGACGTCTACCCCCTGCGCTGTAACGGCGGCTCATACCAGAAGTGGCGCACCGTCCAGCCCGCCCCCCGCAGCGCCGTCATGCTCCAAAGCGTCGGCACGGGCCGCTGCCTCTACCAGCAGGACAACGGCTACTACCGCACTGCCCGCTGCGACCGAGGCGCCCAGAACCAGCGCTTCACCATCGGCTGAACGGATCTCTCGACCGCTTCAAGATGCCGCCGGGCGAGCAGCTCTGCTGTTGGAGAACCTCAGCGGAGCTACCTCCGTTGAGGGCGACGGCACGCAACCCTTCGCCGACGCGGTCGAGCGCATCCGCGCCGCGGCCATGTCGGAGGAGGACTCCCTCGCACGAATCGCCAAGTTGGAAGAGGGACATCGCGAGTGAACGCAGAGAAGGCGGAGTTGTACACGCTCGACCTCTCCGCCGCCCAGTGGCGCAAGGCCAAGGAAAGCGGGCCCGAGCACAACTGTGTCGAGATCATCCCTTCGACCTGACCTGACCGCGCCACCCCTGGAGGCCGGGCTGCGGGCGCTGTGGCCGAGCGTGCTGCCCGCCCCCCCCGGCTGCGGCACGCGCGCTCGCGTTCGACACCGGCACGCAGGGCCTGCTGTACAGCCTCGGCCCCCTGCTCTTGGCCGCGCTCGCCTCCGCGTACAACCCTGCCGTCGCGCTCGCCGTCACCGCCTCCCTCGGCTTGGCCGGCACCGCCGCCGTCGCCCTCGCACCGCCGTCGCGGCGCCGGCGACCCGAACAGTTTGAGGGCCAGGACGCGGCCCTGGCACGGCGGCTGGCCACACCCGCCGTGTTACTGCTGTTCGTCTCCCTCGCCGGCATCGGGTTCGCGATCGGAGCCATGAACGTGTGGTCCATCGCCATGGCCAGGCACCACCACCAGGACATGCTCTCGGGCACCATCCCAGCCGCCTCTCCACCGGCAGCTTCCTCGGCGGCCTCATCTACGGAAGCCGCCCCTGGTCGGGCATCACCACCAGGCGACTGATCATCGCCACAGCCGCGTTCCTGACCGGGTGACTCCCGCTCCTTGCCCTCCCGGTCCCGTGATCAGGGCGCAACCCCCACTACTTTCCGACTCTTTTGAGGAGATCCATTTATGGCCGTTGCTGGTAACCCGGGCTATTGGAAGTTACGGAATCGCCGATCTTCCTCGGTCTGGGGAGCTGCTCGTGTGTACGAGTCCTGGGGCGGACGTCGGCCGGCTCAGGTTGGTTCGCCTCCCCCAGGTAGCTCAGGGCTTGGCGGAAGTCGTCGAGGGCGGCCCCGAACTCGTGGGCGGCGGTGTGGAAGGTCGATCGGTCGATCAGGATCCTGGCCAGTGTTCGCGTTCCGTATGTCGGATCGTGTTGAGACAGCCGACGGGCCAGACTCACTCCGTCGTCGAACAGGGAGCGCACTCGCTCCGCGAACAGATGGGTACGGTTCTCCCAGTAAACGGCGGAGCGGACGGTGAGGACCCGATGCAGCCGGACCAGTTCGGCCAGATACTGGTCCGGATCCTCGGCGGCTCGCGCAGCAAGGGTGTCCACCTCTTCACGGAGGGCATGACGGCTGTCGAAGTAGCGCCGTTTGGCATCGGGTGACCACTGCAGGGGCGCCGCCCCCGAAGGCGGACGCGGTCCATCGGGCGCAGGCCGATCGCTTTCGGCACCGGAGAAGTTCAGCAGCACCGCCCAGAACGACGCCTGGTACCCACTCCAGGACTTCCGCTCACCGGTATCGGCCAACTCCGTCAGCAAAGCGAGTGCCTCTTGCCGCACGAGGGCCGCCTGCCCTCCTCGGCCGTGGACGTCGAGCATCCGCGCGTACCCGATGAGGGAGTAGAGATGGCAGGCCATCGGACCGCGGTCATTCGCGGCTTCGGCCGCTTCCATGCTGACGAGCGTCTCGAACGCGGCGAGTGCTTCGCCGGACCGGCCAGCGTCGTGGAGAGCGGCGATCCACTCCAGGAGTGACCAGGCGAGACCCCCGCTGGCGGGCCCATCGGGCAGGATCGCTGCGACCAACTCGGTCATGGCATCGGCAGCCTCGGCATACCGGCCTTCCTCGGAAAGACCGGCAGCCCATACACGCAGTCCTTTGACCACGGAGTCTCCGGACAGTTCGGCCTGCGCACGCCCAATGGCGAGCATCTCGGCGCGCATGGCCAGCCCTTCGGCGCGTCGCCCCAGGTCGTACAGCTCTCTCTGGCACGTGTTGAGGGCCTCGTACAGAACATCCGCACGGGCAGGTTCGGCCGGATCGATGGATCGCGCCACGGCCACCGCCTCCTCGCACAGCGCGAGGCAGGCCGCGTGCTTCTTGCCGGAGCTGGTGTCGTAACTCAGACGTTGCAGCGCCCTGGCCAAGAGCGGCAGGTACGAGGCGGGGCTGACCTGGGCGAGCACCCGGTAGGCGTCGACTTCCTCACGCGGCGTGCGGCGACCCGATGCGAGCAGCACATTCCGCGCTCGCACGATGTCGTCCTGATCGACTTTCCCCGAGTGATTCATGACGGAGATTCTGGATCCCCAGAGAGGGCCGAACAAGGCTCGTCACCTGTGCCGTTCCTCCTACGAAAACGACCTCTGACCTGTCATGATGGGTGTGACATCACTTTCCCCGGGCGTACTGGCAACTGCGGCTATTCGGACACGTCCTCCGCCGGGGCGGCGCTCTCCGCACACCTCAGCGTGCTCCGCGCACCTCGCTCGCCGCCGAGCCCGACCGTCGTGACCCGCTGCCCCGCTGACCTCGGTCAAGGACGCCGGTCCCCCACTGGCCCCCAAGAATGATCAAGGGCCGGTTTCGGACACCTCCGAAACCGGCCCTGACCTGCGACTGTCTCCAGTCGGGACGACAGGATTTGAACCTGCGACCCCTTGACCCCCAGAAGCTGAGTGCCCGTGTCAGGGGGTCCATACAGTCCAGGCAGTTCACAAACGTCCAGGTCAGGGGCCTCGGGCCCGAGCTGCCGTGATGTGGTTTGTGAGAAGTGTGTGAGACGCCCTCTCCTTAAGGGCTGTCCCGTAAATGATCTCCAGTGTGCTGGGTGACCTGCTGGTTGCTGCGCCACCCGGCAAGGACAAGGTTGTGCAGGCGGGCGATGCCGAGCATGGCGTGGTGAACGCCGTCGCCTTTCAGGCGGCAGTCACGAAGGATCTTCCAGCCCTTCATCCGGGCGAAGACGTGCTCGACGCGGGCGCGGACCTTGCGGTGGGAGGCGTTGTGCTCTTCCTTCCAAGCCGGGAGTTCGGCCTGGCCCTTCTCGCAGCGGTGCGGGATTACCAGGCCGGTGCCACGGTAGCCGCCGTCCGCGATGACCGTGGCGTGGCCGACGGCGTCTTTCGCGCCGGACAGTTCCCACGCCTTGCAGTCGTTGCGGTTACCGGCGACCGGCCTGCCGACCGCGACGACGAGCCGGGTGCCGGCGTCGATGACGACCTGGTGGTTGGTGGAGTACCGGTAATTCTTCGACTGCTCGGCGATGGTGTGGTCACGGGTGGGCACCAGGGTGCCGTCCACGATCAGCACGGTGTCCTTGCGGAACCGCTTGCGCTTCTGGAGCGCGAGTGACGGGCCAAGATGGTCGATGATGCGGTCGGCCGCCGACTTGGACACCCCGAACAGCGGGGCCAGTTGGCGCAGGGTGAGGTTCGTGCGCCAGTACGCGGCGACCAGGAGCACGCGGTCCTCCAGCGGCAGGCTCCAGGGCCCGCCCTTGCGCACCGGATCCGCACCTTCACGCCGCAGAGCGGTGATCAGCTTGCCGAACTGACGCGGGCTCAGCCCAGTGAACGGGGCTGTCCAGGACGGCTCCGACGCCGTGATCACACCAGCCACACCAAGATCATCTCACCCGCAACCAGCAGTTACGGGACAGCCCTTAGTGTGTCCGCTTTACCAGTTGGCGATCATTTCCTTGAGCCAACTGATAGTTCACGAGCTCCGTCAGACCCTCGGACTCCAATTCCTCAGGAAGAGCAACCTCGTGCAGCGATTCGCCTTGATCCGATTTCACCTCAATTTCGATCGGTGAATATGTGTTGCGTGGATTGATCTTGGCTGCCGCCCTGATGTCGCCATCTGGCCCCACAACGACAATGAGTTTGTTCATCTTTCAGAATCCTTGCGTTAGGACGATGGAGTGAATTCTGAAGGGCGTGTTGACTGCCGGGTCGGCGACCTGGACAGTGACGTAATGCGCATAGTTCTTGTGATAGACGAATTCTCCGCCACCCCTGTAGCCATTCGTCTCGATGCCGTGCGCGATAGTCCACAGAGACTGCTTGCTCACCTTCGGTCTGCTAGGGATGGCTAGCGAGAAGAAGGGCCTACCGTGTCCCTCCGCGAGCCCGAAAGCAAACCACCGAGGCTCCCCCGGGGCAAGAAACAGCTCTTCGGATTCTAGTTCACGCATAGATACGGGCATCTAGTCCTCCTCTGGCTCGCTCCATTTGACGTGATCTGTACCTCGTGACCAACATGCCACGCCCCAAGGGTAATGAAACGAAAAGATAGAGAATTCATCCGAATGACATACGCAGGCTGACATACTTGCAGGCGACCGTATTGCTGGGCGGCATACGAGATTATCATCAGTTTCCTTTCCCTCCCTTAATTGACGGTCTCTTGCGGTCTTCCCTCTCGGGTCAAGGGTCGGCGGAGGTACGGAGCCGGCTCGCGTAGCCCTTGACGCGCAGGGAAGCCGCGACATCCTTTCGTCACAAGGAGGGAAGGCCTGTAGCTGGGTGTCTCTCAGAACTGCTATGTCGCACAATAGAAGTCTGGCGACGGGGTTTTGAACCTAAGGCAGGGTCGATCAGTTATCCATTGGGCCGATAGTCACCATTGGAGAGCATGTCTTGTGCCTGAGATATCCCGGATGACTGTTGGATAGTTACTTGTCCTCTCGGTTGGCTTGTAGCGCGCGATGTCGTCTACAAATCCTCATTATTTGCTGGCCGCTCGCGATTATCTCGACGAGCGGCCAACCTGACACAACAGCGGCTTGTTAGAGCCTCGTCCTAGAAGGCCTTGTTGTTGCAGCCCATGGTCGAGCCGATGTGCTTGTCCTGCCCACCGGCGTTGCCCTCGCCGTTGAGCGCGTTGCCCAGCAGGCCGTTGAGGATGCCGATCTGCCCGAGGATGTCGAGGTTGAGGTCGTGCGATTTGCAGTTGCTGCTCTGCATGATCTTGACCTCGTCTCCGCCTTTCTTGTGGTCGTAACCATCAAGGCCCTGGGCGGTGGCGGTGCCGGCGCTCAGGAGCCCGATGCTGCTGACGGCGGCGACCAAGACGGCAGCCTTGCGAAGCTTGTGCATGTCTTCTCCGATGGAGCGAGGATTGGGTGCGATCTGCGAGAGATCGACTTCGTACGAGTACGGGAGGTTAATGTGAAAAGTCCGATGTTCTTCGTTGACGCGCCGTGGCCCATGATCGTGCAGCGGAAGCACCCGAATAACATGCTCCTCACCCTTATCGCCGAGCGCCCCGCCGAGGTGTGCGGAGCTCGATGGCGTGAGGACGTCAGCCTTGACGGTGCGGGCACGATCGCTGTTGGCAATACCCGCACCATCGTCTATGACCGCCACCGTGAGCGAGGTCTTCGCAACAAGGTGGTCGAGAAGCAGCCCAAGACTCAATACGGCAAGCGTGTCTTGCCTCTGCCCAAGCCCGTACACACAGCGCTCACGGCGTTTCATGTCCGCCAGGAGCAGGAGAAGGACGAGGCCGGCGAGGCGTACGAGGCCTCAGGCTACGTGGTCGTCGATGAGCTGGGGCGACCGTTTAAGACGGACAAGCTCCGTCGCGAGGCGCAGAAGCTGATGGAGGCAGCGGGCGTCCGGAGGGTCCGTCTCTACGACGCGCGGCATGCCTGTCTGTCCTGGATGGCCAACAACGACGCCCCTGACACGGTCGTCTCGGCCTGGGCCGGGCACAGCGACCTGTCGTTTACCAAGCGCGTCTATGTTCATCCTGATCCCCAGAGTCTCAAGGCAGGCTCGGAGAAGCTGGGCGAGCTGCTTGGCTGAGGAAGATCATTTCCTGATCGGTCCCTGCCAGATGGTGATGTCGAGCGTCACGTAGGACGATGCCTCGCTGGACGAGCTTCGATATATCACTTGTACGAGCACGATGCGTCCATTTTCGTGATGCGTCATACAGAAGGCGCTTCCCACTGGCAGTTTTTCTCGGGAGATGCCGTCCAGGCTGAGGTAGGTGCCGCTCAGGTAGCGTGTCTCATCTCGGCAGGACTCGTAGGTCCGATCCTGGTTCGGGGCGAGCAGGGCAGTGTCCCAATAGGGGCTAGGGGCCAGACTGCCGGATGTGAAGAGGGGCGAGTCAAGGTCCCCGTCGCCGCCCATCGGACGGATCGGTTTCTCATCGAAATCCAGACCCTTGCCCACGGGAAGGATGATGTCGCGCTGCCGGACGAGCTGCTGGCCGTAAGTGGTACTGGGGTCCGGCGGTCCTGTTGTGGGGGGAGCTGGGGGGCTGCTGCTCGAAGGTTTGGAGGTAGATGGAGCTGGTCTGGGAGTCTCGTTGGAGGAAGGATCATCGCTCTCCAGCGTCGCCCATGCTGTGATCAGTGCGGCAATGAGCGGGACGGCGATGCTGATGACCCACCACGCCCACCTCGGCTGGCGTGGTTCTTGTGTGCCAGTGGATTCAGGCTCTTCCGTACTGGCCGCAGGAGTCGACGGCTCGTTGGAATCAGTGCTCACTTGATGACCCCGTGATGATGTCACCCCATGACAATCCGTCATTCTACGGCTACGCCACGCAGCTTGTGTGGCGCTTGCGTGTATATCCGGATCCGTAGAGCCTCAAGGCTGGACTCGGGGAGGTCGGGCTAGGGAAGATCATCCCGGTTCGTGAGAAATTGTGAGACGAGAGCCTAGAAATGATCAAAGACCTCGTCTCACATGATGTGATCCAAGGCCTTGACCTGCAGCGACGGAGAAGACTCCAGTCGGGACGACAGGATTTGAACCTGCGACCCCTTGACCCCCAGTCAAGTGCGCTACCAAGCTGCGCCACGTCCCGCTGCGTGTCCCGCGGTGAACCGCGTGATCATGCGTGTCAACCCTACCTCATGCACGGCACGCACCACCCCTCGGCCGGGCGCTACCGGCCGCTGCGGACCTTCTCCGCGTGCTCGTCCGGGCACGGGACAGGCACGTTCACCGCGACCGGCCGCACCGTGGTGCGCCCGTCGGTCGAGGACCAGACGGGCTGAACCGCCGGGCCGGGGGCCGGGGCATTTCTGGCACCCCGGCCCGGGCTCCAGCACCTGCCCGCGGCGAACCCCGCCATCAGCAGGGCCACGACCGCGACCACCCACCACGGCAGACCCGCCGTGGCCGTGAACGCGACGACTGCCACCACTGAGAGAAATGCCGACATGCCCTGATCCCCCTGTCACCGTCAACTCCCCTGCCCCCGACGTCCCGAGAGCCGCCTGCGTCACGACAGGCATATGACGCAACAATACGCGAGACCGTCGTATAACCCAGTTCGGCTCATCCGTACATATGACGGACGATTAGATATGAATGACGGACGAGCAGATAGGCGGACGCCGGTCATCGTCTTCCGGGACATCCGAGGCGACCGGGACGCCCGAGGTGATCGGGACGCCCGAGGCCACCGGGACGCCCGAGGCCACCGGGAAGGTGGTCTGGGAGTCGGAGGACGGCCGTCAGGTGCGGGGCATCTGGCAGATCACCCCCGGCGTGGTCACCGACACCGAAGCCGACGAAGTGTTCGCCGTGGTCAGCGGGTCGGCCACCGTCGAGGTCGAGGGCGGCCCGACGCTGACGGTCGGGCCCGGCGGCATGGCCGTACTGCGCGAGGGCGACCGTACGACATGGACGGTGCACGAGACCTTGTGCGAGGCGTACGCGATCGACCTGTGAGCCAGACCTACGTGATCAGTCCGTGAGCGCGGGCGCCGTCGAGCCCCGGATCTCCAGTGTGGGCATGGCGAGTTGGACCCGTCCCTCTCCCCCGGCGCCCTGGAAGCGCTCCAGGAGGCAGCGGGCCGCGCGGCGGCCGACCTCGTGGCTGGTGTTGTCGACCGTGGTGAGCCATACGTGCCGCAGGCGGGCGATGCTCGTGTTGTCGTAGCCGACGACGGACAGGTCGCGGGGAACCCGCAGTCCGAGTTCCTCGGCCGCCGAGAGCACACCGATGGCGGCGATGTCGTTGACGGCGAACACGGCGGTGGGCCGCTCGGGGCGGCTGAGCAGCCGGACGGTCGTGCGGTAACCGCCCTCCTCGGTCATGTCGCTGGGCTCGACCACCGCCTGGTCCGCGAGGCCGTGCTCCCGCATCGTCGCCTCGAAGCTGCGTCGGCGCAGTTCGCCCACCGCGCCGTATCCCGCGATGTGCGCGATCCGCCGGTGCCCGAGGCCGATGAGGTGCTCGGCGACCAGGCGGGCGCCCTCCTCGTCGTCGCCCGCCACGACGTCGACACCGGGGGGCGCCGGCTCGCGGGAGCCGGCCAGCACGACCGGGATCCGCTGGGCCACCGCTCCCAGCGCGGCCGGGTCGGGCAGCGTGCCGACCACCACCAGGCCGTCGACCCGCAGGTCGAGGAAGGGGCCGGCCGGGTCCTGGCCGGTGCGGCGGTTGAGGCGGGCGTCGGCGAGCAGCATGTGCAGGCCGTTGTCGTGCAGGAGTGAGTTGAGGCCGTCGAGCATGTCGACGAACCAGGGGTTGCGCAGGTCGTTGAGGAGGACGCCGACCGTGCGGCTGCGCTGCTCGCTCAGGCTGCGCGCGGCGGTGTTGGGGCGGTAGCCGAGCTCACGCACGGCCCTCAGGACGGCGTCCCGTTTCTCCGGGCGCACCTGGTCGGAGCCGCGCAGCACCAGCGAGACCAGCGACTTGGAGACACCGGCCCGGTCGGCCACGTCGCGGATCGTCGGCGGTCTCATGTCCTGGACCGTTCCATGCGCTGGCAGGGCTTGTCAAAGGGTTGACATCGAGCGGAAACGGAACCCAAGGTGGGCGGGACAGGAAATGGACCGGTCCAAGAAGGGCTGTCATGGTGGAATCACTCGGGGTCGCCGTCGTCGGGTTCGGCTGGATGGGCCGGGTGCACACCCAGGCGTACGCCCGCGTCCCGCACCACTACCCGCGGCTGGGACTGCGTCCGCATCTGGTGACGGTCGCCGAGGATGTGCCGGGCCGGGCCGAGGAGGCCGCCGCGCGGTTCGGGTTCGCCTCGGCGACCCGCGACTGGCGCGAGGTCGCCGCCGACC
Source organism: Streptomyces sp. NPDC006385 (assembly GCF_040612485.1). Classification (NCBI taxonomy): domain Bacteria; kingdom Bacillati; phylum Actinomycetota; class Actinomycetes; order Kitasatosporales; family Streptomycetaceae; genus Streptomyces; species Streptomyces sp. NPDC006385. The sequence continues at coordinate 10,847 of NZ_JBEXQG010000115.1, forward strand.
CGCGTGTGCGGGCCGTGAGCATCACCGCGCCGAACTTCCTGCACCGCGAGATCGGCGTCGCGATGGCCGAGGCAGGCAAGCACATCTGGATCGAGAAGCCGGTGGGCCTGACTGCGGCGGACGCCCAGGCGGTCGCCGACGCCGTCGCGAAGGCCGGCGTCCAGGGCACGGTCGGCTTCAACTACCGCAACGCGCCCGCCGTCGAGGCGGCCCGTGACCTGATCGCCTCCGGCGAGATCGGCACCGTCACGCACGTCCGCGTCCGCCTCTTCAGCGACTACGCCGCCCACCCCGACTCCGCCCTGACCTGGCGGTACGAGAGGGAGCGCGGCGGCAGCGGCGTACTGGGCGACCTCGCCTCGCACGGCGCCGACCTGGCCCGCCATCTGCTCGGCGACATCGCGTCCCTCACCGCCGACACCGCCGTCTTCATCCCGGAACGCGCCCGCCCCACCGGCGCCACAGCCGGCCACACCCTGGCCACCGGCGGCACACTCGGCCCCGTCGAGAACGAGGACTACGTCAACTGCCTGCTGCGCTTCGCCTCCGGCGCCCGCGGCGTCCTGGAGGCGTGCCGGGTCTCCGTCGGCGAGCAGAACAACTACGGCTTCGAGGTGCACGGCACGAAGGGCGCGGTCTTCTGGGACTTCCGCCGCATGAACGAGCTGGGCGTCAGCCGTGGCGCGACATACCAGGACCAGCCGGTCAGCACGGTGTACGTCGGCCCGGGCGACGGCGAGTTCGGGGCCTTCCAGCCGGGTGCGGCGAACGCCATGGGCTACGACGACCTGAAGGTCATCGAGGCGTACCGCTTCCTGCGTTCGGTCGCCGAGGGCATCCCGCACGGGGCCACCCTCCAGGACGCCGTGCGCGGCGCCGCCGTACTGGAGGCGATGGTGCGGTCGGCGGAGAGCGGCGCGTGGGTGGACGTGCCCTCAGGGGCGTGACGGCCGAGGTCGGCTCGCCCGGTCGGCCCGCACGCCGAGGGCGGCCTTGACCGGCACCATGACCAGCCAGAACCACATGGCCGTGGAGCCGACGGTCAGGGCGAGCGGGATGCTGAGGAGGAACACCACGACCGTCGCCCCGAGATCGAGCGCGTAGAGCCGGAAGCCCTCTGGTGGCGCCGTCTCGCCGCGCAGCCAGGGGCGCCGGGCCAGGACGAGGAGCAGCGCGAGGTGGGCGGCGCCCAGGGCGGCGACGGCCGCCGCGTAGATGGCGACCGACGCGGGTTCTCGGCCGTACTCGGAGATGAGCTTGGTCGGGAAGGGCACCAGGGCCGCGACGCTCAGCCCCAGGATGGACAGCGTGATCACCTGCCCGTCCAGTTCCACGACGTAGCCGAAGATCCGGCGGTTCTCCCGCCAGTAGGCGCCGAGCACCACCACGCTGAGGGCGTAGGCGCCGAGGTTCGGGATCAGTTCGTGCAGGGTGTCGTGATACCGCGCCGAGTCCAGTCCCCGTGGCACGTAGAAGTCCAGGGCCAGCAGCGTGATGGCGATGGCGAACACGCCGTCGACGAGCGCCACCAGTCGCTCGGGCCCGCCGGCCGGGTTCGATCTCCACATGCGCACGACGGTAGGGAACGGGACTCGGCGAGCGGGCGTACACGCCAGGCGCCCGCCCCGGATCGTCACCCGATGGGCGTGGGCATGTTGTACGGCGTCACCACCTGGATCGCCGACGGCAGTGTCGGCCCGGCAGGCGGCAGCGCGCCGTGGGCCCGCATGACGATGTGGCAGGCCTCGCGCATGTCCTGGCGCAGGTCGTGGTGGAGTACGGCGGACAGGCGGTGTTCGCGCAGCAGCCGGGTGTTGTCGTGGTCGAGGTCGTGCGCCACGAACACCGCGCACTCGCGGCCCAGGTCCTCGAAGGCGCGCAGCGTCGCGATGTTGCCGCCGCCGATCGAGTAGACCGCGCGGATCTCCGGATCGCGCTCCAGAGCGGCCCGGACGAGGTCGTACTGGGTGGCGTCCAGGCCCTGGCCTTCGGTCAGTTCGACGAGCGTGCGCTCGGGGTGGCGGGCGCGCATGGCGCTGCGGAAGCCCATCTCGCGCTCCTCCTCGTTGCGGAAGAAGCCGCTGCTGAGGCTGGTGAGGACATGGCCGGGACGGTCGCCGAGCCACTGGCCCATGAGGTACGCGGCCGTCGCCCCGGCGGCCCGGTTGTCGATGCCGACGTAGGCGAGGCGGGGCGTGGAGGGCAGGTCGGTCACCAGGGTGACCACCGGTATGCCCGCCTCCGTGAGCCGCGCGACGGCGGCGGTGGCCTCGGGGACGTCCGGGGCCTTGAGGATCACGCCCTGCGAACCGCGCCGGGCGATCCGGTCCAGGGTCCTGGTCAGCTCCTCGACGGGGCCCGTCTCCCGGAAGTGGAAGCGCGAGCGCACGACGGCCGGGTGCAGGGCCGGCAGCTCGGCCTCCAGGGCGGCCCGCACGGCGGTGGAGAACCGCTCCGGCGTCTGCATCACGATGTCGATCATGAAGGTGCGGCCCACCAGCCGGACCTGCGTGCGCTGCCGGTCGAGGTCCGCGATGGCCTGGTGGACCTCCCGTGCGGTGCTCGCGCGCACCCCTCCCCGGCCGTTGAGGACCCGATCGACGGTGGCCTCGCTCAGACCTGCCTGACGTGCGATCTCCCGGATCGGGAAGGGGTGGCCCATGCGGATGCTCCCGGCGCGGTCCTGAGGGGTTTTTGATGGCCGCCTGCTGGTTGTTCGACGGGTTTGTACTGACAAGAATGACAGCACTGAGCCGCCCGTGTCACCGAGAGGACGTCGATGTCCTTCACCTCCCTACAACGCCGTGCGTGGCTGTCCGAGCAGGACTGCGACCTCGCCGCCTTCCGTGAGCTCGTCGAGCGGAGCACCGACCTCGGCGACTACCCGCACGCCCGTGCCGTGGAGCGGGGCGTCCTGGTCTACGACAGCGACCGGCTGCGCGAGTCCGAGGACCCGGGTGCGGTGCGGGCCGAACTGGTCCGCGCCCTCACCGACGGTCCCGGCATCGTGGTCTTCCAGGGCGCCTTCCCCGATCCGGAGGTGGTCGACCGGCTCAGTGCCGTGTTCGACGCCCTGATCGCCGAGCAGCGCGCCTCGGGTGCGCACGCCGGTGACCACTTCGCCAAACCGGGCGCCAACGACCGGGTCTGGAACGCGCTGGAGAAGGCGGCCCTCTACGACCCGGAGGCGTTCGCCGACTACTACGCCAACGACATCCTGGCTCTGGTCTCGACCGCCTGGCTCGGACCCGGCTATCAGGTGACCTCGCAGGTGAACGTGGTCAACCCCGGTGGCGCGGCCCAGACCGCGCACCGCGACTACCACCTGGGTTTCCTCTCCAACGAGGCCGCGGCCGCCTACCCGGCGCATGTCCACGTCCTCTCCCCCGTGCTCACCCTCCAGGGCGCCGTCGCGCACTGCGACATGCCGGTGGAGTCGGGGCCGACGATGTACCTGCCGTACTCGCAGACGTACGAGCCCGGCTATCTGGCCTGGCGACTGCCTGAGTTCCAGGCGTACTTCGAGGCCCGTCACATCCAGCTGCCCCTCGCCAAGGGCGACGCGGCCTTCTTCAACCCGGCGCTGTTCCACGCGGCCGGCACCAACCGGTCGGCGGACATCCGGCGCATGGCCAACCTGCTCCAGGTGTCCTCCGCGTTCGGGCGGGCGATGGAGACCGTGGACCGCGAGGCGGTCGCGAACGCCGTCTTCCCCGTGCTGCTGGCACGCCGGAGCGAGGGCGCGGACGAGGCGTGGCTGGCGAACGTCATCGCCGCGAGCGCCGAGGGCTACCCCTTCCCGACGAACCTCGACAGCGATCCGCCGGTCGACGGGCTGGCCCCGCCCTCGCAGGCGGACGTCGTGCGGCGGGCGCTGCGCGAGACATGGACTCCCGAGGCTCTGCGCGAGGAGCTGCGGGCCGGCGCCGAGCGGCGCGAGAGCTGAAAGGACCCCGAACACATGGGACTTCTCGACGACAAGGTCGTCCTCGTCAACGGTGGCAGCCAGGGCGTCGGCGCCGCGATCGCGCGGGCCGCCGTACGCGAGGGTGCCGTCGTCGCCGTCACGGGGCGGCGCGTCGAGCCCGGTGAGGCGCTGGTGGCCGAACTGGCCTCCGACGGCGGCAAGGCCATGTTCGTGCAGGCCGACCTGTCGGACGCCGAGCAGGCGAAGGCGTCCGTCGCCGAGGTCGTCGACGCGTACGGGCGGATCGACTGCCTGGTCAACTCGGCGGGGCTGACGTCCCGGGGCACGCTGCTGGACACCACGCCCGAGCTGTTCGACCAGCACATCGCGATCAACCTCAAGGCGCCGTTCTTCGCCATGCAGGCCGCCGTCTCCGACATGGTCGCGCGCAAGGCGCCCGGCACGATCGTCAACATCATCACGTCCTCGGCGCACGGCGGGCAGCCGTTCCTGGCGCCGTACGTCGCCGCCAAGGCCGGCCTCGTCGGGCTGACCCGCAACGCCGCGCACGCGCACCGCTGGGACCGGATCCGGATCAACGGCCTGAACATCGGCTGGACGGCGACCGAGGGCGAGGACGCCACGCAGAAGACCTTCCACGGCGCCGCCGACGGCTGGCGCGAGCAGGCCGCCGCCAGGCTGCCGATGGGCAAGCTGGGCCAGCCGGACGAAATCGCCGACTTCGTGGTCCTCCTGCTCTCGGACCGGTCGGGAGTCGTCACCGGGTCGGTGATCGACTGGGACCAGAACGTCCTCGGCGGCCTCGACTAGAACGCACGGCGCGTTCCCCTCCGCCCCTTCTCACGACCCGTACTCAAGGAAAGCGAAACACCCCTATGCGCATCGGAATCCTCGGCCTCGGCCGCATCGGCGCCTTCCACGCCGAGACCCTCTCCGGACTCGACGCGGTCGACTCCCTCGTCGTCACCGACCCGTTCGCGGGCGCCGCCAAGGCCGCCGCGGAGCGGTTCGGCGCCGAGGTCGTGGACTCGCCCGAGGCCCTGCTGGCGGCCGGCGTGGACGGCATCGTCGTCGCGGCCGCGACCGACGCCCACCCGGCGCTGATCCTGGCGGGGGTCGAGGCCGGCATCCCGGTCTTCTGCGAGAAGCCCGTCGCCAAGACGATGAGCGAGGGCGTCGAGGTGCTCAAGGCCGTCCAGGGCAAGGACGTGCCGATCCAGATCGGCTACAACCGCCGCTTCGACGCCGGGTTCGTCGCCGCGCGGGCCGCCGTGCGCGCCGGTGAGCTCGGCAAGCTGCACACCGTACGGTCGACCACGCTGGACCCGGCGCCGCCGCCCGCCGCGTACGTCGCCGCCTCCGGTGGCATCTTCCGGGACTGCTCGGTGCACGACTTCGACATCATCCGCTGGGTGACCGGCCGCGAGGTGACCGAGGTGTACGCCGTCGGCGGCAACAAGGGCGCCGACTACATCAAGGAGGCCGGCGACGCCGACACCACCGGCGCGATCCTCACCCTCGACGACGGCACCATCGCGGTGGTCTCCAACTCCCGCCACAACGCCCGGGGTTACGACGTCCGCATGGAGATCCACGGCTTCACGGACTCCATCGCCGTCGGCCTGGAGGACAAGCTGCCGCTGCGCTCGGTCGAGCCCGGCGTGACGTTCCCGGCGGGCACCCCGCACGACTTCTTCATGGACCGCTTCACCGCCGCCTACCGCGCCGAACTGACCGCGTTCACCGAGGTCGTGGCGGGCACCCGGCCCTCCCCCTGCACGATCGAGGACGCCCTGGAGGCGGGCTGGATCGCCGAGGCGTGCACACTGTCGCTGCACGAGCACCGCCCGGTGACGATCGAGGAAGTACGGCAGGGATGAACGACGCGAGTCAGGAACCGCTGCGCGTCGGAGTACTGGGCGCGGCACGCATCACCGAACTCTCCCTCGTCGGTCCGGCCCGCACGACCGGCCACCGCCTCGTCGCGGTGGCCGCGCGCGACCGGTCCCGCGCCGAGTCGTTCGCCGACGAGCACGACGTGGAGCGGGTGGTGGACTCCTACGCCGACCTGCTCGCCGACCCCGAGGTCGAGGTCGTCTACAACCCGCTCGCCAACGGCCTGCACGGACCGTGGAACCTCGCCGCGCTCGCGGCCGGCAAGCACGTCCTGACGGAGAAGCCGTCGGCGAGCAACGCCGAGGAGGCGGCCGAGGTACGGGATGCGGTCGCCAAGTCCGGGACGGTCTTCATGGAGGCCTTCCACTACCTCTTCCACCCGGTCACCCGGCGCCTGCACGAGATCCTGGAGAGCGGTGAACTCGGCGAGGTGCAGCGGGTGGAGACACTGGTCGCGATTCCGGCACCGGACGACTCCGACCCGCGCTGGTCGCTGCCGAGTGCGCCGAACTGAGCGCACGCGGATACCGCACCGACGAACCGCAGGGTTTGAAGAAGCGTGAGACATCCCAGATCCTGACGAAGGTCTTCCATGG
>NZ_JBEXQG010000116.1:0-16299 GCF_040612485.1 Streptomyces sp. NPDC006385
GAACGAGTTCAGCGGGCGCCCCTGAACGAAGTCCATGACGAGGAACCGGTGGTCGCCGAGCGTGAACCAGTCCCGCACCTCGGGCACCACCCCCGCGCATGCGCTGCATCACCGGCTCGTACAGCGACCGGCTCGCACCGCCCGAGGCGCGCGCGATGATGACGCGCAGGCCGATGTCACGGGCGAACGGCAGGTACTCCAGGAGCGGCGCCAGCGGGTTCCCGCCCGTCGCCACCAGGTCGTAGTCGTCGACGATGACGAACGCGTCCGGGCTGCTGTACCAGCTGCGGTTGCGCAGCTGCTCCGGCGTGACGTCCGGGCCCGGCATACGACGGTTCATCGAACCCGCCAGACCCTCCAGTGTCTCCGTCAGAGCCGGCGCCGACGCGCAGTAGCGCGACAGGTGGGACTCCGGCACGCCCTCCAGGTGGGCGCGGCGGTAGTCACCCATGACGATCTTCGCCTGGTCCGGCGTGTACCGCTCGGTGATCTGCTTGACGAGCAGCCGCAGCAGCGCGGACTTACCGGACTCGCTCTCACCGAACACGATGAAGAGGGGGTCGGTCTCGAAGTCCACGAAGACCGGCGACAGCGAGGACTCGTCGATGCCGACGGCGACACCGCGGTCCGGGTGCTCGAAGCCCTTGGGCAGCCGGTCCGACGGCAGCATCGTGGGCAGCAGGCGCACGGCCGGAGCGTGGTTGCCCTGCCAGTTGTCGTTGATGCCGCGGATGAGGATCGACGTCGCCTCGGACAGGTCGTCCGTCTCCGAGGACCCGTCGACGCGGGGCAGCGCCGCCATGAAGTGCAGCTTGTCCTGGGTCAGACCACGGCCCGGCACGGTCGCGGGGACGTTCTGCGCGACCTTGCGGTCGATCTCCGACTCCGTCGGGTCACCGAGCCGGAGCTCGATGCGGTTCTGCAGCATGTCCTTGAGCGCGGGCCGCACCTCGGTGTAGCGGCTCGCGGTCAGGATCACGTGCACACCGAAGCCGAGGCCACGCGTGGCGATCTCGGTGACCGTGGCCTCGAGCATCTCGTAGTCGGTCTTGAAGGTGGCCCAGCCGTCGATGACCAGGAAGACGTCACCCCAGGGCTGGTCCGGCAACTGGCCCGCGTTCCGGCGCTGACGGTAGGTCTGGATCGAGTCGACGTTGTTCGCGCGGAAGTACTCCTCGCGCGCGTTGAGGATCCCCTCGACCTCGCTGACCGTACGGCGCACCTTCTCGGCGTCGAGACGGTTGGCGACCCCGCCGACGTGCGCCAGCTCCTCCATCGCGATCAGGCTGCCGCCACCGAAGTCCAGGCAGTAGAACTGCACTTCGGACGGCGTGTGCGTGAGGGCGAACGACGAGATGAGCGAGCGCAGCAGCGTCGACTTGCCGGACTGCGGACCACCCACGAACAGACCGTGACCGGCGCCGCCGGCGAAGTCCCGGTACAGCACGTCACGCCGCTGCTCGAACGGCTTGTCCACCAGGCCGACCGGCACGTTGAGCCGGCCGAGCGCCGTGTAGTCGGGCGCGGTGAGGCCGCGCTCCGGGGTGACGGCGAGCTGGGGGAGGAGCTGCTCCAGCGAGGGCGCCTCGTCCAGCGGGGGCAGCCACACCTGGTGGGCGGGCGGACCCTGGTTGACCATCCGGCTGACGAGGACGTCCAGGACGGTGTCGGCGAGCGCGTCGTCCACCCTGTTGTCGGGCTCCGGCTCCTCGACCACCGGCTGCGGGGGCAGCGCCACCTGCTCCGCCGTGAACAGCGCGGGCCGCAGCTGCGTCGAGCGGCTCACCCGGGACGGGCCCTCGCCGTGGTACGGCCCCGACACGTACGCCGCCTTGAAGCGGACCATGGTGTCGGTGTCGTAGCGCAGATAGCCGGAACCGGGGATCGACGGCAGGTGGTAGGCGTCCGGCACACCGATCGCCGTGCGGGACTCGGCCGCGGAGAACGTCCGCAGACCGATCCGGTACGACAGATAGGTGTCCAGGCCGCGCAGCTTGCCCTCCTCCAGGCGCTGCGAGGCCAGCAGCAGATGGATGCCCAGTGAACGGCCGATACGGCCGATCTGGATGAACATGTCGATGAAGTCCGGCTTGGCCGTGAGGAGTTCGGAGAACTCGTCGAGCACGATCACCAGCGAGGCCAGCGGCTCCAGCGCCGCGCCCGCCGCCCGGGCCTTCTCGTAGTCGTGCAGGTTGGCGTAGTTGCCGGCCGAGCGCAGCAGCTCCTGACGGCGCTGGGTCTCACCCATGATCGAGTCGCGCATACGGTCGACGAGGGTGAGGTCGTCCGCGAGGTTGGTGATCACGGCCGCGGTGTGCGGCATGTCCGCCATGCCCGCGAAGGTCGCACCACCCTTGAAGTCCGCGAGGATGAAGTTCAGCGTCTCCGAGGAGTGCGTCACCGCGAGACCGAGCACCAGCGTACGCAGCACCTCGGACTTGCCGGAACCGGTCGCGCCGACGCACAGACCGTGCGGGCCCATGCCCTCCTGCGAGGCCTCCTTGAGGTCGAGCATGACCGGCTCGCCGTTCTCGCCGACACCGATCGGCACCCGCAGCCGCTCGTGCAGCGTGCGCGGACGCCAGGTGCGGGAGACGTCGACCGTGCCCGCGTCACCGATGCCCATGAGGTCCGTGAAGTCCAGGTTGGACAGGAGGGGTTCGCCCTCCTCCGCGGAGCCGACCCGGAAGGGGGCGAGCTGCCGCGCCAGGGACTCGGCCTGTGCCGCGTTGAGGATGTCCGGCTTTCCGCTGTACGCGGACTCGTGGCCGACGAACAGCCGCATCCGGTCCGGCTTCGCGTAGATCGTCAGACCCGCGCGCAGCTCCTCCTCCAGTTCGCCGGGGGCGACCTCCAGGAAGGTGACGCCCTGCAGGCCCTCGGCGCCGGCGAGTTCGGAGTCCGGCGGCACGGTGCCGCCGTCCAGCACCACGATCAGGTGCGGCTGGTCGTAGACGGGGTTCGCCTCACGGTTCCAGCGGGGCCGGTCGTCCAGCTGGTCCGCCAGCGCCTCCTCCAGCTCGCCGAGGTCGTCGAAGAGGAGCCGGGCCGAGCCCGCCCCGTCCTTGGCCTTCGGGTGCTGGCTGTGCGGCAGCCACTTGATCCAGTCCCAGTCCGCCGCGGCGGAGGGGTGCGCCACCACGGCGATCATCAGGTCCTCGGGCGAGTGCAGCGTGGCCAGCTGGGCCAGGGCCGCACGGGCGTTGCCGTAGACCGTGTCGGTCTCTCCGCACACCGTCACGTGGTAGAAGGCGCGCAGCGAGACGGCGACGGGCAGGTCGGCCAGACTGCCGTGCGCGTCGAGGAACGCCTTCATGGCCGCCGCGGTCAACGGCTCCAGCTCGTCCTTCGGGGCCGTCTCCGGGGCGACCAGCGGGGTGTTGAGCTGCTGCACGCCGCGGCCGATCCGTACGGACGCGAAGTCCGCGTCGGTCGGGCGCCGCTCCCACAGCCGCTTGCTGTCGGCCGCCACCGCCCACAGCTGCTCCGGGTCGGGGTGCTGGAACAGCTGGCTCTGCCGCTGCAGTTCCGCGGTCTTGTGCACGTCCTTGCGGACCTGCTCCAGGTAGCGGAAGTAGTCACGCCGGTCCTGGGCCATCCCCGCCCCGCCGCCCTGTTGCCGGGACCTGGCGAACTGGGCGATGGCCATCGCCACGGTCGAGGCGAGCATCAGCCCGCCGACCACCCTCATGTAAGGGGGCAGATTGGGCATGAAGAAGAAGCCGACGGAACCCAGCATGCCCATCATGGGCAGCAGGTTCATCAGCATGCCCTCGTCGCCCTCGCGCGGGATCTCGGGCGGCGTCTCGAGTTTGACCTCGCCGTCCGGGACGGCCGGTGGCACGATCCGCGGTGGCCGCTTGATGATGACGACGCTCACCGATGCACTCATCCTTAGCGATTGATACGTCCTGGCACCGACGCCCCCGTGTACCGCGACGTGTTCTCGTTCGCGTAGGCGTCGTTCGCGTAGGCGTCGATCCTACTGATGCCTCCGGTGCCCGAGGGAGGGAGGCGCATGGAGATGCGGCGCAGGTCCTGGGAGGAATGGGGGAGGTAGGTCCTGAGCCGGGTGCGGCAACGGATATGGTGGCGCTCCGCGTCGTACGAGCGGCGCGAGGAAGCCTTGTCTAGCAGGGGGAACACCAGGTGAGCACGGGGACTTCGACAGGTTTCTGCCGAATCACCATCGCAGCACCGGACAGCCGTGTCGACGTCGCGCTGCCCGAGGACTTGCCGATCCAGGACCTCTTTCCCGAGATCGTGAGGCTCTCGGGCCTGGTCCAGTCGGACACCAGCCCCTCGGGCTACCACCTCGTGACCCGCGAGGGCCAGGTGCTGGACGCGAGCCGTTCGTTGCTCGAGCACCGGGTCCGGGACGGCGAGGTGCTGCTGCTGCGCACCTTCGCCGATTCGCTGCCGCCGGCCGTGCACGACGACGTCGTGGACGCGATCGCCGCCGCGGTCAAGCAGGACCTGCGCAGCTGGAACGACAACCTGATGCGGCTCGCCGGTCTCGTCGCGGGATCGCTGCTGCTGATCATGCTCGGGTTCGTCTTCTGGTTCGCGGACCCGGTCCGGCACGACATGCACGGCCTCCAGGGCATCCTCGCCGGTGTCACCGCGGTGGCCCTCACGGCACTCGCCGGCGTACGGGCCCGGGTCTACGACGACCGCGGCTCCGCCGTCGCGCTCGGCATCTCGGCGCTGCCGCACGCGCTCATCGCGGGCTCCGGCGCCATCCCCCAGGACGCGGGTGAAGGCCCCGGCAGGATCCAGTTCCTCGTCGGCTGTGTCGCCGTACTCCTCCTGTCCATCGTGCTGATCATGCTGCTGCCGCAGGGGGACGCCCCGTTCGTGGCCGCCGCGCTGGCCGCCGCGCTGGGCACGCTCGCCGTGTTCTGCGGGGTGCTCACCGAGGCCGCGCCGCGGGAGATCGCCGCCGGTACCGCGGTCGTCGCCGTGGCGGTCGTCGGCTTCCTGCCCGGCTGGTCGGCCCGCTTCGCCAAGCTGCCGATCGGCTTCCGCAACCCCGAGGACCTCGCCCGGGCCCGTCGCGAGGGCAATGAGGGCGACCTCGAGGCCGTCGACGTCCAGCGCATCGTCGCCCAGACCAGCCGGGGTCACGAGCTGCTGCTCGGCCTGGTGGGCGGCTGTGCCGTCGTCATCATCGGCGCGGGCGGCGCGGTGCTCGGCTTCAGCGACAACGGCTGGGCCCAGCTGCTCGCCCTGTGCACCGGCCTCGCCGCGATGCTGCGGGCCCGTCTGTTCCGCTACACCGCCCAGGTCACGTGCCTGTTCGTCGCCGGTGTCGTCACGCTGGGCCTGCTGGTCCTCGGCCTCGCGATCTCGCCGCCCGCCGACATCGTGGTGGAGCTCCTCCAGGGCAACTCCGGGCCGGTCGACATCCGCACCCTGTGGCTCGGCGCCTCGGTCGGGGCCGGTGTGCTGCTGCTGATCGCGATCGCCCTGATCGTGCCGCAGAAGGGCCTCTCCCCCTTCTGGGGCCGCATGCTGGACCTCGCGGACTCCCTGGTGCTGCTGTCGCTGGTCCCGATCTGCCTCGCGGTCCTCGACGTCTACGCCGAGGTCCGCGGCGGCATCTGACCGGCACGACCGCCTGTCCGGAGCGCGCTCGCGGGCTGGTACGCTGTGTGACGGCCGTTTGTGTACGCGCCCCCGGTCCACCTGGGGGACGCGCCCAGCGGATCCCGCCTCCCGAGTCACGGAAGCTCCCCTGAGAAGCAGACCAGGGGCACTCGGTGGCAACCACAGATCATGAGGAGTACGCGTGTCGCTCGACGCCGCCACGAAGAAGCAGATCATCTCCGAGTTCGGCACCAAGGACGGTGACACCGGCTCCCCCGAGGTCCAGGTGGCTCTGCTGTCCCGTCGGATCTCCGACCTGACCGAGCACCTCAAGACCCACAAGCACGACCACCACTCCCGCCGTGGTCTGCTGATCCTGGTCGGTCAGCGCCGCCGCCTTCTCCAGTACCTGGCCAAGAAGGACATCCAGCGCTTCCGTACGCTGGTCGACCGCCTCGGCATCCGCCGCGGTGCGGCGGGCGCCAAGTAAGACGCCGTGAAGGGAGCGGTTCCCGTGACGATCGGGAGCCGCTCCCTTTGCCGTACGTACGGAGCCGTACGTACGGAAACGTGCGGAGTGTCACTCACGCTTTGTAGTGTGGTAGCACAACGCAATACGGACGACACAGCACGACAAGAAGAGGAGAAGCGCGCCTAGCCGCCGCCGGTCCTCGGTAGTGGCCCCCGGGGGGAAGCGAGCCCCGGGTGCTTCGATCGAAGACCGGCCCGCACCGCACGGAGCGCTTCTCCGCCACCGTCCCCCTGCCACACGGGCAGGCCGGGACGAAAGACGACAAGTAACGGAGAAAACGCTAGTGGAGAACGAGACCCACTACGCCGAGGCCGTCATCGACAACGGCTCCTTCGGCACCCGCACCATCCGCTTCGAGACGGGCCGCCTGGCCAAGCAGGCCGCCGGCTCCGCCGTGGCGTACCTGGACGACGACACGATGGTGCTGTCGGCCACCACCGCCTCCAAGAACCCCAAGGACCAGCTCGACTTCTTCCCCCTGACGGTGGACGTCGAGGAGCGGATGTACGCCGCCGGCAAGATCCCCGGCAGCTTCTTCCGCCGTGAGGGCCGCCCCTCCGAGGACGCCATCCTCACCTGCCGCCTCATCGACCGCCCGCTGCGCCCGTCCTTCAAGAAGGGCCTGCGCAACGAGATCCAGGTCGTCGCCACCATCATGGCGCTCAACCCCGACCACCTGTACGACGTCGTGGCGATCAACGCCGCGTCCGCGTCCACGCAGCTGGCGGGTCTGCCCTTCTCCGGCCCGATCGGCGGCGTCCGCGTCGCGCTGATCCGCGGCCAGTGGGTGGCGTTCCCGACGCACACCGAGCTCGAGGACGCCGTCTTCGACATGGTGGTCGCGGGCCGCACCCTGGAGGACGGCGACGTCGCGATCATGATGGTCGAGGCCGAGGCCACCGAGAAGACCATCCAGCTGGTCAAGGGCGGCGCCGAGGCTCCGACCGAGGAGGTCGTCGCCGCCGGTCTGGAGGCCGCGAAGCCCTTCATCAAGGTCCTGTGCAAGGCCCAGGCCGACCTCGCCGCGAAGGCCGCCAAGCCGACCGGCGAGTTCCCGATCTTCCTGGACTACCAGGACGACGTGCTGGAGGCCCTCACCGCCGCCGTCAAGCCGGAGCTCGCCTCCGCGCTGACCATCGCCGGCAAGCAGGAGCGCGAGGCCGAGCTGGACCGCGTCAAGGCGCTCGCCGCCGAGAAGCTCCTGCCGGAGTTCGAGGGTCGCGAGAAGGAGATCTCCGCCGCGTACCGCTCGCTCACCAAGCAGCTGGTCCGTGAGCGCGTGATCAAGGAGAAGAAGCGCATCGACGGCCGTGGCGTGACGGACATCCGTACGCTCGCCGCCGAGGTCGAGGCCATCCCGCGCGTGCACGGTTCCGCGGTGTTCGAGCGTGGCGAGACCCAGATCCTGGGCGTCACCACCCTCAACATGCTCCGCATGGAGCAGCAGCTGGACACCCTCTCCCCGGTGACCCGCAAGCGCTACATGCACAACTACAACTTCCCGCCGTACTCCACCGGCGAGACCGGCCGCGTCGGCTCCCCCAAGCGCCGCGAGATCGGCCACGGCGCCCTCGCCGAGCGCGCCCTGGTGCCGGTCCTGCCGACGCGCGAGGAGTTCCCCTACGCGATCCGCCAGGTCTCCGAGGCGCTGAGCTCCAACGGCTCGACGTCCATGGGCTCGGTCTGCGCCTCCACCATGTCGCTGCTGAACGCCGGTGTGCCGCTGAAGGCCCCCGTCGCCGGTATCGCCATGGGCCTGATCTCCCAGGAGATCGAGGGCGAGACGCACTACGTCACCCTCACCGACATCCTCGGTGCGGAGGACGCCTTCGGTGACATGGACTTCAAGGTCGCCGGCACGAAGGAGTTCGTGACCGCCCTCCAGCTCGACACCAAGCTGGACGGCATCCCGGCCTCCGTCCTGGCCGCCGCCCTGAAGCAGGCCCGTGACGCCCGCCTCCACATCCTCGACGTGATGATGGAAGCGATCGACACGCCGGACGAGATGTCCCCGAACGCGCCGCGGATCATCACCGTGAAGATCCCGGTCGACAAGATCGGCGAGGTCATCGGCCCCAAGGGCAAGATGATCAACCAGATCCAGGAGGACACCGGCGCCGAGATCACGATCGAGGACGACGGCACCATCTACATCGGCGCCGCCGACGGCCCGTCCGCCGAGGCCGCCCGCACCACGATCAACGGCATCGCCAACCCGACGATGCCCGAGGTCGGCGAGCGCTACCTGGGCACGGTCGTCAAGACGACGACGTTCGGCGCCTTCGTCTCCCTCCTGCCCGGCAAGGACGGTCTGCTGCACATCTCGCAGATCCGCAAGCTGGCCGGCGGCAAGCGCGTGGAGAACGTCGAGGACGTGCTCGGCGTGGGCCAGAAGGTCCAGGTCGAGATCGCCGAGATCGACTCCCGCGGCAAGCTCTCGCTCATCCCCGTGATCGAGGGCGAGGAAGGCTCCTCGGACGCTGCATCCGAGAGCGGCTCCGCCGCGGGGAAGGACGACGCCGACCAGTGACGTCGAGCAGCTTCAAGGCGACGGCCCGCCCCTCCTCGGAGGCGCGGGCCGTCGCCCGTACCCAAACCCTGATCAAGGGCACCAACGGCATCGGCACCGTCCGCAAGACCACCCTCCCCGGAGGTCTGCGTGTCGTCACCGAGACCCTGCCCTCCGTGCGCTCAGCCACCTTCGGCATCTGGGCGCACGTGGGCTCCCGTGACGAGACGCGCGCCCTGAACGGCGCCACGCACTACCTGGAGCACCTGCTCTTCAAGGGCACCACCCGCAGGTCCGCCCTGGACATCTCCTCCGCCCTCGACGCGGTCGGCGGCGAGATGAACGCGTTCACGGCGAAGGAGTACACGTGCTACTACGCGCGCGTGCTCGACACCGACCTCCCGCTCGCCATCGACGTCGTCTGCGACATGCTGACCGGCTCCCTGATCCTCGAAGAGGACGTCGACGTCGAGCGCGGCGCGATCCTCGAAGAGATCGCCATGACCGAGGACGACCCGGGCGACTGCGTGCACGACCTGTTCGCGCACACGATGTTCGGCGACAACCCCCTCGGCCGCCCGGTCCTCGGCACGGTCGACACGGTCAACGCCCTCACCGCCGACCGCATCCGGCGCTTCTACAAGAAGCACTACGACCCGACCCACCTCGTGGTCGCGTGCGCCGGCAACATCGACCACAACAAGGTCGTACGACAGGTCCGCGCCGCCTTCGAGAAGGCCGGCGCCCTCAAGGACCCGGCCGCCGAGCCCGTCGCCCCGCGCAGCGGCCGCCGCGCCCTGCGCACCGCCGGCCGCGTGGAGCTCATCGGCCGCAAGACCGAGCAGGCCCACGTCGTCCTCGGCATGCCCGGCCTGTCCCGCACGGACGAGCGCCGCTGGGCCCTCGGCGTTCTCAACACCGCGCTCGGCGGCGGCATGTCCTCCCGCCTCTTCCAGGAGGTCCGCGAGAAGCGCGGCCTGGCCTACAGCGTCTACTCGTACACTTCCGGCTTCGCCGACTGCGGCCTGTTCGGCGTGTACGCCGGCTGCCGGCCCTCGCAGGTCCACGACGTGCTGAAGATCTGCCGCGACGAACTGGACCACGTCGCCGAACACGGCCTGTCCGACGACGAGATCGACCGCGCCATCGGCCAGGTCCGCGGCTCCACGGTCCTCGGCCTGGAGGACACCGGCGCGCTGATGAACCGGATCGGCAAGAGCGAGCTGTGCTGGGGCGAGCAGATGTCCGTGGACGACATGCTGGCCCGGATAGGGGCGGTGACCCCGGACGACGTGCGCTCGGTCGCCCGCGAGATCCTGGGACAGCGGCCCTCGCTGTCGGTCATCGGCCCGCTGAAGGACAAGCAGGCGTCCCGGCTGCACGACGCCGTCGCCTGACAATCCCCTGCTGAAGGAAGCACAAGAGATGAGCAAGCTGCGCGTGGCGGTCCTCGGCGCCAAGGGCCGGATCGGCTCCGAGGCGGTGCGGGCGGTCGAGGCCGCCGAGGACATGGAGCTGGTGGCCGCCCTGAGCCGTGGCGACAAGCTGGAGACCCTGGCGGAGACCGGCGCCCAGGTGGCCGTCGAACTGACCACACCGGACTCGGTCATGGACAACCTCGACTACTGCGTGGGCCACGGCATCCACGCGGTCGTCGGCACCACCGGCTGGACCGACGAGCGCCTCGCCCGGCTGAAGGGCTGGCTGGCCGGGTCCCCCGGGACGGGCGTGCTCATCGCTCCGAACTTCTCCATCGGGGCCGTCCTGACGATGAGGTTCGCGCAGATCGCGGCGCCCTACTTCGAGTCGGTCGAGGTGGTCGAGCTGCACCACCCGAAGAAGGTCGACGCCCCGTCCGGCACCGCCACCCGCACCGCCCAGCTCATCGCCGAGGCACGCGCGAAGGCCGGCACGGCCCCCGCGCCGGACGCCACGGAGACCGCCCTGGACGGCGCGCGCGGCGCGAACGTCGACGGCGTCCCGGTCCACGCGGTCCGCCTGCGCGGCCTGCTGGCCCACCAGGAGGTCCTGCTCGGCGGCGAGGGCGAGACCCTCACCATCCGCCACGACTCCCTCCACCACAGCAGCTTCATGCCGGGCATCCTGCTCGGCGCGCGCCGCGTGGTGACCACTCCGGGCCTGACGTTCGGCCTGGAGCACTTCCTGGACCTCGGCTGACACGAGGCTCACAGATGCGCGCGAAGCTCTCCTACGCCATCACGGCCGCCGTCCTGGTCGTCTACTTCGTCCTGGTCGGCAGCCGTGGCGTGATGCTCATCCAGTCCGGCACCGTCCTCACCGTCACCTTCGGCGTGGCGGTGCTGATCCTGCCGGTGATCGGCCTGTGGTTCCTGTGGAAGAACACCCAGTTCGTCCGCAAGGCCAACGCCCTCGCCGCCGAACTCGACGCCGAGGGCGGTCTGCCCGTCGACGAGTTGAAGCGCACACCCAGCGGCCGTATCGACCGCGACTCGGCGGATGAGGTCTTCGCCCAGCGCAAGGCCGAGACGGAAGCGGCCCCCGACGACTGGCGCAGCTGGTTCCGCCTCGCCATCGCCTACCACGACGCCCGCGACACCCCGCGCGCTCGCAAGGCGATGCAACGGGCCATCGCCCTGCGCGAGGGCAAGACAGTCCAGGTCTGACCCCTGTGACGACACAGCGGCCGTAAGGCGACGCTCCAGTCGTACGGCTCAGTCGTACGGCGCCCTTCATCCGTACGCCGAAGGGGCCGGCCCGCACTCGCTGCGGGCCGGCCCCTTCCTGCGCTCGTCGGGTCGGGTGCTCGGCGGGATCAGCCGCGCGTGTTCTCCGCGGCCCACGCCTCGACCGCGTCCGCGGCCCGGTCGAACGCCTCGGTCCGCGCCAGGAAGTCCGCGTTGTGCGTCGTCATGAGCGCGGGCAACTCGTCCGCGGCCCGGTCCCGCCGTACGAGCATCAGTGCCTGCCCCTGCACCGTGCGCGGCAACCCCAGCCAGCGCACCGGCTGCTGCACCGTCCGCACGGCGACGATCTGTTCCCAGGGCACCGTACGCGTCACGAAGAAGCCGACCTGACGCAGCCCGTGCGGGCTCACCCACACGCCCATGCGCAGCAGCCGCAGGGCACCGGCGATGACCGCCAGCGCGATGCCGAAGACGACCCCGGCCCCGGTCACCGTGCCGGTCAGGCCGATGATGACCGCGGCGAACAGCACGTACGAGGCGAGCAGCAGGCACAGGGCCGCCACGCCCACGCGCCACGGCCCGGGACGGTAGGGGCGTCGCCAGCGCTCATGGTCCTCGAAGGGCAGCGCGACATCGTCGGCTGCTTCGAATGCGCGGTCGGCCGTCAGGAAGGGCAGGGGCACGGCTGGTCCTCACTCATCCACGCGTGGGCTGTGCCCGGTGAGGTTATCGACCTGTGTCCCCGCTCACCACTCCTGGGGGGCCGGTTGAGTCAACGTCCCTGGGAGGCCTGCGACTGCTGGCTCTGTGTCGCGGTGTCGGTGGACAGCGCAGGCGTGCCGACCACCAGTGAGCCCACGAGCCCGGCGACGATGGTGAGCCCCAGCAGCCAGCGCCCGGCTATCTGGCCGAGGGACGCCCGCTCAGGGGGTGGGGGAGTGACATTGCTGCGGAACCTGTCGGCTTCGGCGAGAAAGGCGAACGGAACGGGTTCGCGCCGACGGAACATGGGAGGTCCGGCTCCTCTCGGGGATCAAAAAAAATCGTTGTCATCAACACAGACGATCGAGTGCCCCAAAAGGTGCCCGCTTTCACCAACTTCACTCGGTCACGACAGCGATCGTCCCGTTTGGTGAGCCGTAGAGTGGCGTCGCCAAGTGATGTGATGGGAAGGACCCCCCGAATCGTGACCCCCGACGACGAACTCAAGATCGACATCCGCAGCGATGTCACCGTTGAACTGGTCAAGCACAGCGCGGCGGACTCCGACGTCCTGTTCGCGGCCCGCGTGTCGACCGTCGGAGAGCAGTCCCTGGACGAGCTGAACAAGGATCCGGAGCGCTCCAAGGGGCTGATCAACTTCCTCATGCGCGACCGGCACGGCAGCCCGTTCGAGCACAACTCGATGACGTTCCTCATCAGCGCACCGATCTTCGTGTTCCGCGAGTTCATGCGGCACCGCGTGGGCTGGTCGTACAACGAGGAGTCCGGCCGCTACCGGGAGCTCCAGCCCGTGTTCTACGTGCCGGACACCTCGCGCAAGCTCGTCCAGCAGGGCCGGCCGGGCAAGTACGTGTTCGTCGAGGGCACCCCGGAGCAGCACGCGTTCGTGCAGCACGGCATGGAGGAGTCGTACCGCCAGGCCTACCGGACCTACCAGGAGATGCTCGCGCAGGGCGTCGCCCGGGAGGTGGCCCGCTCGGTCCTCCCGGTCGGCCTGTTCTCCTCGATGTACGCCACCTGCAACGCCCGCTCGCTGATGCACTTCCTCGGCCTGCGCACCGAGCACGAGCTGGCCAAGGTCCCGTCCTTCCCGCAGCGCGAGATCGAGATGGTCGGCGAGAAGATGGAGGCGCAGTGGGCCAAGCTCATGCCGCTGACGCACGCCGCCTTCAATGCGAACGGCCGGGTGGCGCCGTAACGCGCTCGCGTTCTGAATCCGGACCCAGAGGCGTGCGTCAGCCTCATGAGGTGTCCGTATTGCGGCATTTAGAGAAGTTCATCTAGCCTGATCAAACGGACCCGGCACTGCTTGAACCCCCGAGCAGGCAGTGCCGGGCTCCTTCTTTGTCCTGACTTTTCCTGGCCCCCCTAGGGCAGACCCCGCCGTGCGCAACGAGTAGCGTGTAACCCATGGCTCCGACCTCCACTCCGCAGACCCCCTTCGGGCGGGTCCTCACCGCCATGGTCACGCCCTTCACGGCGGACGGCGCACTCGACCTCGACGGCGCGCAGCGGCTCGCCACGCACCTGGTGGACGCAGGCAACGACGGCCTGATCATCAACGGCACCACCGGCGAGTCCCCCACCACCAGCGACGCGGAGAAAGCGGACCTCGTACGAGCCGTCCTGGAGGCCGTCGGCGACCGTGCCCACGTCGTCGCCGGAGTCGGCACCAACGACACCCGCCACAGCCTCGAGCTCGCCCGCACGGCGGAGCGGGTGGGCGCACACGGCCTCCTGGTCGTCACGCCGTACTACAACAAGCCCCCGCAGGAGGGCCTGTACCGGCACTTCAAGGCCATCGCCGACGCCACCGAGCTGCCGGTGATGCTCTACGACATCCCCGGCCGAAGCGGCGTCCCGATCAACACCGAGACGATCGTCCGCCTTGCCGAGCACCCACGCATCGTCGCCAACAAGGACGCCAAGGGCGACCTCGGCCGCGCCAGCTGGGCCATCGCCCGCTCCGGCCTCGCCTGGTACTCCGGCGACGACATGCTGAACCTGCCACTGCTGTCCGTCGGCGCGGTCGGTTTCGTCTCGGTCGTCGGCCACCTGGTCACTCCGGACCTGCGCGCGCTCGTCGACGCGTACGTCTCCGGTGACGTCCAGAAGGCCACGGAGATCCACCAGAAGCTCCTCCCGGTCTACACCGGCATGTTCCGCACCCAGGGCGTCATGACCACCAAGGCCGCGCTCGCCCTCCAGGGCCTGCCCGCCGGACCGCTGCGCGCGCCCATGGCCGAGTGCTCACCCGAGGAGATCGAGCAGCTCAAGATCGATCTTGCCGCGGGCGGGGTACAGCTCTAGCACCAGACTTCGCGCGCCCCGGGCGCGCAACGAACTCCACAACTGAATAAGCAGGCCACCGGTGCCCGCACCCCACAACGACAACTGCTTCTGCACGAACGTCACGCGCGCCACGTGCCCGACCGGTACGTGGCGCGTGTGGTGAGGAGAGTCTTTTGAGTCATCCGCATCCCGAACTCAGCCCGCCTCCGCCGCTCCCCAAGGGTGGCCTGCGGGTCACCCCGCTCGGCGGCCTCGGCGAAATCGGCCGCAACATGACGGTCTTCGAGTACGACGGCCGCCTGCTGATCGTCGACTGCGGAGTGCTCTTCCCCGAGGAGGAGCAGCCCGGAATCGACCTGATCCTGCCGGACTTCTCGTCCATCAGAGACCGCCTCGACGACATCGAGGGCATCGTCCTCACCCACGGCCACGAGGACCACATCGGCGGCGTCCCCTTCCTCCTGCGCGAGAAGCCGGACATCCCGCTGATCGGCTCCAAGCTGACCCTCGCCCTCATCGAGGCCAAGCTCCAGGAGCACCGCATTCGCCCGTACACCCTCGAGGTGGCGGAGGGGAACCGTGAACGCATCGGCCCCTTCGACTGCGAGTTCGTCGCCGTCAACCACTCCATCCCGGACGCCCTGGCCGTGGCGATCCGCACGCCCGCCGGCATGGTGGTCCACACCGGCGACTTCAAGATGGACCAGCTCCCGCTGGACAACCGTCTGACCGACCTGCACGCGTTCGCACGGCTGAGCGAGGAGGGCATCGACCTCCTCCTCTCCGACTCCACGAACGCGGAGGTCCCTGGCTTCACCCCGCACGAGCGCGACATCTCCAACGTCCTGCGCCAGGTCTTCGCGGGCGCCCGCAAGCGCGTCATCGTGGCGAGTTTCGCCAGCCACGTCCACCGCATCCAGCAGATCCTTGACGCCGCCCACGAGTACGGCCGCCGGGTCGCCTTCGTCGGCCGCTCGATGGTCCGCAACATGGGCATCGCCCGGGACCTGGGCTATCTGAAGGTCCCCCCGGGCCTGGTGGTGGACGTCAAGACCCTGGACGACCTCCCGGACAGCGAGGTGGTCCTGGTCTGCACGGGCTCCCAGGGCGAACCGATGGCGGCTCTGTCCCGCATGGCCAACCGGGACCACCAGATCCGCATCGTCCAGGGCGACACGGTGATCCTCGCGTCCTCGCTGATCCCCGGAAACGAGAACGCGGTGTACCGCGTCATCAACGGTCTGACCCGCTGGGGCGCGAACGTCGTCCACAAGGGCAACGCCAAGGTCCACGTCTCCGGCCACGCATCCGCGGGCGAGCTCCTGTACTTCTACAACATCTGCCGCCCGAAGAACCTGATGCCGGTCCACGGCGAATGGCGCCACCTGCGCGCCAACGCCGAACTGGGCGCCCTGACCGGTGTCCCGCACGACCGCATCGTCATCGCCGAGGACGGAGTCGCCGTCGATCTCGTCGAGGGCAGGGCGAAGATCTCCGGCAAGGTCCAGGCGGGATACGTGTACGTCGACGGCCTCTCGGTCGGCGACGTGGGTGAACCGGCGCTCAAGGACCGCAAGATCCTGGGCGACGAGGGCATCATCTCGGTCTTCGTGGTGGTGGACTCCTCCACCGGCAAGATCACGGGCGGCCCGCACATCCAGGCCCGCGGCTCCGGCATCGAGGACTCCGCCTTCGGGGATGTCGTCCCGAGAATCACGGAGGTGCTGGAGCGTTCGGCCCAGGACGGTGTGGTCGAACCCCACCAGCTCCAGCAGCTGGTGCGCCGGACCCTGGGCAAGTGGGTCTCGGACACGTACCGACGCCGGCCGATGATCCTGCCTGTGGTCGTGGAGGTCTGACGGCCCGTCGGACCTCAAGCCGCGTGAACCAGGATCCTGCGCACCGCCGCCCAGTACGAGAAGGGGCTCGACAACGCCCTGCCCGGCGGCGAGAACACCGTCAAGGTGCTCACCGCGCACAAGTCCAAG
>NZ_JBEXQG010000117.1:0-16026 GCF_040612485.1 Streptomyces sp. NPDC006385
CGTGCGTCACGCCCTCGACGTCGATGCCGCGGGCGGCGACGTCGGTGCAGACGAGCGCCGGGCCATACGCGCGGCAGCAGCCTCTCGGCCAGGGCCCGCTGACCATCGCCGTGCGATTCCCGATGGCCCCCGGACCGAGCCGTTCGCGCTGGGGACGGACCGTGACCTGCCGGGCCGCCCGGCCATTCCCTCCAACATCCCAACCTCCTACGCCTCCTCGGCACCTACTGCCGGCCCCGTGTGCGCCCGGGGCCTGGCGCCGGACATACGGTCCCCTCCGCTGACCTCTGTGCCGACCGCCCGGACTCGCACACCTATCCTACTTAGGAGTTTCTTGGGATCTCCGGCGCCCAGGGAGAGCGGCCTGGAGCTTTCCGCATGAACGTACGATCGGCCGGCCAACACTGACAGGCGACCAAGGCCGTCCTCATGAGGCGGGGAGGGATGCCGGCCATGTGCAGCCTGAGCCGGCGCGGTCGCCCAGGGTGCGCACGCCGCCCCCCGGGTACGGGCTGGGCGGGCCAGATGGGAACGGCACGTACGATGGCGCTTAGGTTTTCGTGGAGGGAGGCGGCCGGATGCGGGGCTTCGGCGAGCTCGAACAGGCGATCATGGACGCGGTGTGGGACGCTCATGCTCCGCTGACGGTGCGCGAGGTGCTGGAGCAGCTCAACGCCGACCGACCGCAGCCGCTGGCGTACAACACGGTGCAGACGGTGATGGAGATCCTGCACCGCAAGGGCTGGCTGTCGCGGGCCAAGGACGGCCGGGCCTTCCGCTACCAGGCCACGAAGAACCGCGAGGAGTACGCCGCCTCGCTCATCGACCAGGTCTGGGAGACCGGCGCGGACCGCACCGCGACACTGGTGAAGCTGTTCGACGAGCTGGACGAGACCGAGGTCGACGAGCTGCGGGCGGCGCTCGCCGCGCGCCGCGAGGGGAGCCGCTCATGAGGGTCGCGATCCTGCTGCTGGGCTACGCGGGCCTGGTCGGCACGCTCACCCCGGTGCTGCTGACCCGTACGGGCTGGACGGCGCGGGCACCGCGGCTGGCGATCTGGGCCTGGCAGGCCCTCACCGCCACGGTCGTCGTCTCGGTCGCGCTCGCCGGGCTCGTCCTGGCCGTGCCCACGGTACCGGTCAGCGGCAACCTGGCCGCCATGCTGCAGGCGTGCGTGATGGCGCTGCGCGCGCAGTACGCCACACCGGGCGGCGCGATGGCGGCCGCGACCGGCACCGTGCTGGCCCTGGCGGTGCTGAGCCGCCTCGGCTGGTGCTTGGGCGCCGCCCTGTGGCGGGCGCGGCGGGAGCGCCGTCGGCACGCCGAGGTGCTGGCGATGGTCGGCCGCGCGCGGCCCGATCTGGGCGTGACCGTGCTGGACGACGACCGCCCGGCGGTGTACTGCCTGCCCGGCACCGGACACCGGATCGTACTGACCTCGGCGGCGCTGGCCGCGCTGGAGCCGCGCGCGCTGGACGCGGTGATCGCCCACGAGCGGGCGCACATCCATCAGCGCCACCACCTCGTCCTGGCCTTCGCGGAGGCGCTGGAGCGGGCCTTCGGGCGCATGGCGCTCTTCCGTACCGCGGCGCAGGAGACGCGGCGGCTGGTGGAGATGGCCGCCGACGACGCGGCCACGGCCCGCACCGATTCGCTCACCCTGGCCGGGGCGCTGGTCGAGCTCGCCGGGGCAGGGGTGCCGACCGCCTCGCTGGCGGCCTCCGGCGGCCAGGTGGCCGGCCGGGTGCGGCGCCTGCTCGGCCCGCAGCGGCCACTGCGCCACGCCGTGGTCTGGGTCGGGGCCCTGGTGGCGGGCGCGGCGCTGGCCCTGCCACTGGTCCTGGCCGCCCAGCCCGCGGTGGCCGCGACCAGCATGACCACCTGCCCGCTGCCCGACGCCCCCGTCGCCCAGCGTTCCGCGTGATCCCCCCGGGTCCAGGCCCGGTCATCTGATAACTTCACCCCATCACCTATGAGACTTAGGTAATGGGGGTGACCCGCATGCCCACGCCCGCCGCGGCCAGGAACCCGCAGGCGGCCCACCGCCGGGACCGGATCGTCCTGTGGACGGCGCTGTTCCTGGGGATCGGGCTGTTCGCCTCCAGTCTGCTCGGCAACATCATGGGCTTCGCCGTGCTGCCCTTCGACCCCCACCACATCTACGGGCAGATCGGCGGCATCGCGCTGGCGCTCTTCGGACTCACCCGGTGGCGCTGACGATCTCGCCACCTCGCCCGCCGCGCGTCGCCGGCTGCGGCCCGCGAGGGGTCTTTGCGCGGCTGCTCGCCGTCGTACTGACGACCCTGGCCTTCGCCCCCCTGCTCTGCGGCGCCGCCATGGCCGCCCAGATACCCGCGGGCATGGCATCGGACCGCCCTGCTGCCCCGCAGGTGAGCATGGCCGGCCACGGCATCTCCACGGCGGGCATGGACGGCCGGGCCGCTTGCGAGGACTGCGCGCGCGAGAACGGCGGGCACTGCGGCAGCGGCCTGCCCGCGGGGATCCACGACGGTTCGGCCCATTCCGGTCCGTGCGCCGCACCGGCCCCGGGGCAGATGGCCGCGGCGGCTGCGCCGGGGCGGGCGGCCACTGCCGCTGTCCGCGGCAGCCCGGCATCCCGGCCACCGGATCTTCATCGGCTGCAGGTACTGCGGATTTAGCACGCCCGGCCGGAGCGCGTCCGCACGCGCCCCGCTCCGGCCTTCGTGCACCGGACGATCCCCAGATCAGCAGCACCGCCGCGCCCTTCGGTGGTGGCGGGAGAAGGACACACACCATGGGTTCCAACGCGAAAGCCAAGGCCGCGGACCGCAAAGCCCGCATCGCGCAGATGCGCCGCGCCGAGCAGGCCCGCGAACGACGCAACCGAATTCTCGCGATCTTCGCCGGCGTCGGCTGGTATCTGCTCGACGCCGCCAACGACAAGGAGAAGGCCCAGGCCGCCCCGGTCAAGGGCGAGAAGACCTGGTCGAACCTGAGCCGCAACCACGTACAGAAGAAGGTCGACTACCCGATGAGCCCGCCTGCGGGCGGCGACCACAACCCGGTCTGGCTCAACTGCGACGCCAAGGTCTACACCAAGGAAGTACCGAACGGGAACGCCGTGCACTCCCTGGAGCACGGCGCGGTGTGGATCACCTACAACGACAAGGCGTCCAAGGCCGACGTCACGTCACTGAGCGCGAAGGTGGCCAAGACCCCGTACTCGTTCCTGAGTCCCTACGCGGACCAGTCCTCGCCGATCACGCTGACCGCCTGGGGCCACCAACTGGGCGTGGACAAGGCGTCCGATTCGCAGGTGAACGAGTTCCTGGACAAGTACGTCCAGGGTGAGCAGACGCCCGAGCCGGGCGCCTCGTGCAGTGGCGGGAGCATGGGATGACCGACGCGACCGACATGGACATGATCGACACCACCCGTACTCCCAGCCGGTGGCTGCCGTACGCCGGGGCGGCCCTCGCCCTGTTGCTGGCCGTCCTCGCCCTGGTGGCGATGACGGCCTCCCGCGCCGACGCCACCGCCCCGGACGCGGACTCGGCGGACGCCGGGTTCGCCCGCGACATGGCCGTGCACCACCAGCAGGCGGTGGAATTGTCGTTCATCGTGCGCGACCGCACCGACGACGAGGACGTACGCCGCCTGGCGTACGACATCATCAACACCCAGGCCAACCAGCGCGGCATGCTCCTCGGACGGCTGGACGCCTGGGGCCTGCCGAAGACCTCGCAGAAGTCGCCGATGGCCTGGATGCACCACGACATGGACTACAAGGCCCACGACGGATCGCTGATGCCGGGCATGGCCACGAACACCGAGATGGACAAGCTGCGCACAGCCGAGGGCAAGGACGCGGAGGTGCTCTACCTGCAGCTGCTGACCGCACACCACCGCGGCGGCATCGACATGGCCCAGGGCGCCGCCGACCTGGCCGAGGACCCGACGGTCGTCCGGCTGGCCCAGGGCATGGTCCTCGGCCAGCAGTCGGAGATGAAGCTCATGGCCGACATGCTCGCCGACCGCCAAGCGAGCGCGCGGCAGTGACCTCCTGCGGCTGGCGCGGCCGGGCAGCCCTGCGGTTGCGGCGCGGGATACGGTGGCCAGCTCGCCGCGTCCGCAGCGCCGCCCCGGTCAGGGCCGCCAGGATCAGCAGGACCGGCGGCGGCGTACAGCAGCAGTCCGGTCGGCGTCCCGGTCTCGAGGCCGGTGCGCAGGCCGGCATGGGTCTGCTGGTGTGCGGTCAGCCCCCGCGAACAGGACCAGGTTCGAGCACCGGGGCGGGACGGCGGCGCGCCACCCGTATACAGCCGACGGCCGGTTGGCCGGCCGACCGCGGCCCGTACCAACGCGGCCACAGTCCCGAGCACGAGGACGAAGCTGAGTGGGCAGCGGCGCCACGCCGAGGTGCCCGGGCATCACCGCGCGCACCGTGGGGCCCGTCGCCGCTCACATCCGCCACGCCGGGTCCTGCACTGTGTTCATGGGCCGTTCATGGGCCCGCGGCCTGCGCGGGGCTTTGGGCCGTCATCGTGCGACCGACCCGGGACCCGCACACCCGGGGGTTTCGGGACGGCCGGTCAGGGACGGACGCCGGAGCAGGGCGTCCGTCCCTGGCCACTCAGTCGGGCGGAGACCGGCGGAGACCGGCTGACGTGCCCAAAGGCAGGCGAACAATGAACGGCATCCTCGACAGCGCATCGACGATGGGAATCAGGACATGACGACGACAAGAGCCTCTGTGGATGCGGCTTCCGCGCCCGCGCCCGCCTCTACGGGGGACGCTGGTGCGGTGGGTGCGAGCCGGGCCTTCTCGCTGCTGCTGGTCATCACCGGGGCGGCCGGACTGCTCGCCGCATGGGTGATCACGTTCGACAAGTTCAAACTGCTCGAAGCGAAGGTGGCCGGGACGACGTTCACCCCTGGCTGCAGCTTCAACCCGGTCGTCTCCTGCGGCAGCGTCATGGAGAGCAAGCAGGCGGCGGTGTTCGGCTTCCCGAACCCGATGCTCGGCCTGGTCGCGTACGGCATCGTGATCTGTGTCGGCGTCAGCCTGCTCACCGGAGCCCGCTTCCCGCGCTGGTACTGGCTCACCTTCAACGCAGGCTGCCTGTTCGGCGTCGGCTTCGTGACCTGGCTGATGTACCAGTCGCTCTACAACATCGGCGCCCTGTGCCTGTGGTGCACCCTGGCCTGGATCGCCACCCTGACCATGTTCTGGTACGTCACCGGTCACAACGTCCGGCACGGTTTCCTGCCCACCCCGGCCGGCGTGAAGGGCTTCGCCGCGGAGTTCCACTGGGCGGTCCCGGTGGTGCACGCCGGGATCATCGGCATGCTGATCCTGACCCGGTGGTGGGACTTCTGGACCAGCTGACCGGGCCCGGCAAGGGGTGTGCTTGCTGCGCCCGGAGGGCTCGGCCAGCTCACCCACCCGGTGGTCCGTCCTCGGCCAGTGCGCGGACGGAGCAGGCCGGGCGCAAGAACGGGATGGGGCGCAGGGGGAGGACGTCCCTCGCGGCCGAGCGGGCCAAGCCCGGCCAATGCGCCCGCTTTCGGCACGGGGCCGGGTCAGGGGGCGGACGGTCTCCGCGGGGTGAGGACGGCCCCGGGCCGGTTCTCGGCGGGGCGGGGGTGCGTGCGGGGCTCGGTTCGGCCTGTCGTAGACTCCACCAGCGAACACCTAAACCGCTTAGTTTTTGCGTGGGTGCACGGCACCCGCATCACCACCATCACCACCCCCTGGGGGTCGTTCACCATGCGTCGACGCACCGTGCTCGCCGCCACGCTCAGCGCAGGCGCGGCACTGACTCTGTCCGCCTGCAGCAACGGCGCCGAGGCCGGGGACAAGCCCGTCGTCTCCGTCGACGGCACCGCTGGCCCGGAGAAGGCCGCGACCGTCCTGGACCAGCCGTTCACCAAGCCGGAGCTGGTCCTCACCGACACCCACGGCAAGAAGTTCGACCTGCGCGAGGAGACCAAGGGCAGGCTCACGCTGCTGTACTTCGGCTACACCCACTGCCCGGACGCCTGCCCACTGACCGTGAGCAACCTCGCGATCGCCTACAAGGACCTGTCGCAGGCGCAACGCGACCAGTTCCGGTTCGTCTTCGTCACCACCGACCCCGAGCGCGACACACCCGCACAGCTCGGCAGGTGGCTGCGCAGCGCCGGGAACACTGACTTCATCGGGCTCAGCGGCAGCTACAAGACCGTCGAGGCCGCGGCGCGCACCGTGGGCGTGGGCATGGCGCCTCCGGTGAAGGGCAAGGACGGCAAGGTCACCGCGACGCACGGCAAGACGGTGCTGGCCTTCTCCGCGAAGGACGACAAGGCGCATGTGATCTACAGCGGTGAGGAGGCCACGGCCGAGGACTACGCCAAGGACCTGCCGAAGCTGATCGAGGGGCGGCTCCCGTGACCGCCCGCCGCACCCTGCCAGCGGCCGTCATCCTCACCGCCACCGGGGTGCTGGCCACCGTCCTCGCGCTGGGCGTGGCCACCGGGCTTGTCACCCGCTCCTTCGGGCCGAGCGGCCCCGACCTCGCCGTCACCGGTGCGTTCATGCCGCAGCCGGTGACCGCAGAGATCGCGGGCGGCTACTTCACGGTGACCAACACCGGGGATGCCGCCGACGAGCTGACCTCGGTCACCAGCGGCCTCTCCGACGACATCACCCTCAATCAGGCCGCCGGCGACGAGATGCGGCAGGCGACGTCCTTGGCGATCCCGGCCCACGGCACGCTCGAACTCGAGCGCGGCGGCAGCCACCTGATGTTCATGCGCCTGGACCACAGACCGGTCGAGGGCGACCACGTGTCTGTGACGCTGCACTTCGCGAAGAGCTCCCCGGTCACGCTGGACGTCCCGGTCGAGGCACCCACCTTCAACCCCGGAGCAGGACCCCGAGCATGAGCAGTGACATCACCCGGCGCCGGCTGCTGGGCACCGTCGGCGCGGCGGGCGCCGCAGGAGTGGCGGCCGGCGCGAGCGGCGGCGTGCTCGGTGCCCGCGCCACCCAGGACGGCCCGACGGCCCTGACCACCATCGGCTCCACCTCCGTCTCCTTCCACGGTCGGCACCAGGCGGGCATCACCACGCCGTTGCAGGCCCGCGGCCACCTGGTCGCCTTCGACCTCGCACCCGGTGCGGACCGAAGGGCGGCTGCCGCGCTGCTGCGCCGCTGGTCCACGGCGGCACAGAGGCTGACGGCCGGGCAGCCGGTGGACGACGACACCGGCGTCGCACTGGACGCCGGCCCGTCCTCGCTGACCGTCACCTTCGGCTTCGGCCGCACCTTCTTTGACCGGACGGGCCTGGAAAAGCAGCGCCCAGAGGCGCTGGAGCCGCTGCCGGACTTCACCTCCGACACGCTCGACCCCAAGCGCAGCAACGGCGACCTGTGGCTGCAGATCGGCGCCGACGACGGCCTGGTGGCCTTCCACGCGCTGCGGGCCGTGCAGAAGGCGGCCAGGGACACGGCCCGGCTGCGCTGGCAGATGAACGGCTTCAACCGCACCCCCGGGGCTACCGAGCGTCCGAGGACGGTCCGCAACCTGATGGGCCAGGTCGACGGCACCAACAACCCCCAGCCGACTGATGCCGACTTCGACCGGCGGATTTTCGTTCCCGCCGACGGGGATCCGGCGTGGATGGCGCACGGCTCGTACGCCGTCGTCCGCCGTATCCGGATGCTGCTGGACGGCTGGGAAAGCCTTTCCCTGGCCGAGCAGGAGAAGGTCATCGGGCGGCGCAAGTCCGACGGCGCCCCGCTGTCCGGGGGCACCGCGACCACCCCGGTGGACCTGAACAAGACCGACGCCGCGGGCAACGCCCTGATCGCGGCCGACGCGCATGTGCGGACCGCGGCGCCGGAGACCAACGGCGGGGCGGCGATGCTGCGCCGCCCGTTCTCCTTCCACGACGGCATCGACGCGGACGGCGTGCCGGACGCCGGGCTGCTGCTCATCGCCTGGCAGGCCGACCCGATCAAGGGCTTCGTACCCGTGCAGCGCAAACTCGACCGCGGAGACGCCCTCTCGGCGTTCATCCGTCACGAGGCCAGCGCGCTGTTCGCCGTCCCGGGCGGGGCGGCGAAGGGCGAGTACGTCGGCCAGCGGCTGCTGGAAGCCTGACAGGCCCGGCGGACCGAGGAGCTGACGATGGATCACACTGGGCACGGCATGACGACGGAACTGCCGCCGTTCACGCTCGGGCGGGGGCTGGAGCTCACCGGCGAGCCGTTCTTCCTGACGGCAAGCCTGCTGGCCCTGGTCCTGTACGGCGGGGCCGTGGCCCGGCTGCGCCGCCGCGGGGACGCCTGGCCCATTGCCCGCACCATCGCTTTTGTGCTGGGCGTGCTGACCGTGGTGCTCGTGACGGGCACCGGGCTGAACGACTACGGCATGGTGCTGTTCAGCGTGCACATGGTGCAGCACATGGTCCTCAGCATGCTGGCGCCGATCCTGCTCCTGCTCGGGGCCCCGGTGACGCTGACGCTGCGCGCCCTGCCGCCTGCGGCTCGTGGGCGCACCGGCCCGCGGGAGCTGCTGGTGCGCCTGCTGCACAGCCGCTACGCACGCGTGATCACCCATCCGGCGTTCACGGTTCCGCTGTTCATCGCCAGCCTGTACGGGCTGTACTTCACGCCGCTGGTCGACCACCTCATGGCCTCCACCGCCGGGCACCTCGCCATGAACGCGCATTTCCTGGCGGTGGGACTGGTCTTCTTCTGGCCGATCATCGGCGTGGACCCGGGCCCGCACCGGCCGGGTTATGTGATGCGGATGCTGGAGCTGTTCGCGGGCATGCCGTTCCACGCCTTCTTCGGCATCGCCCTGATGATGGCCTCCACACCGATGATCGACACCTACGCCGACCCGCCGGCCTCGCTGGGCGTCTCGGCGCTCGCCGACCAGAACGCGGCCGGCGGCATCGCCTGGGCGTTCAGCGAGATCCCGTCCGTGATCGTGCTGATCGCCCTGCTGTTCCAGTGGTACCGCTCCGAACAGAGGCAGGCCCGCCGCCACGACCGCCGGGCCGATCGGGACGGCGACAAGGAACTGGCCGCGTACAACGCCTACCTCGCCTCACTTCACTCCCGGCGCTGACCGGCGGCGCGGGCGCGAGCAGCCGGGTTATGGCGACCGCCTATGGGATGGAGCAGCCGCGCGGCGCCAGCGGCGGGACGCCGAGGTGCCGTGCGTGCGACTGCTCACCGCCCCCAAAGAGGAGAGGGCAACCTGGCTCAGGCCGCGCTCGGCACGGCCACCATGCGGAGCGCGCGCCGTGCCGAGAGTATGGTCAAAACCCCGGAGCCGGAGACGGACCTCAATCGCGGCCATGCCCGCCGAGCGGGTCACATCGCCTCGACCACGACAGGTGAGGAGAGCAATGTCACAAGCCCGAACTCCCTCCGCCGCACCGGCCCCTGCACGGTGGGTCCCGCAGGTCCGGCTCGGCTGGGAGACGCGGAACGCTCGATGGTGGCTCTGGGGCGCGGCCGGGACCGTGGTGGTCGTGACCGGCCCGGCGATGGCGGTGTGGGGCATGTTTCCCGTGAATCTCCACGGGCCGGGCCACTTCGCCGGGATCATGGCCCCGACCTGCGGGCTCACCCGAGCGGTCGTGGCGGTCTTCCGCGGGGATGTGGCGATGGCCTGGCGCTACAACCCGCTCGGGCTGCTGGTCGCCTTCACCTCGGTCGCTGTCCTCGCCCGCCTGGTAGCCGGAACTGTCACAGGCCGCTGGCCGGTGCTGCGCGTACGGCCGGGCCGAGCGGGATGGATCATCCTCGCTCTGGCCCTGGTGGCCCTGGCAATCCGTCAGCAGAGCCAGGCAGAACTGCTGATGACCACGGGACTGCACTGACCGCGCGCAACCGCACCCCGAGCCCGGCCACGGTCCCCGGCAGGGCCGTACTTCAAGGTGCCCCGGTCTGCCGGTGCGGTTCCCCGGGAAGTATCACCGGGAGGGAAGGCACGGAGCCCCCTTGCGCCGATCGCCACCTTCTGCGGCAACTGCGACTGCGGGTGTCCGCAGCTGTTCGTCGACCCGGCAGCTCCCGCGGAACGCCGCGTCGTCATCACGGACGACTTCGGGCAGCGCGTGCAGATGAGCGCCGACCAGTTCGCCTCGCTGGTCGCCGAGGCCAAGACGGGCACCCTGGACAGCGTGGCCACCGCCTGACCACCACGCGACGGCCCGGCCTCCCGGTCGGTCGCTGGGCACGAGGTGTATCCGCCCCTGTCAAGGGGTCGGGCCGCGTCCGCAGCAAGTTCCGGAGTTCACCTGTGCCGTGATGCGAGCGGTTGTTCCATGGCGCAGGCGTCAGCGACGGGCAGGACGGGGGAGACCCTGGGGGGCCGGCCAGCCAGTCCTCGGTGAAGTGCCGGTAGTTCGCCGGGCTGCGGCCCAGGGTGCAGATCAGTCCGAGGCCGGTGTACTCGCGCAGTGTCCTGACCGGCGCCCCGGTTCGGCGGGACAGCTCGCCGGCCGTCATCGGCCGTGCCCGTTTCCCACTCATGATCCGATCCTTCCCGGATGTTCAGCTGGCGCAGCAGGACAGCTTGGTGACGTCGCGGGTATAGGTCTGGGCGGCCAGCTTGAGCCCTTCGGCCATAGTCAGGTACGGGCACCACAGGTCGGCGATCTGCTGCACCGTCATCTCATTGGCCAATGCGTACACGGCGGCTGCGATGACGTCTCCGGCGCCGTCGGCCAGGACGTGCGCCCCGAGAAGGCGGCCGGTGGCGGCGTCGGCGACGAGTTTGATCAGGCCGCGGGTGTCGCGGTTGACCAGTGCGCGGGGCACGTACCCCAGAGGCAGGACGCGGCAGTCGCACGTGTAGCCCTGGGCGATGGCTTCGGCGTCTGTCAGGCCGGCGGAGGCGATGGCCGGGGTGGTGAAGGTGACCCGCGGCAGGTGGTGGTAGTCCACCGTACGGGCCGCGCCGTCGAAGGCGTTGTCGGCGATCAGGGCGCCGTGGGCGGAGGCGACGTACACGAACTGGGGGTGTCCGGTGACGTCCCCGGCCGCCCAGATCCGCGGGTTGGCCGTGCGCAGGTGCTCATCGACGACGATTTCGCCGCGCTCGCTGGTTTCAATCCCGACCGCTTCCAGGTCGAGGCCGTCGGTGACTGGGCGGCGGCCGGTGGCCACCAGCAGTTCGGCGGCGCGCAGCTGAAGCTCGCGGCCGTCGCCGGTGCGGGTGGTGGCCACGATCTTGTCGGCGTCCCGGCGCACCGCGGTCAGGCGGGTGCGGGTGTGGACGGTGATGCCCTCATCGGCGAAGACGTCCTGAAGGGCGGCGGAGATCTCGGGTTCCTCGCCGGAGGTCAGGCGGCTGCGCGCGATCACGGCGACCTTGCTGCCCAGGCGGGCAAAGAGCTGGGCCTGCTCCAGGCCGACGTACCCGGCGCCCAGCACCAGCAGGCTCTTAGGCAGTACGTCCAGGTCCATGGCGGTGGTGGAGGTCAGGTAGCCGGTCTCCTCCAGGCCCTCGATGGGCGGCGCCCACGGCGTCGACCCGGTGGCGATCAGGTAGTGGGCGGCCTCGATCCGGCGGCTTTCGCCGTCCCTCAATGCCACCTCCAGAGTGGGGTTGTCCCGGTCACCGGTGAAGCGGGCGGTGCCAGGCAAGATGTCCCAGCCGTACTCGGCGGCCAGGTCGGTGTACTTCTCCGCCCGCATCTGCTCGACCAGCTTGTCCTTGCCGCCGATCAGTGCATCGAAGTCCACCGGCCCGGCCTCGGTCCGTATCCCGGGGAAACGTCGCCCCTCGAGCGCGCTGCGGCGGGCCTCGGCGGCGGCCAGCAGCGCCTTGGACGGCACGCAGCCGGTGTTCACGCAGGTGCCGCCGGTCGTGGCGCGCTCGACCATCACCACCGAGCGACCCTTGCGCCGTGCGGCGATCGCGGCGGCGAACGCCCCGCCGCCGGAGCCGATGACCACCAGGTCGTAGGTGTCGTTCGCTGTGCTCACCGCAGCACCTCCTGCGTGCGGGCCCGCGTGACCGGGACCGCTTCTATGCGCCTTGCCAAATATCTCGCTGCCACCATACTATGCGGCCAGGCGAATAGTTCCAGTTGCGAGGCCCCATGCCCGACCGCGTCACTGCCCCCGTCCCTTCCACCCGGGAGGGCATGCCGGAGGTGCCGTGTACCCACCTGGACACGGTGGCGAAGTTCCTGCGCGCCCTGTCGGATCCCACCCGGCTGAAGCTGCTGGAGTACATCCTTCGCGGCGAGCGGACCTCCGCCGACTGCGTCGAATACGCCGGCATCTCCCAGCCGCGAGTCTCGGTGCACCTGTCCTGTCTTACCGACTGCGGCTACGTCACCGCCCGCCGTGACGGCAAGAAGTTGCGCTACTCCGTCGGCGACCCGCGCGTCGCCGACCTGATCGTCCTGGCCCGCTCGCTGGCCGCGGACAACGCCACTGCCCTGACCTGCTGCACCCGCATCCCGGACAGCCAGGGCTGAAGCGCAGCCCTCTGGCGCCGGCATGGCCGCCCCGGCGTCGGCGCCACCCTGATGATCGCCTGCTGCGCCGGGCCCGCCCTCATCGCTGCCGGCGCGCCCGGCGCACGCTGATCGACTGGCGCGAGTTGCGCTACGACCGCCTCCGGGCCGCTGAACGGTCAGTCGTGAGCGGCGACGAGGTGGTCGAGGCGGGCGTCGGGGAACTCGCGCCGGAAGGAGTCGGCCTGCCAGCGGCCGCGGAAGAGGGCCAGCCGGGCCTTGTCGCGGACGCGGGTGAGTGCCTCGCCCCTGATCGGGGAGCGGGTGAGCGCCTCGGCGCCGGCCGCGTCGGTGGCCAGCGCGAGGTGGTACGGCAGCGGCTCCAGCCTGATGGGGGCGGAGAACTCGCCCGTCATCCGGGCGGTGACGACCTCGAACTGCATCGGGCCGACCGCGGCCAGGACGGGGGCTTGTTCGCCGCGGAGCTCGGAGACGAGAACCTGTATCACGCCCTCCTCGTCGAGTTGGGCGATGCCGCGCCGGAACTGCTTGGTGCGGGTGATGTCGACGGGCCGGGCGACGGCGAAGTGCTCGGGCGCGAGGGTGGGCATCGGCGGGAAGGCGGCGGCCTGTCCGGTGTAGAGGGTGTCGCCCACCCGCAGGGTGTGGGCGTTGACCAGGCCGACCACATCGCCGGGGTAGGCGATGTCGACGGTGGAGCGGTGCTGCCCGAAGAGGCTGTGCGCGTACTTGGTGGCGAACGGTCTGCCGGTGGCGGCGCGCGTGAGGGTCATGCCGCGTTCGAAGACGCCGGAGCACACCCGTATGAAGGCGATCCGGTCTCGGTGCGCGGGGTCCATGTTCGCCTGCACCTTGAACACCAGCCCCGCGAACGGCGCGTCGACGGGACGGATACGGCCGCCCGCCAGCTCCCGCGGCCCCGGGGGCGGGGCGAGGTCGACGACGGCCTCCAGCAGCAGCCGTACGCCGATGTTGGAGATCGCCGCGCCGAAGAACACGGGCGTGCTCCGGCCCGCCAGGAACGCCTCCTGATCGTGCGTGGCGCCGGCGGCCCGCAGCAACTCCAGTTCCTCCACCGCCTGGTCCCAGACCGGGCCCTCCTCGGCCGCCGCCCGCTCGGCCGAGACCGCCTCCTCGCTGGCCTCGTGGGCGCCGCCGGGGGTGCGGGCGTAGCGCAGCATCCTCCCGGGCGTTCGTACGTCGATCAGCCCGCGCAGATTTCCCGCGTCCCCGACCGGCCAGACGACGGGCGTGGGCCTGAGGCGGAACTCGCGCTCGATCTCGTCCAGCAGCTGCAGCGCCTCGCGGCCGGGCCGGTCCCACTTGTTGACGAAGGTGATCACGGGGATGCCGCGGTGGCGGCAGACGTCGAAGAGCTTGCGGGTCTGCTCCTCCAGGCCCTTGGCCGCGTCGATGAGCATCACCGCGCAGTCCACCGCGGCCAGGACGCGGTAGGTGTCCTCGGAGAAGTCCGCGTGGCCGGGGGTGTCCAGAAGGTTGAGCACGCACCCGCGGTGGGTGAACTGCAGCACGGCGGCGGTGACCGAGATGCCGCGCTCCTTCTCCATCTCCGTCCAGTCCGAGGCCACCGGGCGCCGCCCGGCCTTGCCGTGCACCGCGCCCGCCCTGGTGATGGCGTGCGCGTGCAGGGCGAGCGCCTCGGTCAGCGTGGACTTGCCCGCGTCCGGATGGCTGATCACCGCGAACGTGCGCCGCCGCGCCGCCTCATGGGCCGCCGCTCCTCTGCCGCCCGGCATCACCGCACCGCCTCCACGCCCGCACGGGCAGCCGCCGCACCGTCACGAGCCGGGCGAGGCGGCCGTGCGAAGAGCGGACGATGTCCTGCGCCGACGCCGGCTCCCGGCACGGGTCTTCGTACCGTGCAGCAGCCTCGCCCCGGGACGTACGCCATGCCACCAGTTCCTCGTGTCTACTCGTCAGTCTCCGGCAACGGCGTTCCTACACCCAGGGCTTCCTCCAGGACGTCCGGCCTGCTGGTCCAAGCCCTGGCCGCAGCCTGGTCCGCGGGTCGGTGCGCTGCCGGTGCTCACGCCTTCTCTGCGGCGACGCCTGTGACGATGGGGTAGAAGTCCTTGTAGGTGAGGGGGCCGATGGACAGGGCGGCCACGCGGCCCTGCCTGTCCAGGACATAGGTGGTGGGTACGGCACGCGCGGCCAGGTTCTTGAAGCCGACGAGGGTGCGGCTGTCGGGGTCGTAGATGCTGGGGTAGGTGATGCCGAAGTTGCGCTCGAAGGCCTTCGCCGCTGTCTTGTTGTCGCGGATGTCGATGCCGAGGAAGCGCACCCCCAGCGGCTCGGTCTTCTCGGCGAGCTTCCTGAGCTCGGGGGCCTCTTTCCGGCATGGCGCGCACCACGAGCCCCAGATGTTGATCACCACTGCCTGGCCGCGCATGTCGGCGATGTCGACCTGCTCGCCGTCCAGGGTGGTGCCTTTCAGGGCGGGGGTCACGGTGCGCTCGCCGGGCTGGAAGTACTGTGAGGAGCTGCCTTTCGCCGCCCCCAGGGATCCGGCGCTGTCGCCCTTCTGCTGGGTGCCGCAGGCGGTGAGGGTTCCGGCGGCCAGGGCCAGCAGCCCGGTGACGGCCGCGCGCCGCGAAGGTCCCGCCGGGCGGGGGCCGGTGGGGGACCGTCGCGGGTGTATGTCCGATATGCCGTTCAGCGTGGATCGTCCTTCTGGAGGCGGACCGCATCGGTGGGCTGTCCGGCTGCGCGGAGGTCCAGCTCGTGGTGGAGCAGCTGGACTTCTTCGCGCAGCCGCCGGATCTGCTCGTCCGTGCTGTCGGACACGGCGGTCTGCGCGGTGTTCCCGGCGTCCGTGGTGGAGTGGCAGGACGTCTGTCCGGACTGGGTCTGCTGCGGCATCATGTGGCAGCCGCGGCCCTTCATCATGGGCCGGACGCAGAAGACGTACGTGAGCGCGCCCGCGGCCGCGGTGGCCAGCAGGGGCAGCAGGTAGGCACTCATCGGGTGTGTTCCGCCGGGGCGTCGGACTGGGTGCCCATCCGCTCGCGCAGGTCCTCGACCTCCTTGCGCAGGCGGGCCAGCTCCTGCTGGCGCGGGTCGGCTTCGGCGGCGGGGGTCTGGGCGGTGTCGGTGGTCTTGCGGCCGGACCGCATCATGAACCACATCATCGCGCCCATGCCCACCGGACAGGCCAGGATGGGAAGGTAGTTGAGAAATTCGCGCACGGTGGACTCCTTCAGTGTTCGGTGCGAGCCGGTTCGCTCGCGTCAGCGGCGGGTGTGGCCTTTTCCAGGGCGCGGCGCAGGCGGCGTTCGGAGAGCCGCCCGTAGGAGAAGGGGACGCCGTCGAGGAGGATGCCGGGAGCGAAGAGCACCCCGGCGAGCATCCCGAGCCGCTGTCCCTCCTCGCTGTTCAGGTCGATCTCGGTAATGGTCAGCGGGTGGTCGGCGCCGACCTTGGCCAGGACTTCCTTGGCGTGCTCGCACAGGGTGCAGTCGGCCTGGGTGAGCAGCGTGATCTGCCGGGTACTCATGCCTGCCGCCCCGCCTTGAGGTCGGTCAGGAG
>NZ_JBEXQG010000118.1:0-16000 GCF_040612485.1 Streptomyces sp. NPDC006385
CGACGCAGGGAGTTGCCGAGGGTGTAACCGAAGCCCGGCTCCAACGGCTCGATCACGAACCGGGAACGGAACTCGTCGACGACCTCTTCGGTCAATGAGGGACGCTGAGCGATCAGCACGGGGTATTGCCTCCAGTGTGTGGCGCCCGCTATGTGACGCCGTAGACACCATGAAGGGTACGGCCGGTTCGGCCTCCCGCGAGACACGACCGCCCGGCCCCGCCCAAGCACCGCCTCCAGCCCGCCGCATGAGCGACTGACGCCTTGCCGGGACGGCCCTCCTGCGAAGGCGCAGAGGGAAGGACCACGGGCCACCTCAAGAGGCGTTTCCTCTTGAGGTGGCCCTTCACCGTTTCAGACGCCGTGCCACGCGCGTGCCACTACGTGCGCGTCGCCGCCCCGCGCGGCCCACCCTCATACGGACGGGAAGGCGCACAACAGATCTCCCGCCACGAACTCATGTCGAGTACCGGATGCTCTGCAGGAACTCGCCGGATCCGTCATCGAGCACCCAGAACGACCAGCCGTTGCGGTTCGGATTGACGTCCGGCTTGTAGTGCGCCACCACCGCCCGGGCCGCCCCGGTAGGTGTCTTGAAGCTTCGCCCGGCAAGCGGCCCCGATGTGATGTCGATCCGCTTCGTGTCCCGGTCATAGCTGCCACGGGTGCGGTGACCTTCATAGTCGACGTACACGCCGACCTTGCGCTCCGTCTCCGTGTCCTCCTCGCTCGTGACGGCCGGCGCAGCGGACGGCACGCTTGCGTTTCTCACGAGCCGAGCAACGACCTCGCCCGCAGTGGTGTTGCCCATACGCGCGGCGAACTCGATGGAGCGATAGGTCTGTGCATCGACCTCAATGGTCGGACTCATGCCCTCCCCCTTACTTGTCGGTTTCGACCAGCCAAGGCTAACGCACCCAACGGAAGCAAGTCAAGGGAAAGCAGCATTCGGAGAATTCTGCGAATTGAGCGAGGGGGTGCTGCCCGAAGGGGCAGGTCGAGGGAGGTTGGCAAGGTCCGCGCCCGGCTGACCGCCGACGGCGTCCGCTTCACGGTTCGTTGCCGACAGCAGGCAGCCAAGCCCGGCCCGGCATGCCGGCATCAGCACATGATGTCGACCCGTCGCGCTGTTTACCCTGCTCGGCAACACGGATACGAGGCGCGGTCCATGGGTGAGACCGGTGCACCGCTTCGACACGACCCGAAAGGGATGGTCAAGGGCCTGGACGGCATATCAACGGACGCGGGCGCCTCCAGTGCGCGCCGGCAGCACACGGCCGTAGGTGGCTTGGGGCCGTGCACGTCCCTGCTCATGGCGCTGGTGCTCGCGCTGTCGCTGGGCGCGTTGTCGACGCTGGTGATGTTTCCGGCGGCCCAGCATCTGCGGTCCCTTCAAGACGGCGAGCGGGCTCGGGCGACGTTGCATACGAGCGGCGCGTGCATGGCGGGTCAATGCCAGGTCAGGTTCGTGGCGGAGGGGCGCACCGTGGTGGCGGATCTGCCGGTGGGCAGCGGTGGCGGCAAGAACTCTGCCGGCACTCGGCTGACCGTCCGCTACAAGGCGGACGATCCACAGGTGGTCGCCCGCGAAGAGGATGTCGGGGGCGGCGGGGCAGCCCTGCTGGCGGCGATTTCGGGCGGGGGCGCCCTGATCTTCCTGGCGATCTCAGTCGTGGCGGCGGTCTTCTTGGCGCGGCGGCGGCGCTCGAACTCCCTGACGAACTCGATCAGCGTGCAGGAGGGGGCGCCGCCCCGGTGAGGGCGGCGCCCCTGCGCGTCAGCT
This sequence comes from Streptomyces sp. NPDC006385, assembly GCF_040612485.1. NCBI lineage: Bacteria > Bacillati > Actinomycetota > Actinomycetes > Kitasatosporales > Streptomycetaceae > Streptomyces > Streptomyces sp. NPDC006385. Next base: position 1,783 of record NZ_JBEXQG010000118.1, read on the forward strand.
GTCAGAAACGCTCTCGGTGCGTGGCTACCGCACGTCGACGAAGTCGCCGGTCGCGTTGACCGCCGGGGTGGTCGCCGTGCCCGCGAAGCTGTAGCGGAAGTAGCCGTCGGTCGACGCGGTGACCGTGGTCTTCAGGTTGCCCGTCGAGTTCGTCTTGATGGTCTTCACCGTGCTGTAGGTGTTGCTGCCCTTCTTGCGGAACTGCAGCTTCACCGGCTGGCTGACGTAGCCGTGGTACTGGTTGTCCTCCCAGTTGGCCCGGGAGAGCTTGCCGGTGACGGTGATGGTCCTGCCCTTCGTCACCGGCTCCGGCGAGGCGTTGACCGTCAGCTTGGAGTAGCGCTGCACCCTGAACGTGGTGGCCGCGTCCCGGTGGATGTAGTCGTGGTCGTTGGCGGAGACCAGGGTGGCGAGGTTCCAGGTGGCCGCCGCGCCGTTGTCGACGAAGCCGGTCGAGGCCTGCGGGTCGAAGGTCAGCGTGCCCGTGCAGGTCGACGTGGTGGCGCTCGCCTTGACGCAGGTGATGTCGCCGTCGTCGTACCAGATCTGCGCGTAGTTCGGGTTCGGGCCGAAGGCGCTGATGTACGTGGTCTCGGCGATGCCCGAATCGTCCGACGCGGTCACGGAGACCTTGGCGGACACCACGTTGGTGGTGCCCACCACGACCGGCTTGCCGCCGTTGACGACGACCTTGTCGATCGTGATGTCGCCCGAGCCGCCGTCCGCCGCCTGGGCGGAGGTGGCGCCGATGGCGGTGGCGACCAGCGCGACGCTGGTGCCGAGCACGCCAAGGCGCAGGGTTGTGCGCATGAATGTCCCCCCACGGAGTCCTTGTTTGATCAGATGTGATTGATCAGAGGGGAGCGTACGGCGTTGGCCAACGGTTCACCACGTGGTTGTTTCGACGCCTCCCCCGCACACCGAGGGTGTGTGTCAGACGGCCGTCCAAAGCCGGAGCTTGTCGGGGTTGAGTACGGCCCAGACGCGCGTGATCCGGTCGCCCGCCACGTCGAACGCCAGCACCGACACGGTGATGCCGTCCCGCTGGGCCACCAGGCCGGGCTGACCGTTGACCATGCACTCCAGGAGCGCCACGTCGGGTACCGCTGTGGCCCGTTCGGTGAAGAAGCGCGCGATCTGCTCGGCGCCTTCGACCGGGCGGAGTTCGGCCGTGACGAGTCCGCCGCCGTCACCGGTCGCCGTGGCGTCGGGGGCCAGCAGGCCGATGAGGGCGTCGATGTCCTTGGCCTCCCATGCCCGCTTGAAGGCTGTGACGATGTCGGCGCGCTGGGCTGCCGGGGTCGCGGGAAGCCGCGAGGCACGCATACGGCGGCGGGCCGATGAGGCCAGTTGGCGGCAGGCCGCCGGCGTACGGCCGACGATCTCGGCCACTTCGGCGAAGGAGTAGCGGAAGACGTCGTGCAGGACGAACGCGACGCGCTCGGCCGGGGTCATCGAGTCGAGTACGACGAGGAAGGCCATGTTGACCGACTCGTCGAGGGTGACCCGGTCGGCCGGGTCGGCCGGGTCGGCCGTGGCGCCACCCCACCGCCCGCTGACGCTGGTCCACTCCGTACGGCCGGGCAGCGGCTCCGGGATCCATTCACCGACGTAGCGCTCCCGCCTGGCCCGTGCCGAGCCGAGCAGGTCCAGGCAGATGCGACTGGCGACGGTCGTCAGCCAGCCACCGGGGGACTCGATGCCGCCCCGCCGCTGGGGGGACATCGCGTACCAGCGGGCGTAGGTCTCTTGTACGGCGTCCTCGGCCTCGGCGAGCGAGCCGAGGAGCCGGTACGCGAGATTGATCAGCTGATGCCGCTCGCTCATGATCGCGCTCAGGCCCGGATCGAGCCTGCTGTCTCCTGGCTCGGATGGGGTGGTCATGGTGTGGACGACTCCCTTGGTCATAGGTGCCCTCACCGGTTCGACGAAACAGCGCACCGAAGTGTGAGGGCGGCGGCGCCACCTCACATTCCGAAGGGCCGTGTCGTCGTACTGCGGGGAGGAAGCGCAGCGCATGGAGGCGGCCTTCATCTCTCCTCTTTCCGATCTTTTCCTTCCGATCTTCTTCTTCCGATGTCTTCTTTCCGATCCAGGAGCGACCCAGCATGACGACCACGACCAGGCTCGGCGAACTGACCGGCGACTACGTCCTCGACACCGACCGCACGCGAATCGGCTTCACCGCGCGGGCCCTCATGGTCACGAAGGTGCGCGGGCGGTTCGACGGCTTCGAGGGCAGCGCGCGTCTGGACGGCGACGCCCCGTCGAAATCCACCGCCCGGGTCACGATCCGGGCGAGCAGCGTCCAGACCCGCAACCCGAAGCGCGACGACCATCTGCGCGGCGACGACTTCCTGGCCACGGACGACCACCCGGCCATCGCCTTCGCCTCGACCCGGGTGGAGCAGATCGACGAGACGAACTTCAAGGTCACCGGTGACCTGACCGTCCGCGGCGTGACCAAGCCGGTCACCGTGACCTTCGAGCTGACCGGCGCCGAGAGCGGTCCACGGGGCACCGTCCGGGTCTGCTTCGTGGGCGAGGCGACCATCAACCGCAAGGACTGGGGCATCAGCTGGGGCGGAGTCATGGTCGGTGAGAAGGTGACGCTGGAGTTCGACGTCACCGCGATCCGGCAGTCCTGACCAAGGCCGGGCGACGGCCGCCCAGCATGACTCCGGAGGTGCCAGGGCCACCGGCCCGTCCTCACGGCTTGCGGCCCACCCCGCAGTACGCGTCGACGGCGGCCGTCGCCGGATCGGCCGGGCCGTGCACGTCGGGGCGCCACTCCGGGACCTGGACGATGCCGGGGTCCACCAGGTCGAGGCCGTCGAAGAAACCGGCGATCTCACCGATGCTGCGCACGTGGTACGGCACGGCGCCGCTCGCGTTGTATGCCTCCGACGCGGCGATCATGCCCTCGCTGGTGGCCGTGCTGTCGCTGATGACCAGGTGGCTGCCCGAGGGGAGGCCGGCCAGGAGGCGGCGTACCAGGTCGCGGGCCTGGTCGTAGTCGGCGACGTGGCCGAGGGTGTTGAGGATCACCAGGGCGACCGGACGGGACAGGTCGAGCGTGTCCGCGGCGGCCTCCAGGACGGCCTCGGGGGCGTACAGGTCGGCGTCCAGGTACGTGGTTCTGCCCTCGGGGGTGCTGGTGAGCAGCGCGCTCGCGTGGGCCAGGACGACGGGGTCGTTGTCGACGTACACGATCCGGGCGTCCGGGGCCACGCGCTGGGCCACTTGGTGTGTGTTGTCGGCGGTCGGCAGTCCGGTGCCGACGTCCAGGAACTGCCGTATGCCCGCCTCGCCGGCCAGATGGCGTACGGCACGCCCCAGGAACTGGCGGCCGGCGACGGCCACGTCGACGAGGCCGGGGAAGATCTCCTTGATCTCGTCCCCGATCTGCCGGTCGGCCTCGTAGTGGTCCTCCCCGCCGACGAAGTAGTTCCAGAAGCGGGCCGAGTGCGGCTTGGTGGTGTCGGGGTCGGGCACGGTGGGGCCTCCTGCGGGTCGGCGCTGATGATCAAAACAGCAACCAACCTAAGCGAACTACCCCTGGTGCTAGGGGAGTTGGCGTAAGAGTTGGCGCAGACACGCCTCACACACCGTAATGTTCTGGCCATCCCGTCACTGGTCCAGATACCTCCTTCACCGACACCGACGCCGACGCCGACACGGACACCGACACCGGGTAGGGCGGCTCACCCCCGCCCCGTCACCACCAGCCCGCCCTCCTCCGCGTCGCGCCGGCTCGCTGCCGTCAGGGCCAGGGTCACCACGATCGAGGCGGCCGCCATCACCGTCATCCCCGTGGCCGGGGAGGTCAGTTGGGCGACGGCGCCCGCCAGCGCCGCGCTCACTCCCTGCATCGTGAGCATGCCGGCCGAGTGCAGCCCCAGGGCGTGACCGCTGAGTTCGTCGGGAGTCACCGCCATCAGCCGCTCCTGCTGCACCAGGCTCGCCCCGAAGCCGACCGAGGCCACGGCGACGGCCGCGGCCGCGAGCGGCACGGCCGGGCGCAGGACGAACAGCAGGTACGGGGCGGCCAGCAGCAACAGCAGGGGTACGCCGAGGCGGGTGCGCAGCGCCGGTGGCAGCAGGCGGCCCACCGTCACGTCGCCGACGAACATGCCCAGCGCCGCACAGGCGAACAGGGTGCCCGCGGCGTGCGGGGCGTACGACACGTACAGGGACTCGCAGCCGACGACCAGGCCGTTGGGGATCCACAGGGCCAGGTAGAGGTGGCGGCGGGGGCGGGAGGACCACAGCAGGGCGTTGGTGCGCCAGGTGGCGGAGACGGAGGGGCGGCCCGCGGCGCGTGCGGCACGGCGGGTCAGGCCGAGGCGGGTGACCAGGGCGGCCGCCGCGTACAGCGCCGAGGAGACGAGCAACGTCGTCCGCGGGGACAGCAGGACGACCAGCGCGCCGCCCGTCGCGTAACCGGCGATCTGCGTCAGGCCGTTCATCATGTTGAACACCGAGCGGCCCAGCAGATAGCCGTCCTTGGTGAGGACCTCGTTCAGCAGCCCCCAGCGGACCCCGCCGCCGAGCGAGGCGATCAGCCCGAGCAGCAGGGTCAGGAACAGCAGCGCCCCGATCGGCGCGCCCGGCGTCGCCATCGCCGCCGTACCGAGCGCGTACGCCACCGAGATGCCGGTCAGAGCCGCGCGAGGGGCGAGCCGGTCCGACGCCGAGAGCAGGGTCGTCGCCCCCACCACCTGGGCCAGCTGCGGGCAGAACATGCTGACCGCCGACAGCAGCGGCGACTCGGTCGCGGCGTAGACCAGCGTGCCGATGGCCAGACCGCCGACGGTCGACGCGGCCGTCTGGAGGGCGGAGGCGAGGAACAGGGGCGTGAACTCGGGTGTGCGGAACAGGCGTTGGTAGCTGCGCATGCGCGGAGTCTCCGACGCCCGCGAAAGGGGCCGTTATTGTTTCGCGGAGACGCGAAAGGTGGCGGTGGCCGTTGCCCGCGCACCTTCGCAGCGAGCGAAGGGCGGCGGTGACCGTTGGGCTGGTGGCAGATCAACGCCGATACCCTCGCCGGAAGCCGGTTCGTCATCTCCCCGCTCGCGGAGACCTTCGCCGCGCTGAAGCTGCTGCACTCCGGAGCCGCCGCGCACCCCGGTGAGCGTGCCTGGCTCGACGCCCGGCTGCCCGGCTACCGCGCCCGGCTGGCCGCCGACCCGGTGACCGCGCGCCTCGTGGGCGCCGGGCTCGGGAAGGACTGGATCGCCGACTTCCTCACCCCGGTCCCGAGGGACCGCGAGACCTTCGAGGAGGGGGTCGCACGCGTGCGCGCCGCCGACCCCCGCCGGGCACGCGCCCACCTGACCGTCTCCCTCGCCGGCCCCCTGCCCGCCGTACTGGACCGGGACGACCTCCCCGAACGCGCCGCCGCGCTCCTGGAACACGTCTGGAAGGAAGCCGTACGCCCGGACTGGGACCGGCGCCGGCGCGTACTGGAGGCGGATGTGGTGGCCCGGACCGCGCAGGTGAACCGGGGCGGCTGGGCGGCCGTGGTGGACTCCTTGCGCCCCGGGCGCACCCGCTGGCTCGGCGACAACCGGCTCCAGGTGAACCTGCACGAGTATCCGCCTCGTGAGATATCCGGCGCCGACCTCGTCTTCGTGCCGGTCACGCCGAAGGGCGGCTGGGTGTCCTGGGAGGAGCCGGACCGTTACGCCCTGGTCTACCCGTGCGCGGGGGCGCTCGCCGACCCCGGCGCCCGGACCGTGCCCGCGAGCCTCGGCGCGCTGCTCGGCGCCGCCCGGGCCGCGGTGCTCGTCCTCCTCGGCTCTCCGCTGAGCACGACCCAGTTGGTCGCCGTCACCGGGCAGACGCTGGGCTCGGTGGGCAGGCATCTGCGGATCCTGCTGGACGCGGGGCTGGTGGAGCGGCGGCGGGCGGGGCGGTCGGTGCTGTACTCGCGCACGGCGGCCGGGGAGGTGCTGGTGAAGGCGGCGGGACCGGGCCGGGCCACGGGGGCGGCGGCCGACGGAGCTAGCATCCGCTCATGACTGCTGACACCAACGCTTCGCCCCTCGACGTCGAGATCGGCGCCCTCCAGGGCGGTCCCGCCGACCTCTCCCAGTACGCCGGCAAGGCCGTGCTCGTCGTGAACGTGGCCTCCAAATGCGGCCTGACCCCTCAGTACACGGGCCTGGAGAAGCTCCAGGAGCAGTACGCGGAGCGCGGCTTCACCGTGCTCGGCGTGCCCTGCAACCAGTTCCTCGGCCAGGAGCCCGGCAGCGCCGAGGAGATCGCCGAGTTCTGCTCGGCGACCTACGGCGTGACCTTCCCGATGACCGAGAAGGTCGAGGTGAACGGCGAGGGCCGGCACGCGCTGTACGAGCGGCTCGTCGGCTTCGCGGACGCCGAGGGGCACAGCGGCGACATCCGCTGGAACTTCGAGAAGTTCCTGATCGGCCGGGACGGCGAGGTCGTCGCCCGCTTCTCGCCGCAGACCGAGCCGGAGGCGGCGGAGCTGGTGGCGGCGGTGGAGCGCGCGCTGGCCTAGAGACCTCCCGCCCTGGTTGACCTTGCCCCTGGGGCAGGGCCGAACGTCCTTCGCATCGGGCGGAAGATCCGCCCGGTGACGGAGGATGACAAGGTGAAGGTTCCGGACCAAGAGCTGCTCACCATCGGCGCGTTCGCCGCGCGGGCCAGGCTGTCGGCCAAGGCGCTGCGGCTGTACGACCGCCTGGGGCTGCTGGCCCCCGCGCACGTCGACGAGCTCAGCGGTTACCGCTACTACCGGGCCGAGCAGATCGAACGGGCCCGGCTCGTGGCGCTCCTGCGCCAGTTGGACATGCCGCTCGCGCGGGTCGCGGAGATCCTCGACGCACCGGACGGCGCCTCGGCGGCCGACCGGCTCACCGCGTACTGGGCGGACGTCGAGGCGCGGGTGGCGGGGCAGCGGACGCTCGCCGAGTACCTCCGTGGACGACTGTCGGGGAGGAGCTCCGAGATGTACGGGAAGTTCGTGGTCGAGACGGTGGACGTGCCCGAGCAGGTGCTGATCACCGAGATCCGGCACGTGCTGGCGGGCGAGCTGCCGGCGTGGATCGGCGCGTCACTGGGACGCCTGGAGACGGCGGCGAAGGAGTGCGGCGGCAGCACGGCGGCGCCGTTCGTCGTGTACCACTCCGATGTGTCCCTGGAGAGTGACGGACCGGCCGAGTCCTGCGTCCCGGTGGCCGACGAGGCGGCGGCCCGTGCCTGGGTCGAGAAGCACGGCCGGACGTGGGAGACGAAGGTACGCGTCGAACCGGCCCACCGGCTCGCCTACACCCGGATCACCAAGGCGCAGGTGGCTCATCCGCAGATCCTGTCCGCCTTCGAGGCGGTGGAGGAGTGGATCCCGAAGCAGGGGCTGTGGCAGGCGGGCCCGTGCCGCGAGATCTACTTCGCGGACTGGGACGCGGCGGGGGCCGAGGACCCGGTGTGTGACGTGGCGTTTCCGGTGCGGTGAGGCGACCGGACCGGTTGAAGTGAGGCGACCGGACCGGTGACGGCGGTCGGCGCCACCGCGGCGGACCTCGCGCGGCGGCGCCGGCCGCGTCGTCACTGCTGCGGCCACCACTCCTCCGGGCAGGGCGTCCCGCGCGGCACGTCGTACGGCGCCGCCAGGCGGTACGTCCCCGCCTTCGGGGCCACCAGCATCGTCCACTGGTCGCCGTGCGCGTCCTCCGCCGTCTCCATCAGGCAGCCGTTGACGTTGTCGTACGACTTCGGCTCGCCGTCGGGGCGGCTCCGGGACGCCTCCGTCTCCGTCGGCGGTTCGAGCTTCTTGCCGTCGGCGTCGACGATGCTCAGCCAGGGCGAGTACGGGATGCGGATGAGGACGCGGCCCGGTTTGCTCACCCGCATCGTCATCTCGCCCTGCTCGGCCCGCTCGACGACGGCGTGCGGCTCGGCGAGCGGCGCCGGGTCGGTCACCTTGAACAGCTGCCAGTTGGCGTCCCCCCACACCTGCGTGAGGTAGGGCATGCCGCGCTGCACCAGGTCCCGCTCCCGCCTGGCTCCCGAGGCGTCCGGCTCGTCCTTGGGAAGGACCACGAAGTGCACGGCCCAGCGCTTGAGCCACTCGTGATAGTTCGCGGAGTTGAGGGTGTCGTCGTAGAACAGCTGGTTGCGCTCCAGGTCTGCCTGGCGGTTCCAGCCCCGGGCCAGATTGAAGTACGGGGCGAGAGCGGCGGCCTCGCGGTGGGAGCGGGCCGGGACCACCTCGACGCGGCCCTTGCGGGCGCCGACCTCCTGGAGCTCGTTGACCAGCGGCGCCAGCTCGCGCGCCCAGGCCGCGTCCGGGCGGGCGTGGATGATGTCGTCGACCGTCTTGTAGCCGATCCAGCCGCCGAAGGTGAGCAGGGCCAGCACGCCCGCGTACCACTTGCGCGAGCGCGGCACCGTGAAGGGCAGCGCGGCCACGAGGATCATCCCGCCGAACAGCATCGCCAGGCGCGTGATGTTGGAGCCGATCTGCGAGCTGATCACCCAGACCAGGACGACGGAGAGGCCGTACACCGCGGACACCAGCCGGACCGTCTTCCACTCCTGGGGCACGAGCACGAAGGTGACGACGGAGATCAGCAGCGGCAGGAGCACCGAGCCGATGACCATCGGCTGCGTGCCGGAGAAGGGGAACAGCCAGGCGGACATGGCCACGACGGCGGTCGGCGCGAGTCCCAGCGCCCAGGCGCCCGGCCGCCGCTTCTGGAGGAACAGCGCCACCGCCACGAAGCCGACGAACAGCCCCGCGACCGGCGAGGACATGGTGGCGAGCGCGGCCAGCGGGGCCGCGCACAGCGCCTTCGCCCACCGCTTGTAGCGCCAGCGGTACGGCCAGCAGAACACGACGGCGACCGCGCCCAGCGCGAACATCATGCCCAGGCCGAAGGTCACGCGCCCGGAGATCGCGTTGCACGTCAGCCCGAAGACACCGGCCAGCGCCGCCCACAGCGGGTTCTTCACGGCACGGCTGCGCAGCAGGATCAGCGTCAGCAGACCCGCGGAGACGGTCCCCGCGATCATCATCGTCGTACGGACACCGAGGACCGACATCAGATACGGCGACACCACGCTGTACGACACCGGGTGCATCCCGCCGTACCAGGCGAGGTTGTACGCCGAGTCCGGATGCCGGCCGACGAACTCGGCCCAGGCGTCCTGGGCCGCGAGGTCGCCTCCGCTGCTTGCGAACGTGAAGAACCAGACGACGTGCAGGAGTCCGGCCAGGGCCGTGATCGACAGCACCGGATGCCGCAGCAGACGCTCACGCAGGGCGAGGACGGCGGTGGTCAGCCGCGACGGCGGTCTGTCCGCCGGGCGCTCCTCATCGTCTCCCTGGCGTGGCGCGGGTACGCGTATTCGCGGACCGGCTCCCCGTCCCGGATCGGCGTCGTCGGCGCGTGTCGGCTCCGCAGTGGCCACGTCTGAGGCACTCCCCGTACTGTCCCGTCTTCTGTTCTGGCCGCGTCCCGTTCCCCCGGTGTTGTCGGCCCTGTCCCGAAGGGTTTGCCGGTCGCGCCTCGTGAGGGACGACCTGCCCGTTTCGTGACGCTAGCACGCACCCCGCCGGGCGGCTGCCCCGGACGGGGTGCGTGCTGGGTGTGGTTCGGCCGCCGGCGGGTCAGCCGAGGCGGGTCAGCTTGTCGGTGAAACCGGGTTCCGCCAGGTCCGTCCGGAGGGCCACGGGCGCCTTGACCGCGCCGCTCGTGCCGTCACCGACGGTGAGCGTGCCCACCTTGGTGCCGGCCTTCGCGGTGTGGGGTACGTCGTCGGCGTCGAAGGAGAGCTTCACCTGGTAGCCGGACCAGCCGACGGCGGTGACGTCCTGCGTGAGGACGACCGGGGTGCGGCCGCCGAGTCCGTCGTCCACGTATCCGACGACGTCGCCCTTCTTCAGGATCTTCGCCGAGGTCAGCTCGTCCTGGGCGGCGAGCATCGCGGTCTTGCTGACGTCGTTGACGGTCTGGATGATCGGCGCCTTGTGCTGGCCGAGGACGGCGCCGACGAGGGTGACGGTCTCTCCGCCGACTTCCTTGCGGGCGGCGAAGAGGAGGTTGCCGCCGGCCGCGGTGGTCGTGCCCGTCTTGATGCCGATGGCCCCGTTGTAGGGGACGAGATAGTTGTAGTTGTAGTGCTTCTTCCCGGACGGATCGATCCACTGCCCCATGGCCGTGATCTCCGTCAGCGCCGGGATCTTGACGAGCTCGTTGCCGAGTTTCACCTGGTCCTCGGCGGTGGAGACGGTGGTCTCCTTCAGGCCGGAGGCGTCGGTGTACGTCGTGTTCTTCATCCCGAGTTCCTCGGCGGTGTCGTTCATCTTCTGGATGAACGCCTTCTCGGAACCGGCGTCCCAGCGGGCCAGCAGACGGGCGATGTTGTTCGCGGACGGGATCATGATGGCCGCGATCGCCTCGCGCTGGGTGAGGATGTCGCCCTCCTTGACGGTGTCGAGGGTGGACTCGCCGTCCTTGTTGTAACCGCCCTCCTTCTCGGCGAGGGCGTCGACCTCGATCTTCTTGCCGTCCTCGCCCGGCTTCATCGGGTGGTCCTTCAGGACGACGTACGCGGTCATGGCCTTGGCGACGGAGCCGATGGCGACGGGCTTCTGCTCACCGAAGTCACCCATCGTGCCGATGCCGTTGACGTCCATCCAGCCCTGGCCCTCGCCGGGCCACGGCAGGGACACCTTGCTGCCCTCGAAGGTGTACGACTCCTCGGCGGTGAGGGCGAGGGTGGGGGTGGGCAGGGGTCGGACGGCCTGCACGATCGCAAAGATGATCACCAGGAGCAGGACCAGGGGGGTCCAGATCTTGATGCGCCGGACGAGCGTCCGGACGGGGGTGTCCGGGGGCGGCGGCGTGTTCGTCAGCTCGGCGAGCAGGTCGAGCGGGGGCTTGGGCGGCAGGGGCTGCTGGGTGGTCCGCTCGGGACCGACCTGGGGGACGGCGGCGGTGACGTCGGGGGCCGTGCCCTGCGGGGCTCTCGACACGTCAGGGCGGTCCGGCCGGATGTCCGGCTTGAGCGCGACGAACTTGCTGGTGCGCTCGGAGGGGGCCTCGGGCGTGGGGGCCTTCAGCATGGTGGTGGGCTGGTCCACCTGGGGCTCGGCGGGGGTGGGGGCGGCGGGGCGTACGGCCTTGAAGACGGCGGTGGGCTGATCGACGGCCCCGGCTCCTCCTTCGGCCTCGGTGTCGGTGTCGGCCTCGGTGTCGGCCTCGGCCTTCCCACCCGCACCACCCGTGCGGCTCTCGTCGCCGCCCGCGGGTGGCCCCTGGGGGGCGTCCTCGCCGTCGGTGGGCGGGGTGGCGGGCGTGGAGGCCGCGGGTGCGTCGGCGGGCGCGGAACCGGAGGCGGGGCGGTCCTGTGGGGTGCCCTCGCCGTCGGCCGGTTCGGCGTCGCGCGCAGGGGCCCCCGGTCGGCGGCCCTCCCGCTCGGCGTCCTTGGCGGGCGTGGCGGGCGTGGAGGCCCTGTCGGTACCGGAAGGCTCGGTGGGCTCGCCTGTGCCGCTCGCGGCGGGCTCGGCGGGTTCGTCGGCGTCGGCCTTCGGAGCCGCCTCGGCGACCGTGCCGGCGTCGGAGTCGGAAGCCGTCGCGGGCTCCTTCGTCGCCGCACCAGCTGCGGCACCGTCGGCCTTCTCGGCGTTGCGTGCCGCATCGCCCTCGGCGCTGTCCGCCGCGTCGCGCGCGTCGGCGGCCTTGGCGTCCGCGTCCGCGGTGTCGTCGGCATCCGCCGAGGCGACCCAAGCCGCCACAGCCGCCTTCAGCCGATCATCACCCGCAACAGCGGCGTCGCCGCCCTGGCCCTCGGCGCCCTGCGGCCTCTCGCCATCCGCCACTCGGCCGTTCCCGGCCCCGGCGCTCCGGGACTCAGCGTCCCCGGCCCCGGCCTCTGCGGCGTCACCGACCTCGGGCTTCCCGGCTGCAGCGTTCCCGGCCTCGGGCTTCCCAGCCTCGGCCTCCGCCACACCGACATTGCCGGCGTCGGCATCCACCACACCGGAGTCCCGGGCACCGCCATCCACGGCCCCGGCCTCTCCGGCCGCAGCCTTCCCGGCATCGCTGTCCGCCGCAGTAGCGTCCCGGGTACCGGAGTCCCCGGCCTCGGTCTCGGCCTGCGCCACGTCAGCGCCCCGCGAGCCCTCGGAGTCCACGGAGTCCACGGCCTCGGCCTGCGTCACCTCAGTGCCCTCAGTGCCCTCAGTGCCCTCCGAGCCCCCGGCCCTCGCCACCCCGGCGCTCCCATCCCCGGCATCCGTCACCTCAGCGCGCCGCGAGCCGTCCGAGTCCCCGGCCTCCGCCTGCACCACCTCAGCGCCACGCAAACCCTCGGAGTCACCGGCCTCCGCCTCCACAACCTCGGCGCTCGCACTCGCCGTCCCCGCAGACCCGGCTTCCGCCTCCGCACCCACGACCTTCGCGCCTCCGCCGGCGGCCTCCGCGTCCTCGACCGTCTCGCCCTCGACCTCCGCGCCCCCGGCGCCGACAGCCTCGGCCCCCGTGCCCTCGGCCTCAGCGCCCTCGGCGCCCGCAGCCTCCGCCCCGGCACCCCCGGCCGCCGCCTCCGCGCCCCCGGCCACAGTGCCCTCAGCACCGGCATCAGTGCCCTCAGCGCCGGCCCCCGCGCCCTCGGCGCCCGCAGTGCCACCGGCGCCCGCAGTGGCCGCCCCCGCAGACCCGGTCTTCGTCGACCCGGTCTTCGTCCTCGCGGCCTCCAGGTCGTGTCGCGACAGCGCCCTCGTCGCCGTGTCCACGCCGCCGCGCGACGCGGTGGCCGGTCCCTGCGGTGCGGCGTTCTCGCGTGCCATCGCCAGTCGGGGGTCCCGGCGCTCAGTGGTGTCGGCGCTCGACGTGTCGGCGGGCTCCGGAACCGGACCCGCGCTCCCCGGCGTCGGTTCTGCCGACGACTCGCGCTTCTTCGACCTGTCGGGGGACTCGCCCGCCACCGATGCCTCCTCCATGTGCCGCCGCACGCCCCGCGTGCGTCTTTCGAACCGTGAGCCGTCGCCCGGACACCGCGCCCGTACGACCCCCGTGCCGCTGTCCGAACCATGTACCAGTGTCCTGTGCGCGGCCCTCAGCTCATGCGGTAGACGAGAACGACATACCTACTGGTTCCCTCACGAACCGGTCACGCACCCTCGACAGACCAATGTGAGAGGGGTCACCCTGTCGTACATCCACGCGGGGAGGCATGGATGGGCAGGAGCCGCAGAACACTTCCGGAGGAGCTTCTGCTGCTGGCGTTGGACCCGGCCACGGGTACCACCGCACAGCCGCAGTCGCTCGACCTCGGTCTGGCCGGAGCACAGCTAGTGGAGCTGGCGCTGGCCGGACGGATAGCCCCTGACGGGGATCGTATCGCCGTGGTCGTACCACGGCCGACTGGAGATCCGACACTGGACTGCGCGTTGGAGTTGCTGCGAAGGCGTGGCGCTCCCGTACGCGCCGTCCACTGGATCGGCGGGCCCCGGCTGGGGCTGCGCCAGACCTACCTCTCGCATCTGGAGCGGTGCGGCATGGTGCATGCCGTGGCGGGACAGATGTGCGGAGTGTTGCCGACGACCCGTTACCAGGCGACGGACAACGCCATCAGCCGGGAGATCAGGGCCCGGCTGGATTCCGCGATCCGCACCGGCGTACCGCCGGACCCGCGGACCGCGGCGCTCGCCGCCCTGGCACACGCGGTCGGCCTCGGCAAGCACCTGTATCCGGGGAACGAGGGGCGATCCTCTCGCTCCCGGCTGCGGGATCTGATCAGGCACGACCCGATGGGCGGTCTCGTCGCGCACGCCGTGATGGACGTCCAGAACGGCGCGGCGGCCCAGCCGCGTCGCGGCCCGGCCCCGGCCGGCCGTCAGGCCGCCCCCGGAGGCAGGGCGGCGGCGGAACCCGCTCGTGGCGTTCCGGCGCAGCCGCGCCGCGGATCCATGGCACGCGTCGTGGCTCACTGAGCCGCTGTTCCACGACCCGCACCACCGGGGCCGTTCGCTCGACCACGTACCACCCGCTCCATACGCACGCCACGTGCAGCGCCGCACCGCAGTCCCCCAAGACCCGGTACGGGAGCCGCTGGTCCGCGCGGGGCGACGCAACCGTACGTCCGTATGTCCGGACGGTGTCCGACCAGCACGTTTTCCAGAACGGTCATGTTGGCGAACAGCCGGATGTTCTGGAAGGTGCGGGCGATGCCGGCCTGGGTGACCAGG
>NZ_JBEXQG010000119.1:0-15852 GCF_040612485.1 Streptomyces sp. NPDC006385
GCCCAAGGGCGTGACCTTGGACGGCCTGCGTCAAGACCGGATCCTCAACGAGGCATTCGAGAGTGCCGATCCGCTGAAGCTGATGAGGCTGTTCGGCATTACGGAGAAGACCGCGATGCGCTACGCCGGCGTGGCCCCCCAGAGAAGACCTCCCAACTTCCACGGTGACGGCCGGTGCGAGAACAGCAGCGGCAGGGCCGCCCGGAGCTTCCGGACGGCCCCGCCTGCGAGTGTTGCTCAGGCCGGGACGGCAGCGGTCGCCGACTCGGTCTCTGTCGCGCCACGGGCGGCGAGGTAGCGCTCGGCGTCCAGGGCCGCGGCCGCACCGGTACCGGCGGCGGTGATGGCCTGGCGGTAGGCGTGGTCAACGACGTCGCCGGCGGCGAACACTTCGGGCAGGCTCGTGTGTGTCGACGGGGAGGCGACCTCGATGTACCCCTCGGCGTCGAGGTCGAGCTGGCCGGTGAACAGCTCGGTGCGCGGGTCGTGGCCGATCGCAATGAACAGCCCCGTCACGTCCAGGTCGCGGGTGGCGCCGGTAGGCACGTCCCGCAGGACGACGCCGCCCAGCATGCCGTTGATCTCCTTGATCTCGGCGACCTCGCTGTCGGAGGCGAAGGAGATCTTGTCGTCGGCGAAGGCCCGGTCCTGCATGACCTTGGAGGCGCGCAGGGTGGAGCGGCGGTGGACGACGGTGACCGACTTGGCGAAGCGGGTGAGGAAGGTGGCCTCCTCCATGGCGGTGTCGCCGCCGCCGACCACGACGATGTCCCGGTCGCGGAAGAAGAACCCGTCGCAGGTCGCGCACCAGGACACGCCGCGGCCGGACAGCTCGTCCTCCCTGGGCAGGCCGAGTTTGCGGTAGCCGGAGCCGGTCGCGATGATCACCGTCCGGGCGCGGTGGACGGTGCCGGCGGTGTCGGTGAGCAGCTTGATGTCGCCGGTCAGGTCGACGGAGACGATGTCGTCGTCGATCATCTCGGCGCCGAACTTCTCGGCCTGGGCCCGCATGTTCTCCATCAGGACCGGGCCGTCGACGCCGTCGGGGAAGCCGGGGAAGTTTTCCACCTCGGTCGTGGTGGTCAGCGAGCCGCCGACGAAGATGGAGCTGCCGAACAGCAGGGGTCTGAGCTGGGCGCGGGCGGTGTAGAGGGCGGCGGTGTATCCGGCGGGGCCGGAGCCGATGATGACGACCTCGCGGACGTCGCCGGGGTGGGTCACGGGGGTCACGCCTCCTGCCGGGCGTCGATCTCGGCGATGAGCGCCTCGATGCGGGTCTTGATCTCGTCGCGGATCGGGCGGACGGCGTCGACACCCTTGCCGGCCGGGTCTTCCAGGGCCCAGTCGAGGTACTTCTTGCCGGGGAAGATGGGGCAGGCGTCGCCGCAGCCCATGGTGATGACGTAGTCGGACGCCTGGACGGCCTCCGTGGTGAGGATCTTCGGCTTGGCGTCGGCGATGTCGATGCCGACTTCCCTCATCGCCTCGACGGCGGCCGGGTTGACCCGGTCGCCGGGGATGGAGCCGGCGGAGCGGACCTCCACACGGTCGCCTGCGAGGTGGTTGAGGAAACCGGCGGCCATCTGGGAGCGGCCGGCGTTGTGGACGCAGACGAACAGCACGGAGGCGAGCGGGGCGGTGGACATGCGTTCTTCCTTCACGAGGTGAGTGGCAGGTGGTGCGGGGCGGTTCAGGTGCTCGGCAGGCCGGCGAGCAGGTCGGTGATGCGGGTGTTGATGTCGTCGCGGATCTGGCGGACGACTTCGATCGGGGCGCCGTCGGGGTCGGCCACGGGCCAGTCCAGGTAGCGGCGGCCGGGCACCACGGGGCAGGCGTCGCCGCAGCCCATGGTGATGACGATGTCGGCGGCGTGGACGACCTCGTCGGTCAGCGGCTTGGGGAACGCCCCGGCCGGATCGGCGCCGGCCTCGCTGAGGACCTGTGCGATGTGCGGCTCGATCTCGGGTTTGGGGTGGGTGCCCGCGGAGGAGGCGGTGACCCGGCCGGCCGCCCGGTGCTGAAGGAGCGCGGCGGCGAGCTGGGAGCGGCCGGCGTTGTGGCTGCACACGAACAGCACCCGCGGCAGCCCGGAACCCGGCGTGCCCTGGTTATGGGCGAGGGCGTCGAGGCGTTCGGCGGTCAGGCGCTCGGCCAGCACGACCAGGTGCGTGGTGACCGAGGCGGTCTCGGCCAGGCGCCGGTAGGAGTCGGTGAGCAGGCCCTGCACGGTCTCGGCCGACAAGCGGCCGGCGTGCCGGGCGGCCAGGCGGGCGGCGCCGGCGGCCAGGCGCTCGTCGGGCAGGGCGGGCAAGGGAACGGCGGACATGGGAGACCCCTTCGACGGGCCTATAGGTCAGCCCGGCTGGTATCAGCATCAGGTGATGTGAGAGTATCAGCCCATGATGACGTCAGTCGACACTGACCTGATCCGGGTGCTGGCCGACCCGCTCAGGCTCCGAATCGTGACCCTGCTAGCCCAGGAGACGCTCTGCACCACCCACCTGGTGGAGGAGACCGGCGCCCGGCAGACCAACCTGTCCAACCACCTGAGGGTGCTGCGCGAGGCCGGGGTGGTCGAGACCGAGCCGTGCGGCCGGTACACGTACTACAAGCTGCGCCCCGACGTCCTCGCCCAGCTTGCCGGGCAGTTCACCGCCCTGGCCGAGTCCGCCCGTACCGCCGCTGAGAACAAGAGGGCCTGTCCGTGACCCGCACCGAAGCACCCGCGACCACCGGCGCGGAAACGTCGATCGCCGCGAAGATGTCGACCCTCGACCGCTTCCTCGCGGTGTGGATCCTGCTCGCCATGGCCGTCGGCCTCGGCCTCGGCCGCGCCATTCCGGGACTGAACGACGCCCTGGCCAAGGTGGAGATCGGCGGCATCTCCCTGCCCATCGCCATCGGCCTGCTGATCATGATGTACCCGGTGCTCGCCAAGGTCCGCTACGACAAGCTGGACGCGGTCACCGGCGACCGCAAGCTGATGGCCTCCTCCCTGGTCGTCAACTGGCTCATCGGCCCGGCGGTGATGTTCGCCCTCGCCTGGATCTTCCTGCCGGACCTGCCCGAGTACCGCACCGGCCTGATCATCGTCGGGCTGGCCCGCTGCATCGCCATGGTCATCATCTGGAACGACCTGGCCTGCGGCGACCGCGAGGCCGCCGCCGTGCTCGTCGCGCTGAACTCGGTCTTCCAGGTCCTGGCCTTCGGCCTGCTCGGCTGGTTCTACCTCGACCTGCTGCCCGGCTGGCTGGGCCTGGGCAACGGCGAGAACCTCGACATCTCCATGTGGGAGATCGCCCTCAATGTCGTCGTCTTCCTCGGCGTCCCGCTGCTCGCCGGCTTCCTCACCCGCCGCATCGGCGAGCAGAAGATGGGCCGCGAGCGGTACGAGAACGGCTTCCTGCCGAAGATCGGCCCCTGGGGGCTGTACGGCCTGCTCTTCACGATCGTCATCCTCTTCGCCCTCCAGGGCAAGACCATCACCTCCCAGCCGCTGGACGTCGCCCGCATCGCGCTGCCGCTGCTGGTCTACTTCACCGTCATGTGGTTCGGCACCTTCGCCCTGGGCAAGGCGATCGGCCTGACCTACGAGCGCACCACCACGCTCGCCTTCACCGCGGCCGGCAACAACTTCGAGCTCGCCATCGCGGTCGCCATCGCCACCTTCGGCGTCACCTCCGGTCAGGCCCTGTCCGGCGTGGTCGGCCCGCTGATCGAGGTGCCGATCCTGGTCGGCCTGATCTACGTGTCCCTGGCCTGGCGCAAGAAGTTCACCACCGCGCAGCCGGGTTCATGACGCAGAGCGTGGATGTGGTGGTGGCCGGCGGCGGCCAGGCAGGGCTCGCCGCCGGCTACCACCTGCGCCGCCTCGGCATCGACTTCACCGTCCTCGGCGCCGACCCGGCGCCGGGCGGAGCGTGGCAGCACATGTGGGACTCGCTGCACCTGTTCTCCCCGGCCGACCACTCCTCGCTGCCCGGCCGGCTCATGCCCACCCAGCCCGGCGAGACGTACCCGGATGCCGGGCACGTGGTGGACTACCTCGCCGACTACGAGAAGCGCTACGGCCTGCCCGTCCAGCACGGCGCCCGCGTGGGCGCCGTACGCCGCGACGGCGACCGGCTCCTGGTCGAGGCCGACACCGGCACCTGGCGGGCCCGGGCAGTGGTCAGCGCGACCGGCACCTGGTCCCGTCCCTTCCTCCCCGCCGTCCCCGGCCGCAACCCCTTCGCCGGGCGCCAGCTGCACACGGTGAACTACCGCTCCCCGGCCGACTTCGCCGGACAGCGCGTCGTCGTGGTCGGCGGCGGCAACTCCGGCGCCCAGATCGCCGCCGACCTCGCCCTGGCCGGCGACGTGACGGTGACGTGGGCGACCCGGCGCCCGCCCCGCTTCCTGCCCGACGACATCGACGGCCGCATCCTGTTCGACGTCGCCACCACCCGCCGCCGCGCCCCCGACGAAGGCCGCGGCGACACCGGCGGGGTGGCCTCGCTCGGCGACATCGTCGCCGTCCCGCCGGTCCGCGCCGCCCGCGACGCCGGACTCCTTGACCTGAAGCCGATGTTCCCCCGGCTCACCGCCACCGGCGTCCGGTGGGCCGACGGCAGCCGGTCGGACGCGGACGCGATCATCTGGTGCACCGGCTTCCGGCCCGCCCTGGCCCACCTCGCCCCGCTGAACCTGCGCGGGGCGAGCGGCCAGGTTGCGACCGCTGGTACCCGGGCGGTCGGTGAACCCCGCCTGCACCTGCTCGGCTACGGCGACTGGACCGGCCCCGCCTCCGCCACCCTCATCGGCGTGGGCCGCCCCGCGCGCGACGCCGCCCGGGACATCGCGCAGCAGCTGAGCAGCTGACGCCGCCCACCGGGCGTCAGGGCCGCGCGAGGATCGTGCAGATGTCGCCGGCCGAGCAGGTGTCCGGGGCGGTCACAGCGGCCCGGCGCGCCAACTCACGCAAGACCGTGCGAGCCTGGCGGAGTTCGGCCATCCGTCGGTCGATCTCCGCCAGGTGCTCCTCGATGAGCACGCCGACCTGGGCGCACGGCGCCTGGCCGCTGTCCCGCAGGGCAAGGACGGAGCGGATCTCGGCGAGGGTGAGCCCGGCGGCCTGGGCGTCGCGGACGAACGAGAGCCGGGCGACGGTGTGGGCCGGATAGTCGCGGTAGCCGCCGGGGGTGCGCGGGGGCGCGGGCAGCAGGCCGGCCTGCTCGTAGAAGCGGATCGTCTTCGTGGTCAGTCCCGTCTCGGTGGCGAGCTCCCCGATGCGCATGTCTTCAGCGTACGGCTTGACCTTCCAGTGCACTGGAAGGTCTACGGTCGCCCTTATGAGGATCACCGTGCTGACCGTGCCTGACTGCCCCAACGCCCCCATGGTCCGCGAACGGATCACCGCAGCACTGGACGGCGGGCAGGCCCAGGTAGAGCTGATCGAGGTGCGCGAGGAGGCGGAGGCGGCCCGATGGCAGATGACCGGTTCGCCCACGGTCCTGGTGGACGGCGTCGACCCCTTCGCCATGGCCGGTGCTCCGGCGAGCGTGTCCTGCCGCCTGTACCGGGACAGGGAAGGCCGGCCCGACGGGGCGCCGAGCATCGAGGCCCTGCGCAAGGCGTTCGCCGGCGCCGCGGTGTCCGCGTCCGCGCCTGTCGATGAGTGCTGCGGGGACGGCCGTGATGTGCTGGATCCGATCGGCCGGGCCGGCCGCGGCCGACGCGCCCCCGACGAGCGCGGCCTGCGCGCGGTCCACCAGGCCGTGCTGCGGCACTTCGCCGCCACCGGCTCCGCGCCCGAACCGGCCGACCTCGCCGCCGCCGCGGCCGCGGCAGGCCGTACGGCCGTGGACGTGCTGGCCGAGCTGGACCGCGAAGACTTCCTCACCCTTGACGCCGGCGGGCGGATCTGTGCGGCGTATCCGTTCTCCGCGGTGCCGACCCCGCACCGCCTGCGCCTGGCCAACGGGGTGGAGGCGTGGGCGATGTGCGCGATCGACGCCCTCGGCGTGGCCGCGATGCTCCACCAGGACGTCGCGATCACCTCCGGTGACCCGGTCGACGGCCGTCCGATCACGGTCGCCTTCACCGGCGGCACCGCACGCTGGGAGCCGGCCGAAGCGGTCGTCTTCGTCGGCCGGCGGGCGAAGACCGGCCCGGCGGCCGCCGTGTGCTGCGACGCGCTGAACTTCTTCGCCGATTCCTCCACGGCCGAGGCGTGGGCCCGCCGGCACCCCGAGGTTCCCGGCCGGATCACCACCCAGGCCGAAGCCCTGCGCATCGCCGAGCAGACCTTCGGTCCACTCCTGGACCGGGACTGACCGCAGTGGGTTCGGTCCCGCCCCCGGCCGGGGGCGGTACTCATCCACCCCCGGGCACGAGTGTGGGCGAGCGGAGCAGCATGGGAGAGCACACGGCGATGGACCGGCAGGCCGTACGCGACGACTACGCGCGGGCGCGGCAGACCTTCCACGCCCTTGTGGACACCGCCTCGCAGGGCGGCCTTGATCGCCTGAGTGACGGCACGCGGTGGACCAACCGGCAGCTGCTGTGGCACATGCTCTTCGGCTACATCATCGCCCGCGTCCTGCTGGTCCTGGCACGCATTTTCAGTCGGCTGCCCCGGCGGCTGGGCCAAGGTTTCGCCCGGCTGCTGGACGCTGGGACCAAGCCGTTCGACCTCGTCAACTGCCTCGGACCCTGCGGGGCCGCCAGGGTCGTCACCCCGCGGCGGATGGCTGCCATGCTCGACCGGATCACCGGCACGTTGGAGCGGCGCCTAACCGCCGAAGCCGACGCCGGCCTCGCCCGCGGAATGCACTACCCCGTCCGATGGGACCCCTTCTTCAAGGACTTCATGACCCTCGCGGACATCTACCGCTACCCCACCCAGCACTTCGACTTCCACCACCGCCAGCTGACCCTCGACGAGCCGGACTGAGCGGGAGCCGGGCCAGCCGCTCGCCATTCGGCGGTCCGGGACCGCCGCGCTCATCCCCGAGGCCAGGCGCGCGGGCCGCGTACTGAAAGCCAGGAGCTGGTCAGTGGCTGCGGGGCGCATACATGATCACGGCCATCCCGGCGAGGCACACCAGGGCGCCGATCACGTCCCAGCGGTCGGGCCGGTAGCCGTCGGCGACCATGCCCCAGGCGATCGACCCGGCCACGAAGATCCCGCCGTACGCGGCGAGGATGCGGCCGAAGTTGTCGTCGGACTGGAAGGTGGCGACCACCCCGTACAGGCCGAGGGCGATGACGCCGGCGCCGATCCAGATCCAGCCCTTGTGCTCGCGGATGCCCTGCCAGACCAGCCAGGCGCCGCCGATCTCGAAGAGGGCGGCGACGACGAACAGGGCGACGGAACGAGCGATGGTCATACCGGTGGACCCTACCGGCGGCCCGTGCCGCTGATCTTCAGGGGGTCGGCTGCCGCCTTGCAGCCGCATCCGCCCTGACCTGCGGTCCTCGGCGAGCAGGAGCAGGTGCGGCGGCGTTGGCCAAGCCACCAAGTACCAGAGGCGAGCACGGCCAGGACGACGGCGAGGGCGGGCAGCCAGCCCACCACCGCCCCGGCACCGGCGCCGACGACGCCCGCGGTGATCAGGACGGGCAGCGCGCAGCAGGCCACGCAGGCCAGGGCGGCCAGGCCCCCGAGCGCCTTCGGGGCGCGGTGGGGGCGCAGGTCAGCAGGGTCCGGCATGGCGGTTCTCCTCGGCGAGGTCGGTGAAGGGGATGGGGCAGCAGGCGCTGGACGCGCAGACGGTCAGGTCGTCGCAGCCCGCTTCGACGGCTGTGGCCAGGGCGGTGCGAATGGTGGTGAGGTCGGCGATCTTCGCGTCGACCTCGGCGAGCTTGGCCGCGGCACGCTCCTGGAGCCCAGCGACGGGGCGGCCGTGGCGGTGCCGGCCGGCCTCCAGGAGTTCGGCGACCTCATCCAGCGTGAACCCGAGCCGCTGGGCGGCCTTGATCACCCGCAGCGCGGTGACCGCCTCCTCGCCGTAGAGGCGGTGGCCGCCGTTACTGCGTTCCGGCTCGGCCAGCAGGCCGCGCCGCTCGTAGTAGCGCAGCGTCTGGACGTTCACCCCGGCCGCTTCGGCGACCTGCCCGCTGCGCAGGCCCGTACTCACCGCTACTTCCCGGCGGCAGCGGTCCGCGCGGCAAGGGCGTCCAGGACGGCCTCGTGCTCAGGGTCCACCGTGATGTCCAGGCCGATCAGGTCCGTGCCGGGGATGGTGGTGAAGGTGAAGAACGAGCAGCAGCCGCTCTCGCGCTCCACCAGGTCCCGGACCCGGTCCTCGACGCCCGGCCCCCCCCGCCAGGTCCAGGCGCAGACGGAGCGGCTGGGGCCTGGACAGCGAGGTCAGCCGCTCGGTGAACAGCGCATCCCACTCCGCGACCCGCAGGGGCCGCTGTTCGGTGGGCAGCGTGCAGGACTGCGGCACCCACGCCAGATCACTCATCGCACTCTCCCGTCATCACGTCCCGCAGAGCGGGAACACCTCCGACGGTAAACCTGTCCCTGGGTACCGGTTGCAAGTCCGGCCCGGTGGGGGTCCAGCCAAGGTGAGGCCAAAAGCCACAACGGCTCCGTCGTGAGCTACGAGGTACTTTCTTCGAGCTGGCGCGGAACGCGGGCGGCGCGTGGTTCGCGCAGGTCGGGGATGTGGTGGTAGAGGGTGCCGGCGGAGATGACGAGGAGTTTCGCGATGGACTCGATGCTGTTCTTCGGGTTGGGGAGCATATCGCGGGCTGCGCGCAAGAGCTCGGGCGTGATGACCGAGGGGCGCCCGCCGGTCCGGCCGCGGGCGCGGGCGGCGGCCAGGCCCTCATTCGTCCCCGCGACGATGAGCTCGCGGATGAACTCCGCGAGCGCGGCGAAGACGTGGAAGATCAGACGCCCGCCGGGGGTGGTGTCCAGGTTCTCGTGGAGCGAGGTGAAGCCGACACCGCGTCTGCGGAGTTCGGCGACCATGTTGATGAGGCCCTGGAGGCTGCGGCCGTAGCGGTCGAGCGAGGGGACCACCAGGGTGTCGCCGGGGTCGAGGAAAGCGTGGCACGCCGTCAGTTCGGGGCGGAGGGCGTTCCTGCCGGACTGCTTGTCCGCGAAGATCTTCCGGCATCCGGCGGTGGTGAGTGCGCCAAGGTTTCCTGAAGGTCGCGTTGTCGATCGGAGTCCTTCGAGGGGTGGTGGCGCGGGCGGAGGTATCAACGTCCGTTAGGGTGTTGATGCGTCGTCGGCGGCTGCGGAGGTTGTGCCGGGCTGGGGGGAGGCGCGCGTGTCCGTGTTCCCGCCCTCCCCATCGGCTGAAGGCTCATGACGAAAAACCTCAAGATCTCCCTCGCGCTGGTCGCCGTCGTTCTGGCGGTCGTCGCCGTACTGCTGGCGGCCAACCGCACCCCCCAAGCGTCCGCCGACAAAACGGACGCCGCCCAGGGCAAGGCCGCCCCGGCGTCGGTGCTGGTCCGCCCGGACAGCCACCGGCTGTCGACGGCGAAGGACGGCAAGGTCACCGTGGTGGAGTTCCTGGACCTGGAGTGCGAGTCGTGCCGGGCGGCCTTCCCGGTCGTGGAGCAGCTGCGCGAGGAGTACGAGGGCCGGGTGACGTTCGTGATGCGCTACTTCCCGATACCCAGCCATAAGAACGCCGAGCTGGCCGCGCGGGCGGTGGAGGCCGCCGCCGCACAGGGCAAGCTCGAGGCGATGTACCAGAAGATGTACCAGACCCAGGAGAGCTGGGGGGATCAGCAGGTCTCGCACGAGAAGACCTTCCGCGGCTTCGCCAAGGAGCTCGGGCTGGACATGAAGAAATTCGAGGCGGACTGGAAGGACCCGGCCACCGCGAAGCGGGTGGAGAAGGACCGCCAGGACGGCCTCGCGCTCGGGGTGCAGGGCACGCCGACATTCTTCATCAACGGCCAAAGGCCCCAGATCCAGACGGCGGAGGACTTCAGGGCGGCCATCGAGGCGGAGCTGGCCAAGTGACCGCCGCCGCACCCGCCACCGGGGCCCGGGTGCCTGGCAGCCGGGACGGCGAGCCGGTGGGGCGGCGCCTGGTGGCGTGGGTGCTCACGGTCGGGGGCGCGATCGGGTTCCTGGCCGCCTTCACGCTGACGGTGGAGAAGATCGCCCTGCTCAAGGACTCGTCCTACAGCCCGTCGTGCAGCATCAACCCGGTCCTCAGCTGCGGGTCGGTGATGAACACGCCGCAGGCGGAGGTGTTCGGCTTCCCCAACCCGCTGCTGGGCATCGCCGGCTTCGCCGTGGTCACCACGGTCGGCGTGGCACTGCTGACCGGTGCGGTGCTGCCGCGCTGGTTCTGGTGGGGCCTGCAGGCCGGCGTCGTGTGCGGCCTGGTCTTCGTCCACTGGCTGATCTTCCAGAGCCTGTACCGGATCGGCGCCCTGTGCCCGTACTGCATGGTCGTGTGGACGGTGATGATCCCCGTCTTCTGGTACACCACCCTCCACGCCGTCACCCGCGGCGATCTGCCCGTGCCCGGCGCGGTACGGCGCGCGGCGAGCGCGCTGGCCCGCTACCACGGTGTGGTCCTCACCTGCTGGTATCTGGCCGTCGCCATGCTGATCCTTGAGCGGTTCTGGCTGTACTGGACCACCCTCGTCTGACCTTGCACCCCACAGTTGATCACCACCAGAAGGCCTTTGTGATGACCACCTCATCTCCCGGCGCGGGGATAGCGCGCCGCACCGCCCTGCTCGCGCTGCCGCTTGCTGCCCTGGCTGCGGTCGGCTGCTCCCAGGGCGGGGCTCAGGACGACTCGTCCGGTTCGGCGGCGCCGCGGCAGCTGCTCACCATTGCCGCCGCCGACCGCAAGCCTGCGCCGGACGTGCGGGGCGAGACCCTGACCGGCGAGCAGCTCGCACTGGCGGACTACCGCGGCAAGATCGTCGTTGTGAACGTGTGGGGTTCGTGGTGCAACCCGTGCCGGGCCGAGGCGCCGCACCTGCAGAAGGTGCACCAGGACACCGAGGACCAGGGCGTGGCCTTCCTCGGCATCAACACCCGCGACTCCACCCGCCGCAACGCGCTGGCCTTCGAGAAGGACTACGGCATCACCTACCCCAGCCTGTGGGATCCGGACGGGCGGCAGCTGCTGAAGTTCAAGGGCACCATCTCCCCGTCGGCGATCCCCAGCACCGTGGTGATCGACCGGGACGGCCGCATCGCGGCCCGCGCGCTCAAGGCCCTCAGCGAGGCCGAGCTGCGCGAGCTGCTCGCCCCCGTGCTGAAGGAGGGCTGAGCCGTGCAGATGGCCGCGGGCCTGGAGTCCACCGTGCTGACCGGGTCGTTGCTGCTGGCGCTGCCGATCGCCGCGCTGGCCGGGGCGGTGTCGTTCTTCTCCCCGTGCGTGCTGCCGCTGGTGCCCGGCTACCTGTCCTACGTCACCGGCATCAGCGGCGCCGACCTCGCCGACGCCCGCCGCGGGCGGATCGTGGGCGGGACGCTGCTGTTCCTGGCCGGCTTCACGGCCGTGTTCGTCTCCTTCGGCGCCGCGTTCGGCTACGCCGGCAACACGCTGCTGGAACACCAGGACGTGCTGATCCGGGTCCTGGGGGCGCTGACCATCGTCATGGGGCTGTCGTTCATGGGCGTGCTGCCGGGGATGAGCCGGGAGTGGCGGCTGCACCGCCGCCCGGCGGCCGGCCTGGCCGGCGCCCCGCTGCTCGGGGTGCTGTTCGGGCTGGGCTGGACGCCATGCATCGGCCCGACCCTGGCCGCCGTGCAGGCCCTCGCCTTCCAAGAGGCCAGCGCCTCACGCGGCGCGGTGCTGACGGTGGCCTACTGTGCGGGGCTGGGCCTGCCGTTCCTCGCGGCAGGGCTCGCCTTCCGTAAGGCGATGGGCGTCTTCGCCTGGGTCAAGGCCCACTACCAGTGGGTCATGCGCATCGGCGGCCTCATGATGATCGCCATGGGCCTGCTGATGGTCACCGGCGTCTGGAGCTACCTGATCAGCCAGATGCAGTCCTGGTCCGCCGGCTTCACCGTCGGCATCTAAAGCCCCGGCCGCGCCCACGACGCGAATGAAAGGATCCACGTGAGTTCGGAACGGCCAGAGGCGGATGCCTGCGATCTGCTGTGCCTGGACCTGCCGGTCGCCGAGGCCATCCGCGGCGGCATGCCGCCGCTGCCCGGCCTGGAGACCGCCGCCGCGGCGGCCAAGGCCCTGGCCGACCCCACCCGGCTGACGGTGGCGGCGGCCCAGGCCGAGGGCGGCGAGCTGTGCGTGTGCGACCTGGCCTGGGTCGTCGGCCAGGCCCAAAACCTCGTCTCCCACCACCTGCGCCAGCTGCGCCACGCCGGCCTGGCCGCCTCACGCCGCCAGGGACGGCTGGTGATGTACACGCTCACCGACCGCGGCCGCGCCCTGATCCGCGCCGTCCTCGACCCCGCACCCGCCGCACGCCCCACCACGAATCGGACCTGACACCCATGCACCGCACCCGCGCTCTTCGCCTGTCCGCCACCGCCCTCATCGCCGCGGCCCTCCTGGCCGGCTGCGGCACATCCGGCGCCCACCACGAGACCGACAAGCCCGCCGCGCTCTCCGCCGCGAGCGACTCCCCCTACCGCGGCACCGCAATGAACCCCGGCTTCGCCAAGCCGGACCTGGTGCTGACCGACACCACCGACAAGCCCTTCGACCTGCAAAAGCAGACCGCCGGCAAGACCACGCTGGTCTTCTTCGGCTACACCAACTGCCCCGACGTGTGCCCCACCACCATGAGCGACATCTCCGCCGCCCTGGCCAAGCAGCCCCAGACCGTGCGGGACAACGTCCAGGTCGTCTTCGTCACCACCGACCCCGAACGCGACACCCCCGAAAGCCTGGGCACGTGGCTGAAGTCCTTCGGGCCGAACTTCACCGGCCTGTCCGGCGACCTGACCAAGGTCAAGAAGGCCGCGCTCAGCGTCGGCATCTCGGTGGAAGACCCCACAAAGCACCACGACGGCACCGTCACCTCAGATCACGGGACCCAGGTCGTCGCCTTCACCCCCGGCGACAACAAGGGCCGGGTCGTCTACACCCACGGCACCACGGTCGACGACTTCGCCCACGACCTGCCCCTCCTGGTCAAGAACGCCCCCTGACCACCATCTCGCCGCAGGAGCACGCCGAACCCGCCCGCAGCGGATACAGCACTGAAAAGGCCGCCACGAATCCCCGTGGCGGCCTTTTCAGTGCCACTGCCGTGCACGAGCTCGCTCGCACTGCCCACAGCCTCATCTAGATTCAGTCTGTGCTTAATTCAGGTTCGACTGTACTGTTGGAGTATGGAGACGAGTCCTCCCGACGGCCCCGCGGTCGCCGTGAACGCCGCCGCGCTGGCCCGGGTCGGCACCGCACTGGCCGACGAGAACCGGCGCCGGCTGCTGCTGGCCCTGCTGCAGGCGCCCGCCTATCCCTCGGATCTCGCCGACACACTGGGGATGACCCGCGGAAACGTGTCGAACCACCTGTCCTGTCTGCGCGGCTGCGGGCTGGTGCGCGCCGTCCCCGTCGGCCGTCGGGTCCGCTACGAACTGGCCGACCCCAAACTCGCCCACGCCCTCGCCGACCTGGCCGCCCTGGTCCTGCTCGTCGACTCCCAGGGCCCCGCCGACCGGGTATGCGCCCCGGACGACTACTCCTGTCCCGCCGACGAGGGCACCACGCCGTCCCCGACCGAGGAGGCCCTCCATGGCTGACGCGTGCTGCGCAACCGACACGCCCACCCCGGCTGCCTCCGCCGCCGAGCCGGCCGCACCCCCGGCCGCTCTCTGGCAGGTCCGCGAACTCCAGGCGGCCGCCGCCTCCGGCGTCCTGCTGCTGACCTCCCTCTTCCTGCCCGGCCCCGGGGACACGACGGCCGAGCTGGCGGCCCTGCTCGTCGGCGCGGCGACCTTCGTCCCCGGCACCCTGCGCGGCCTGCTCAAGGGGCGGCTCGGCGTGGGGATGCTGATGACCATCGCCGCCGTCGGCGCCGTCGCGCTCGGCGAGTACGGCGAGGCCGCCACCCTGGCCTTCCTCTTCTCCAGCGCCGAGGGCCTCGAAGGCTACGCCGTCGCCCGCACCCAGCACGGCCTGCGCGCCCTGCTCGACCTGGTTCCGCCCACCGCCACCGTGCGGCGCGGCGATACGGAGACCGAGGTGGCCGCCGCCGACCTCCGGGTCGGCGACATCCTGCTGGTCAGGCCCGGAGAGCGGATCGCCACCGACGGCGTCGTCACCTCCGGGCGCAGTGCGCTGGACACGTCCGTGGTCACCGGTGAGTCCGTACCCACGGAGGTCGGCCCCGGCGCCGAGGTGTTCGCCGGCTGCGTCAACGGCGCCGGCGCCCTTCAGATCACCGTCACCGCGACCGCCCGGGACAACTCCCTGGCCCGCCTGGTCCACATCGTCCACGAGGCCCAGGAACGCAAGGGCGCCAGCCAGCGCCTCGCCCAGAAGTTCGCCCAACCCCTCGTCCCCGGTGTCCTCGTGCTCGCCGCCCTGATCGCGGCCCTGGGCAGTCTCTTCGGCGACCCCGGGGTGTGGATCGAACGATCCCTGGTCGTCCTGGTCGCCGCCGCCCCGTGCGCCTTCGCCCTGTCCGTCCCGGTCGCGGTGGTCGCCGCGATCGG
Organism: Streptomyces sp. NPDC006385; assembly: GCF_040612485.1. Classification (NCBI taxonomy): domain Bacteria; kingdom Bacillati; phylum Actinomycetota; class Actinomycetes; order Kitasatosporales; family Streptomycetaceae; genus Streptomyces; species Streptomyces sp. NPDC006385. Next base: position 14,615 of record NZ_JBEXQG010000119.1, read on the forward strand.
CGCCGCCTCCAAGGCGGGCGTCCTGGTCAAGGGCGGTGCCGCGGTGGAGGCCCTGGGCAAGGTCAAGATCGTCGCCCTGGATAAGACCGGCACCCTCACCCGCAACGAGCCCACCGTCATCGACGTCGTCCCGGTCGCCGGCACGGACCGCGCCCGGGTCCTGTCGGTGGCCGCCGCGCTGGAGGCCCGCAGCGAACACCCCCTCGCCGCGGCGATCCTCGCCGCCGTCGACCCTCGGGCCCTGACCCCGGGCGACGACGTCGAGGCCGTCCCCGGCAACGGCCTCACCGGCACCGTGGACGGCGGCAAGGCCCGCCTGGGCAAGCCCGGCTTCATCGCACCCGGCCCCCTGGCCGACGACGTCCTGCGCCTCCAGGACGCCGGCGCCACCGTCGCCCTCGTCGAACACGACCATGCCCTGCTCGGCGCCATCGCCGTCCGCGACGAGATCCGCCCCGAGGCCGCCGAGGCCGTCAAGGCCCTGCACGGCCAGGGCATCAAGGTCGTCATGCTCACCGGCGACAACGCCCGCACCGCCGCCGCCATCGCCGCCGCGGCCGGCATCGACGACGCACGCGCCGAACTCCTCCCGCAGGACAAGGCACGCATCGTCACCGAGCTCCAGGCCCGGGGACCGGTGGCGATGGTCGGCGACGGCATCAACGACGCCCCCGCCCTGGCCACCGCCGACGCGGGCATCGCGATGGGCGCCATGGGCAGCGACGTCGCCATCGAGGCCGCCGACATCGCGCTCATGGGCGAGGACCTGCGCCGCCTGCCCGACGCGATCGCCCACACCCGCGCGGCCCGCCGGATCTTCACCCAGAACCTGCTGATGTCCGGCGGCATCCTCGTCGCGCTCGTCCCCCTGGCCGCCACCGGCGTCCTGGGCCTGGCCACCGTGGTCGCCAGCCACGAACTCGCCGAGGTCCTCGTCATCGGCAACGGCATCCGCGCCGGACGCAGGAAGCGCCTGCCCGCCCACCCTGCGCTGCGCGCGGCACACAGGCCCGTCCCGCACGTCCGCATCCCGGCCCGGCCGACCGCCGACACCGTCGCCGCCGCCCCGGCCGCCAAGGTGCTGCTCCCCCTGACCACCGCATCCCCGACGGCTGCCGCCCCGAAGACCGGTGGGGGCTGCTGCGACGGCTGCGGCAGCTGACCCGCCCCTCCTACCGCGACAGAACACGGTCGGCAGCGAGGTGGTCCGGGCGGAGCCGAAGTGCCGCCCGCGCGGG
>NZ_JBEXQG010000120.1:0-15073 GCF_040612485.1 Streptomyces sp. NPDC006385
GGCATCGCGACCCGCTACGACAAGAAGCCCGAGAGCTACCTCGCCGGACTCCATCTCCGCGCAGCGACCATCTGGATCAGCAGTTTCCTGAAACCATCGATCACAACTGAAGACAGCCCCTAGTGGCGCACCTGCCCTCCCCGATCGCGGACGCCGTGCTGAACGCGGCACGGCAGGCATACGACAGCGGCTTCACCGCCGTGGCGGTGATCGCGGCGTTCGGCCTGGTCGTCACCGCGTTCGTGGCAGCCGTCCTGCTACGGCCACGTGAGGTAGGGCAGCCGGCTGCCGAAGTTTGACGGGTGAACCGGCCAGGCAGATGGGCTCGGTGGCCGACGGGGGGCTCCGCCCTTTCCCTTGTGGCTCCGCAACCAGGGCGCGACATGGCGGATTCGAACGCCTCGAGCAGGGTGACCGGCCCGTCGGGCCCGGTCAGTCCGAGGTCGGCGGGCACCTCGACCATGGGTAGACGCCGCCGGGCCGCGGCGATCGCGTCGCCTTCCCGGGTATGTGCCTTCTCGCGGATCCGCAGCTTGTCCACTTCGGCCTCGAAGGTGGTGCGGTCGGCCGTCGGCGGCTGTGCCGGCGCGCGGTCCGCCGTTCTGCTGTCGTACTCCGTCATGATCTTGTCCGATCGTCGTAGTCGGTCACTCGGCCGTGTCGGGGGAGGGGCGCTCCGCCAGTTCCTTGATCTGCAGCAGACGGGTCTCCCAGGAGCGGCCGATCCGGTCGAGTTCCCGGGCCAGTGCGCCGAGCCGGGCGCCGACGGCGACGTAGACGACTTCGCGCCCGTGCTGCTCGGACTCGACCAACCCGACCTCACGCAGCACCTCCAGGTGCTTGCCGATCGCCTGCCGGCTCACCGGCAGGACCCTGGCCAGCGCGGACGCCGACATGGGGCCCTCGCCGAGCCGGGTGAGGATCTGCCAGCGCGTCGGGTCGCCGAGCGCGGCACACACGGTGGGAAGGGCGGTGGTCACGAATGCCCCATCGCGTTCGGCGCGATCTTCTCGACGAACGCCTTCGCGGCTTGGAGTTCGGCGAGCCACCCGTTGTCGTTGCCCTCGCGCTCCTTCAGCCACGCGGCCGGGTCGTCGGCGAGGCGGGAGAACCCGCTCTCCACGACGCGCAGGGTCACTCCGCCCCCGGCGCGCTCGTCGATCCAGAACTCGACCAGGGTCGAGGGCGTCGACTCGTCCCGGAACGGGGTTCCGACCCAGAGGAACGCTGCGTAGCGCGGCTTGTCCAGCTCGACGGTCCGGAACCGGAACTCGCCCAGCGAAGGATGACGCACCACGGCCACCTCCCCCTCGTAGCGCAGGTCCGGCTCGGCCTCGACTGCGCCGTCGTTGACGTACCAACCGGGCCGCACGACCAGCTCCCATACCCGCTCGGCCGGGGCGTCGATGTCGATCTGCCGCGCAATCCGGTCGAGCTCGGCCAGCTCCGCGGCTGTGTAGGTGGCGTCGGTCATGGGCTTCCTCCCTCGCGAGTTGCTGTGCAACTCAACGGTTGCACAGTGGCCTGTCGAATGCAACCGTCGGGTTGCAGGTGGGGAGTCGACCCGGCCGAATGCGCGCGCAGGGCAGAGCAGAGCAGGGCAGAGCGTCCAGGTGCTTTTCCGCTACTACGCCAAGTTCCTCGCTGAGGCACGTCATCACGCGAACCGTCTGATCGAGGACTCCATGCGGCGGTGGGGCGAGTACGAGGACGCGGCGGAGGGTGTGTCGGCCCGGACTTGGCCCGGAAACGGTCGGCGCCCCGGAACAGTTGGTCAGAGGTGGGATACGGGCGCCTGCTGGGTATCTGCCCTGGTCAGGCGCCCTTTCTTGTGCCTCTGGAAGAAGCCCAGCTTCTTCGGCGAGTACGACACCAGCAGGTTCTTCGTCTGCTGGTGGTCCACCCGGCACAGTGGCCTGGCCAGGCAGAACGAGCGCCGACTTCGGTCCGCCGTCGGTCCTACCACGTCGAAGGGCTCGCCGAGCGCCGGGAGTTCTTCGAGACGCTGCCCGTACGGCGCCGGGCGGACGGGCTGGTGATCATCGCCCTCTCCCTGGCCGAGCGGAGATCAGCCGCCTGGGAGCCCTGAACATGCCCGTCGTGGGAGCGAGTACCGACCTCGGCGACCACCCCAGCGTCGGCATCGACGACCGGGCCGGAGCGGGCAAGGCCGTCAGGCACCTCGCCAACCTCGGGCATGAGCGGATCGGTCTGATCCGGGCGACCGACGAGAAGGCGTCCACCGGGGTGTCTCGCAGCGCCGACTGGACGGCTGTCTCGCGGTCATGGAGGACTGCGGCCTGCCCGTACAGGAGGGCGCGGTCGTCTCCGCCCCCTGGGGTATCGACGGCGGCGTACAGGCCATGGGGGAGCTCCTCTCCCTGCGCACTCCGCCGACCGCGGTGTTCGCCGAGGCGGACGACATCGCGGCCGGCGCCCTGCGGACCCTGCGCCGCGCAGCCGTCGACGTGCCCGGACAGATGTCCCTCATCGGCTTCGACGACAGCCCGATCGCCGACCTTCTCGACCTGACGACCGTCGCCCAGTCCGTCTACGAGCAGGGGCGCATCGCCGGCCGCATGCTCGTGGACGCGGTGGAACAAGGCGCGGTCGCCGAGCCGCAACAGCGTCTCGACACCCGCCTGGTGCTGCGCGGCACGACCAGCGCGCTACGCCGCACCACGTCCTGATCCGCGGCCGATCCGACCTTTGGACGTGCGACCGGAAAGCATGACGCGAGTGCGCCGCCCAGCAGGAGCTGGGCGGCGCCAGAAGGTCGGAACCCTTCGCGGTGCGGTCAGGTGTCGCCATCGCTGTCGCACAGGACGGCACCCAGGACCTCGTTGCCCTGCGTTCCGCGCCCAGGGAAGGTGATCAGGGCGCCGGGAGCCGCCGTTCGGCAGGGGACCTCGGTTCCGTCCAGGTAGACGATTCTCAGGGTGTAGGTGCTGGAGCAGTCGTTGCTGGCGAAGGTGTAGCGCCAATCCACGGTGAGGTGTACGCAGTCGGGTGCCGTGATCGGCTCCTGTGTCGATCGCACGGACTCCCGGGACTCTGCCGCCTGGGGTGCGGCGGACGCCGCCGTGCCGGACGTCGCTGCGCAGAGAGCCGCCGTCAGGGCTATGAAAGTTGAACGCACGATCTGCATTTCGGGCTCGTTCCCTTCATTCTGTGAACGTGTGCGCTCAGCGTAGGAGGTCGTGAAGAGGGTGTGAAAAGTTTTGCGGCATGTTTCGCAAGTTCATGGAACCTCTTTCACTCCTCGGTGTTCAGGTACAGGTGCCGTGAACATCCAGGTCAGGGCGGTTGTCTGCGGATCGGGCGTCGCGGCCGGGGGCTGCCGCGCCCGCGGCGAAGGACCAGGGCTCACACCTGCCACCAGCACGTGGGGCGATCGACCGGCGACGCCGGCGATGCGACCGAAAGTGATCGGCGGTTCACCGCACGCGGCAGTTCCGGGCGGAAAACAGAACGTTCCCGTGCCGGTCGGCCCGGCACGGGAACGTCGTGAACGGTGGGGTCAGCGCTTGAAGACCGCCACGGAGCGGCCGGGTACCTCGAAGGTGCCCGTGCTCTTCGTGTACGTGGCCTCCTTGACCACGCGGTCCGCACCGGAGGCCTGCACCGGATGCAGCCGGTAGGTACTGCCGCTCAGTTCCGTCACCTGCTGGGACTGCGGCTCGGCGGTGGCGTTGAACACCACCACCAGATCACCGAGTTCCATGGTGATCACGCCGGGTGTCTCCTCTTCGCCGGAGAGCGGGAAGGACAGCGCCGACTGCACCTGAGCGGCCGTGTCGAGGGAGAACGCCTTCTCCGTCGTACGGATCCTCAGCAGGTCCCGGTAGGCGGCGGAGGTGCCGTTGATGGCTTCGCACCCCGGGGTCGGCACCGAAGCCAGGAGCGGCTTGGCGTACGGCCACTTGGACTCGTTGTCCGCCGCCGGCGGCAGGCCCCGCCCGAACCCGTTGCCGTCCCGGCAGTCCCAGTGGACGGCGTTGTACCAGTCGCCGCTGTCGAAGGAGTTGCGGTCCAGCGACTTCGAGCGCAGCAGGTCGGTGCCCGCCTGGGACAGGGCCGGGCCCTGTGACAGGGCTGCCGTCGCCAGGGCGAGGACCTGCATCCGGCCTCGGTCGGCGGCGGAGGTGTCCGCCGGGAGTTTGTAGGCGAGGGCGTCGTAGAGGGTCTCGTTGTCGTGGGCGTCGGCGTAGGCGAGGGCGTCGCCGGGTGCCTGCGCATAGCCCGCGGGGCTGCCGTTGTAGTCGACCTCGGCGCCGGTGACCTCCTTGCCGCTGGTGTCGGTGAAGCGGTACTGCGCCAGGTTCCCGCTCAGCCCGACCTTGATCAGGTCCTGGTAATGCAGCAGCCGGGCCCTGCTCTCGGCCGGAGTGCCGTTGGCGTCGGAGGAGTTGGGGTCGGTGTAGAGGCCGCTCGCGAAACCCTGCACCCGCGGGTCGGCTTCGAACGCGCTGCCCCCGCGCACGGCGTCGCGCGCACGGTCGGAGAACGTGGCGATGCCGGTGCCGGCCATGTTCTGCTGCGTGGCCTGGACGAAGCGGGCGTCGTCGGCGACCTCGCCGAAGTTCCAGCCCTCGCCGTACAGGATGATCTTCTTGCCGTCGACGCCGTCCTCGGCGAGGGTCAGCTCGTCCAGGGCCTTCCTGACCGCGAGGATGTTGGCCTTCGGATGGTGGCCCATGAGGTCGAAGCGGAAGCCGTCGACCTTGTACTGCTTGGCCCAGGTGACGACGGAGTCGACGACCAGCTTGCCCATCATGGCGTGCTCGGTCGCCGTGTTCGCGCAGCAGGTCGAGGTGGCGATGGCGCCGTCGGCGAGGAGACGGTGGTAGTAGCCCGGAACCACCTTGTCCAGGACCGAGGTCTCCGCCTGGCCGCCCGCGACGGTGTGGTTGTAGACGACGTCCATGACCACCCGGAGGCCGTCCCGGTTCAGCGCCTGCACCATCCGGCGGAACTCGACGGTGCGCCGTGCCCCGTCGGGGTCACTGGCGTACGAACCCTCGGGAACGGTGAAGTGGTAAGGGTCGTAGCCCCAGTTGTAGGCGTCCTTCGCGGCGGTCTTCGCCACGCACTCCTGTTGGCGGTCGGAGTCGGGGGCGTAGGAGGGCAGGTCGCATCCGGGTGTCTGCCGGTCGGCCGTCTTCTCCGGCACCGTCGAGTAGTCGAAGACCGGCAGCAGGTGCACATGGGAGGTACCGGCCTCGGCCAGCGCGCGCAAATGCCTGCTGCCCGCGGAGTTCCTCCTGGTGAAGGCCCCGTAGGTGCCCCGCTCGGCCGCCGGGACGGTCGAGTCCTCGACGGAGTGGTCACGCACGTGCAGTTCCTGGATCTGCGCGTCCTTCAGCGGAACGGCTTCCGGCTTGTCCAGCGTGCCCCATCCCGCGGGTGCCAGGGATCTGTCGCCCAGATCGACGACGAGGCTGCGGGCCGAATCGGCGGTCAGAGCCACCGAGTACGGGTCGGTGACCTTGTTGGTGACGATCTTTCCGGCCGCCGGCGCCCACACCGTGACGGCGTACCGGTACGGCTTGTTCTTCCACGACGGTGAGCCGGTGACGGACCAGACACCGGTGTCGTGGTCGCGGTGCATGGGGATGCGCCTGCCGCCCAGGTCGAGGGACACGCTCCGCGCGGTGGGGGCCCACACGGACAGGGTGGGCCGGCCGTTGCGGAAGACCGGCCCGAGCTCGGCGTCCCGCGCCGCGCCGTACAGGTCGTCCAGCACGCCGGGGAGCTGCACGCCCGTCGCGGCGAGCAGAGCCCCGTCGGTGGCCCGCTGGGTGGCGATGACCTGGCCGCGCAGTGCGGTTCGGATCCGGTCGCGGTCCCGCGGGTCGACGGTGAAGGCCGGATAGTCCTTGAGGTGCGGGTACCTGATCTTCTGCTGGTCGGTGAGGGTCGTCGGCGTCAGCCGGAGCCAGTGCCCCTCGTGGGACAGGGCGCCGTCCACGACGGTGAGGCCGCCCTCGGGCGCGTAGACGAGCTGCTGGCTGGTGGCGTCGGTGGCCTTCACCCGCCACACCACGGTGTCCGAGTCGATCCACTGGGCCTTCGAGGTTCCGAGGTCCAGGTCCGGAACGGCGCCCACGGTCGGCAGCAAGTAGCCGCTGTCGCCGCCGATGAGCCAGACGTCCTTGCCGTGGGAGGCGAAGTCCAGGGACCGGTCGCTGGGGAGATCCTTCTCGTCTCCCTTGTGGACGATGTAGCTCAGGGACTTCGCGCCGTCGGCCAGGGGCACCTCGAAGGTCACTCCGAAGGCGTCCTTGCCGACCGGTTGCAGCGGCTTGGCCCAGTCCGTCGGGTTCGCGGCGCCGCTCCAGGTGTGCAGGCCCCAGCCGTCGTAGTCACCGTCGGCGCGGTGGTAGTGGATGACGGCCTTCTTCTCGTCCTGCGGCGGGTACGCGCCCTCGGGCGCCGTCACCGCCTGCCCGTCCTCACCCTGCTCGATCCACACCTCGCCGGTCCGGGCGACCTCGACCGTGCGCTGCGGGCCGTCGGCGGTGCCGTCCTTCTCGACGGTGTAGGTCACGTCGGCGGCACCGTCGTCCAGTTCGATCCAGGCGAAGGCCCCGTAGGCGTCACGCCCCGTGAAGTCGGCTGTGCCCGCGGACGACTTGAGCTGCCAGCCGTCGTAGTCGCCGTCGGTGCGCCGGTAGTGCACCACGGCGTAGTCGCGGTCCACAGCGCCCGGCCTCGGCTCCGCCGGTGGCTGTCCGGCGGTGGTCGTGGCGGTGGTGCTCGCGGTGCGTCCGGCGCTGTCGATCACCACGGCCTTGTAGCGCAGAGCCGTCCCGGCCGGCACGGTGTCCGCCAGATGCTGCGTCACCCGGTACGGCGCGTGGTCGGCCGACCCCAGCGTGCGCCACGGCCCGTTGCCCACCTGCGCGGCGAACACGACGCGGTTCAGCTGCCCGCCGTCCACGTCCGCGCTGATCTCCACGTCGCCGGTGGCGCCCGCCGCGGGAGCCTTCAGCGACACCGACGGTACGGCCGCGGGGGAGCCCAGCCGCTTCGCGGCCTTCAGCACCACCGCCGACAGTCCCGGCACCTCCACCCTGATCTTCTTGTCCGCGCCGCTGGTGACCCGAGCCGACGACCCGTACATCCCGCGGAAGTCCATCCCCGCCGAGTACGTCGCGACCTCGACCGTGCGCCTCCGCTCGGCGTTGTTCACCGCGACGACGTACTCGACCTGCTCCCTGGCCCCGGTGCGCGAGAACGCGTACACGCCCGGTCCGTCGTCCGCGTACCGCTCCTGCTGCACACCGTCGCGCAACGCCGGATGCCGCTTGGTCAGCTTCGACAGCGCCGCGATCGACCGGTACAGCGGATGCGTCGTGTCGTACGCGTCCGACGCGTGGGTGCGCTCGGTGCCGATCAGGCCGTCGTCCAGGTAGTCCGCCACCCGCGACGCGAACATCGTCTGCCGGGCGCCCTTGTCGCCGCCCGGGCCGGTGAAACCCTGTTCGTCGCCCGAGTAGACCACCGGGTTGCCCCGGGACAGGAACAGCAACTCGTGCGCGAACCGGTCGCGGCGCAGCAACTCGGCGTCGTCCGCTCCCGGGTTGTCCTGACGCAGGAAGCTCCCGATCCGGCCCATGTCGTGGTTGCCGAGGAACGTCACCTGCTCGTAGGCGTTGGCCTTGTCGGTGGTGTAGCGGTAGTCCTGGCCCAGGACGGCGGAGAGGGCGCTCGCCGACTTGCCCTGGGAGGCGTAGCCGCGGATGGCGTTCTGCAACGGGAAGTCGAGCGTGGCGTCCAGCCGCCCCTGCGTCACATACGGCGCCGTGACGGACGGGTCGGACGAGAGGGTCTCGCCGAAGACGAAGAAGTCTTCGCGGCCCTGCTTGGCGGCGTAGGCGTCGATCGCCGTGGCCCACCGGGTCCAGAAGGGCATGTCGACATTACGGACGGTGTCGACGCGGAAGCCGTCCACGTCGAAGTCCTTCACCCACCTCTGGTAGATCCTCTCCAGACCCTTGACCACCTCCGGGCGCTCCGTCCACAGGTCGTCCAGGCCGGTGTGGTCGCCGTGGAGCCCGCTCTCGCCGACGAAGGTGGAGTCACCCCGGTTGTGGTACATGGTGGGGTCGTTCAGCCACGCGGGGACCTTGCTGTTCTTCTCCGACTCGGGCACCTCGGGCGTGTACGGGAAGGCGTCCCGGTCGACCTCGACCCCGCTCATGCCGGAGCTGTCGTCGAAGGGGCGTCCCTCGGTGTCGAGGTAGGGGTGGGCGCCCTTGGAGCGGTAGCCGTACTGCTTCTCCGCGGGGGTGACGGTGTCGGCGGTGTGGTTGGTGATGACGTCGAAGAAGACCTTCATGCCCTTGGCGTGGGCCTTGTCGATCAGCTCCGCCAGCTCGGCGTTGGTGCCGAAGTGCGGGTCGACCTGGGTGAAGTCGGTGATCCAGTAGCCGTGGTACCCGGCGGACTCTCCGCCGCCCTGTACCGGCTTGTTCTTGAAGATCGGCGCCATCCAGATCGCGGTGGTGCCCAGCCCCTTGATGTAGTCGAGCTTCTTGATCAGGCCCTTGAGGTCGCCGCCCTGGTAGAAGCCCTTGTCCGTGGGGTCGAAGCCCGTCGTGGTCCGGTCGCCGGTGAGGCCTCCGCGGTCGTTGGCCGTCGAGCCGTTGGCGAACCGGTCCGGCAGCAGGAAGTAGGACTGCTCCCGGGTGAGGTCGTGGCGAGCCGGTTCGGCGGCCAGCCGGGCGTCGGACGGCGGGGCGGGCGGCCGGGGCGCCGCGTTCGCCGGCAACGCCGTGCCGAGCGTCGTCGCCAGCAGGGTGGTGATGACGGCCGCGGCGGTGCCGCCGGTCGCGCGGGCGCTTCGCCTTCTTCGGCCTGTGCGGTCCGTGGGATGGGTGGAGGGGGCGATCACTCGGTGGATCCTTCCGGTCGGTCTGCGACGCGCACGCTGGTGGCGCCCAACAGGGCACCGCTGTCCGTCCGCTGTGTGGCGATGAGCTGCGGCCCCGCGAGGGCCTGGTCGACGCGGTCGCGGTCCCGGGGGTCGACACGGAACGCCGCGGCGTCCGCGAACTCGGGGTACCGGGCCTTCTGCGCCTCGGTCAGCTCGGTCGGTTCGAGCCGCAGCCAGCGGCCCTCGTCCGACAGAGCGCCGTCCTCGATCGTCAGGCCGCCCTCGGGGGCGTACACCAACTGCTGGCTGGCGACGCCCGTGCCCGCACCCGCCCATACGACGGTGTCGTCACCGATCCAGGTGGCCTCCGAGCGCGTGAGGTCGAGGCCGAAGGCCCCGCCCAGCGAGGGGGCCAGATAGGTGGGGTCGCCCGACACGCGCCAGACCTCGTGCCCGTACAGGGAGAAGTCGAGGGCCTCGTCGGTGGTGATGTCCCTCTCTTCCTTCTTGTGGAAGACGTAGCTGAGCGTGGGCGCGCCGTCCTTCAGCGGGACCTCGAAGACAAGGCCGAAGGCGTCCCGGCGGACCGGCTGGACGGGGTCGTTCCACTCCGAGGGGTGGGCCGAGCCGGTCCAGGTGTGCAGCCCCCAGCCCTCGTAGTCGCCGTCGGGCCGGTGGTAGTGGAGGACGGCCTTCGTGGTGTCCTGGGGCGGGCCGGTGTCGCGTGGTCTGTCCGTGCGGACCGTTTCACTGCCCTCCTCGGTCCACACCTCGCCGGCCACGGCGAAGTCGACGGAGCGCTCCGGGACGTCGGCGACACCGTCCTTCTCGACGGTGAACCGGACCGGGCCCGTGCCGGGCGGAATCCAGGCGAAGGCCCCGTAGGAGTCGCGCCCCGCGAACGGCGCCGTCCTGCCGTCGGAGGTCCGCAGCACCAACCCGTCGTAGTCGCCGTCGGCCCGCTGGTGGTGGACGACGCCGTAGGTGCGCCGCACCGTGGGCTTGCCGGGGGAGGGTGGCTGTCCGGCGGTCGTGGTGGCGATGTCAGCGGCGGTGCGGCCGAGGCTGTCGACCACAACCGCCTTGTACCGCAGGTGAGTGCCCGCTCCGACGGTGTCGGGGAGGTGCTGGGTGACCCGGTGGGGCGCGTGATCGGCCGAACCCAGGGTCGTCCAGGGACCGTCGCCGACCTGAGCGGCGAACACCACCCGGTTCAGCTGACCGCCCGAGACGTCGGCGGAGACCGTCACATCACCGGTGGCTCCCGGCTCCGGCGCCTTGAGCGTCACCGTCGGCGGCACCTCCGGTGCCGGCAGCGGGCGCTCGGCCTTGAGCACCACCGTCGACAGCGCCGGGACAGTCACCTCGACTCGGCCGGCGGCGTCACCGCGCGAGGTCGCCGAAGTGCCGTACACGCCTTGGAAGTCCGTCCGTGCCGAGCCGGTCTCCACCTCCACCGTCCTCGCCGCGGGGGAGTTGTTCGCCGCCACCAGGTACTCGACCCGCTGCTCCGGGTCCGTACGCGAGAACGCGTACACGCCCTGGCCGTCGTCGGCGTACCGCTCCGTCTGCACCCCGTCCCGCAGGGCCGGATGGCTCTTGGTCAGCCGCGACAGCGACGCGATCGCCCGGTACAGGGGATGCCCCTCGTCGTAGGCGTCCGACGCGTGCGTACGCTCCGTCCCGATCTGGTCGTCGTCCAGATAGTCGGCGGCCTGGGAGGCGAACATCGTCTGGCGGCTCTCGACGTCGCCTCCGGCACCGGTGAAGCCCTGTTCGTCGCCCGAATAGACCACCGGATTGCCGCGGGACAGGAACAGCAACTCGTGTGCGAACCGGCACCGTTCGAGCAGTTCGGCGTCGGGGGCGCCCGGGTTGTCCCGGGCGATGAAGGCGCCGATGCGGCCCATGTCGTGGCTGCCGAGGAAGGTCACCTCGCCGTAGGCATTGGCCTTGTCGGTGGTGTACCGGTAGTCCTGCGCGAGGACGCGGGAGAGATCCGTCGCGGGGCCGCCCCTGGAGGCGTAGTCACGGAAGGCGGCCTGCAGCGGGAAGTCGAGTGTGCCGTCGAGCCGGCCCCGCACCAGGTACGGGGCCATCACGACGGGGTCGGCGGAGTACGCCTCGCCGAACACGAAGAAGTCGGGTCGCCCCTGCTGGGCCGCGTACGCGTCGAGTGCGGTGGCCCACTGGGTCCAGAACTCCATGTTCACGTTCTTGGCGGTGTCGACGCGGAACCCGTCCACGCCGAAGTCCTTCACCCATGTCTCGTAGATCCGCGCCATGCCCTCGACCACTTCGGGACGCTCGGTCCACAGGTCGTCCATGCCCAGGAAGTCGCCGTACAGGGCGCTCTCGCCGGCGAAGGTCGAGTTTCCGCGGTTGTGGTACATGGTGGGGTCGTTCAGCCAGTCGGGCACCATGCGGTCGACACCGCTGCGGGGACGCGGCGTGTAGGGGAGACCGTCGGCATCCACCGGCCGCATCCCCTCGCTGTCGTCGAAGGGGCGTCCCTCGGTGTCGAGGTAGGGGTGGGCGCCCTTGGAGCGGTACCCGTACTGCTGCTCCGCGTAGTCGACGAGGTCGGCGGTGTGGTTGGTGATGACGTCGAAGAAGACCTTCATGCCCTTGGCATGGGCCTTGTCGATCAACTCCGCCAGCTCGGCGTTGGTGCCGAAGTGCGGGTCGACCTGGGTGAAGTCGGTGATCGCATATCCGTGGTAACTGGCCGACTGGTGGCCGTCCAGGGTCTGCACCGGCCGGTTCTTGAAGACCGGTGTCATCCATATCGCCGTGGTGCCCAGCCCTTTGATGTAGTCCAGCCTGTCGATCACCCCCTTGAGGTCGCCGCCCTGGAAGTAGTGCTTGTCCGTGGGGTCGAAACCGGTTCGTGTGCGGTCTCCGCTCAGGCCGCCCCGGTTGTTGGCCTCGGAGCCGTTGGCGAACCGGTCGGGAAGTAACAGGTAGAACTGCTCGCGGGAGGGCGCGGGGCGGGACGGTTCGTGCGCCAGCGCCACGTCGGACGGAGGATCGGGGGCCGTGGCGGCGGCGGGGAAGGAGTCCGTGGCGGACGCCGGGGACACGGCGGACGGCAGGGCGGTCATCGACGGGACGAGCAGGGCGAGGGCCAGAGCTCTGGCGGTTCTTCGCCGGGGCGGGGACACGGTCACGAAGCCTTTCTCCTCAACGGTCTCATACGGAAACGCCCGTGATTCGCGGGCGACTTGGGCAGGCGCAGGTCCGCACCGCACACCGTCGTGCCGCGGCGTGCGGTGCGGTTGCTGCCGCTCTCCCCGGGGCGACGGGGTCGTCGTCCTCAGCCGCAGGCGGTCGCGCCCGTGTGCAGGGCGAGGGCGGTGTTGGCGCCGAGCGTCGCGGTGAACTGGCCGGAGCCGTTCACGGTGACGGGCTGGTTGCTCTGTACGTCGCAGTAGGTGCCCGCGGGCAGCGACGTCTGGAAGGTACGGGTCAGAGCGGACGACTCGTGGTTGATGGCGACGTAGGCATTGTCGCCACGGCCGAACGCGATGGCGTTGTTGTCGTTGTCCCACCAGTTGGTCACGGCGGCGTCACCGGCGGTGTTGCGGAACCCGACCATGCTCGCGATCTCGGGCCAGGCGTGCTGGCACTTCCAGCCCTCGGTGTAGCAGGCGTTCACCTGACCGTCGCCAGGCGGACCCGCGTCGGGGTCGCTGAACTCGTAGCCCGACTGGACGTCCGGTGACCCGTAGGGCCAGGCCAGCATGAACACATGCGCGAGGGTGTAGTTCGCGCCGTCCTTGTAGTTGAGCGTGGCGCCGCTGCGTTCGGTGTCGTGGTTGGCGACGAACACGGAGGCGGTGGCGCTGGGGAGGTGGCCCCAGCCCGCACCGAAGTTCTCCAGGTACGCCAGCTTCTCGCTGTTGAAGACCCTCTTCAGGTCCCGGCCGTAGCTGAACTCCTGGACGTCCCCGGTGCCCGTGTACTGGCTGGGCTGCACGGCCTCACCGGCGACGCCGATGGTCTCCTGCTTCCAGTAGACGTCGGGGTCGGTCAGCCTGGACTTGATGTCGCTCAGGTCCGCCGGGTCGATGTGCTTGGCCGCGTCGATACGGAGACCGTCGACGCCGAGCGAGAGCAGGTCGTTCATGTAGCCGGCGATCGTCTTGCGGACGTGCTCCTCGCCGGTGTCCAGGTCGGGCAGTCCGCCGAGTTCGCAGTGCTGGACGTGCCAGCCGTCCTGGTAGTCGGTGATCGACGCCGTGCAGTCGTCCATGTCGGCCGCCGCATACGTGCCGGGGTAGTCGTACTTGGAGAAGCTGGAGCCGGCGGAGCCCGTTCCGGAGCTGTTCGCCATGTGGTTGATCACCGTGTCCGCGACGACCTTGACTCCGGCCGCGTGGCAGGTGTCCACCATGGACTTGAAGGCGGTCCGGTCGCCGAGCCGGGTGCCGATCTTGTAGCTGACGGGCTGGTACGCGGTCCACCAGGCGGCACCCTGGATGCGCTCCTGCGGAGGTGACACCTGGACGTACCCGTACCCGGCGGGGCCGAGGACGTCCGTGCACGCCTGGGCGACGGAGCTGAACTTCCATTCGAACATCACTGCCGTCACGTCTTTGTCGCCGGGGGGCGCCGCCGGTGCGGTAACCGGCACCGCGACGACCACAGCGGCTCCCGCCACGAGGGCGAGTGCAGCGGCCACGGTCTTGTGGGCCATCGTTCCTCCTGATCCACCAGATGCGGACGAGAGGCCTCACGCAGCAACGCGCCGTGCCCGACAGGCCTTTGACGGTTTTTGCTGAAACACAGCAGAAACTCTTTGCAGACGAGACCGTACGAGCCGCTGTCGCATCGGTCAACCCTCTGCGTCGAGACGCGCAGTGGTTTACGTGGATCCCCAAATCTGCTGGCCTGCAGGCAAGTTGATGCGTTGCAACCCTTTTCGCAACCGTTGCAGTCGTGTTACGTTCAATTACCGCCCGGTTCGGCGGATCGGAGACCCGGACAACTGACCGGGTCCACGCGCCCGGTCCGCCGGACCGGACCTCCGGCCGAGGCTCCGCAGCCTTCGCGCCGCCCCGCAGCCCCGACCAGGGCCGGCTGCGGAGCCTCTCACCGGTTCCTTCGCGGCCCGTCCGTGGCGGTCATCCGTGCCGTCGCGCCGTGGAACCGCGCACGACGAGCTCCGGCTGGAAGACGAACTCGGTGCGCTGCACCGGGTTTCCGCCGACCTCCTCCAGCAGCGCGCCCACCGCGGCGGTCGCCATCGCCTGCACCGGCTGACGCACCGTGGTGAGCGGCGGGTCGGTGAAGGCGATCAGCGGGGAGTCGTCGAATCCGATCACGGAGACGTCACGCGGCACGTGCAGGCCCCGCTCACGCACCGCGCGGATCACGCCCAGGGCCATCAGGTCGCTGCCGCAGATGATGCCCGTACACCCCTTGTCCAGCAGCGCCGATCCGGCGGCGTGGCCGCCCTCCACCGTGAACAGGGTGCGCTCGACATGCCGCTGGGCTTCCTCGGCCCGAGTGCCGCAGAAGGCGTGCACGGCGGCGGCGAAACCCTCCACCTTGCGCCGCGACGGCACGAACCGGGTGGGACCGACGGCGAGTCCGATCCGCACATGGCCCAGTTCGGCCAGGTGACGCACCGTCATGCGCACGGCGGACCGGTCGTCGGCGGAGACGAACGGCGCCGTGATGTGCTCGTTGTAGCCGTTCACCAGCACGAACGGCACCTTGCGGGAGCCGAGTCGGTGGTAACGGGCGGGGTCGGCCTTCGTGTCCGCGTGCAGGCCGGACAGGAAGACGATGCCGGTGACGCCCCGGTCCTCCAACTGCTCCACGAGCTCGTCCTCGGTGGATCCGCCGGGCATCTGTGTGCACAGCACGGGCGTGTACCCGTGCCCGGTCAGCACCTGCTCGATGACCTGGGCGAACGCGGGGAAGATGGGGTTCGTCAGCTCGGGGATGACCATCCCGACCAGGCCGGCGCTGCGCTGGTGCAGCCGCACCGGCCGCTCGTAGCCGAGGACGTCGAGTGCGGCCACCACGCGCCGCCGGGTGCCGGGCGCGACGCCGGGCTTGCCGTTGAGCACCCGGCTCGCCGTGGCCTCGCTGACACCGGCCTGGGCGGCGATGTCGGTGAGCCGCGGGGCCCAGATCTCGATCTTCCCGAGGGTGGAGGCGTCCATGAACGCCACCCCCTCA
>NZ_JBEXQG010000121.1:0-15042 GCF_040612485.1 Streptomyces sp. NPDC006385
CTTCGCCGACCGGCACCAGGTCCGGCCGTACGTCGGCGATGTCGTGCACCGGCGCGGTGCTGACGCGGCGCAGCACCGGGGCGCGTTCGAGCGGGTACGGGCGCCGTTGTGCTGGGCGGCGGTGGAACGGGGGTGTCGCGGCAGGCGGGTGAAGATGCGGTGCCGAACACACGAGCCCCCGATGAACCTCCTGTCACACCCCCCGCGTACGCTGTATGGCTGTCATAGGCCGCACCTGCCGTTCCCCCGCGACATCGCGGCACGGTCTGGCCACGGGGGTCGACGGGGAGTTGCGGTGCTGGAGGGTTTCGACGATGTGGGTTCGCTGACAGCGGCCCCATGGATCTACGTGGCCGTGGGACTGTCCGTCCTGCTGGATGTGTTCCTGCCGGTCCTGCCCAGCGGCGTCCTGGTGATCACGGCGGCGACGGCGGCGGCCGCGGGCTCCGGAGCGGCGACGGGACGGGTCCCCGACGACGTCCCGGACATCCTTGCCCTGACGCTCTGCGCCGCGACGGCCTCCGTCCTGGGGGATCTGGTCGCCTACCGCCTCGCCCGGCGCGGCGGCACCCGACTGAACCACGCGATCGCCCGCTCCCGCCGCCTGAAGTCGGCGCAGGAACGTCTCGGCGCGGCCCTGGCCCGGGGCGGCGGCGCCCTGGTCGTCCTGGCCCGCTTCGCCCCCGCCGGCCGCTCGGTCGTCTCCCTGGGCGCCGGCGCCACCCACCGCAGCGCCCGCGACTTCCTCCCCTGGTCCGCCCTGGCGGGCCTCACCTGGGCCATCTACAGCGTGGCCCTCGGCTACCTGGGCGCCCAGTGGCTGGGCCCGACGTGGGTGGCGACGGCGGTTTCGGTGGGGGCGCTGTTCGCGGCGGGGGCGGCGGCCACGTATGTGGTGCGGCGGAGGCCGGCGTAGGGGTGCGGCCGGCGCGGGCCCGCGCCACCCGTGGTCCTGAGCGCCGCTCCCCGCCCGGTGTGCGTACTGAGCGCTGCTTGCCCGCGCGCTGCCCTGCCGGCGCGCGTCCGGCTCCGCGCCCGCCCGGCCCGCTACCCGGCCTTCCGCGCCACCCCTGCGCCCCGCACCTCCAGCCCGCCCAGCAACTCCGCCGTGGCCTCCGTGATCACGTCGACGGCACGGTCGAAGACCTCCCGGTTGTGGGCGGCCGGGGCCCGGAAGCCGGAGACCTTGCGGACGTACTGCAGGGCGGCGGCCCGGATCTCTTCCTCCGTCGCCCGTTCGGGCAACGCGGGCGGACGAAGCGTCTTGATACTGCGGCACATGCCCAACAGTCTCCCTCGAAAGGGGCCCCCTCTGCCATGATCATGCCCTAGGCGGCCACCGCTGGGGCCGACCGACGAGAGGACTCCCATGACGGCGAAGAACGAACTCACGGTGGCGGTACTGGGCCCGGGCGGCATAGGCGGCCTGCTCGCCGCGCTGCTGTCCAGGTCCGGCCACCGTGTCATCTGCCTGGCCGGCGACGAGACGGCCACGACCCTGCGGGCGACCGGAATCCATGTCCGCAGCGGCCTCTTCGGCGACTTCACGGCCCGTGTCGAGGCGGACACCGAGCTCCGCGAACCGGTCGACGTCTGCCTGGTCGCGGTCAAGGCCACCGCCCTGGACGAGGCCCTGGCCCGCGTCCCGCCCACCGCGCTCGGCGACGCCTTGCTAGTCCCCTTCCTGAACGGCGTCGAACACCCGGAGACGCTGCGCGCCCGGTACCGCCCCGACCGGGTCGCCCCCGCCGTCATCCGGGCCGAGTCGACGCGCGTCGCCCCGGGCGAGATCGAACACGGCACCCCCTTCGCCGAGATCGACCTCGCCGGCGACACGGTTCCCCGCGACCGCCTCGACGCCCTCGCCCGGGCCCTCGACGAGGCCGGCCCCACCACCCGTGTCCTCCCCGACGAGACGGCGGCCCTCTGGGCGAAGATGTCCTTGCTGGCCCCCTTCGCGCTGCTCACCACCCGGCACGCCGTCCCCATCGGCGACGTACGCACGCGCCACCGCGAGGAGTTGACGTCCCTGGTCGAGGAGACGGCGGCCGTCAGCCGCGCCTGCGGCGGCCCCGCCGACCCGGCCCAGGTCCTGGCCCGCCACGACGCCTTCCCGCCCACCGCCAAGTCATCGATGCAGCGGGACGCCGAGGCGGGCCGCCCTCTCGAACTGGACGCCATCGGCGGGGCGTTGCTGCGCGCGGCGGAGCGGCACGGGGTGCCGACGCCGGTGGCGACCCGCCTGGTGGGCGAGTTGCGGGCAGCGGGCTACTAGGGCCGGTTGCGAAAGTGGCGCCCGCCGCGCGCGCCCACACACTCGTTCGCATGAACCCCTCGAAGAAACTCGCCTCCCAAAATCGAACAGGCGTAGCATTGGCACGTGGCTACGCCCTATGACTTTCCGAGTGACCTCCTCGCCGGCCAGGAGGAGCTGCATCAGGTCCGGGCCGAGCTGTCGGCCCTGCTGAGGCGGCTTCCCTGGTCGGTCGTTCCCCTGGACGGCTTCAGCGACGACAACGGCTGGCGCAAGATCGAACGCCCCGCCTCCCCCGGCTGGACGGAGGACGAGCAGGCCGAGGTCGAGAAGCTCCGCCGCCGCGAACACGAACTCGCGATCTTCGTCAGCGGCCACCGCTTCTGGTCCGAACTCACCGGGGCGGAACGAGTCGACGCCCGCATGAAACTGAAGCACGCCCACGAAACGCCGGAGCGGGAGACCTGAAACACCGAGGACCCCGACCACGAACGGCGGGGTCCTCCACGGCTGTGGGCGCGGACGGTTTCGAACCGCCGACATCCTGCTTGTAAGGCAGGCGCTCCGGCTGGCCGGTGAGCTGAGCTCCCTCCAGGCGAAACGAGGGCCTGAAATTCAGCGAAGGCCGCCAGGAAACAAAGGGAATTGGGGCGCGGGCGGCGTCGGGGGCAACTGGGGCGGCGGAGTGTAAACCCAGGCAGGTGACTGCGTGGAGCCGTCCACCTGCGGCACCTTTGCCCACTTCAGCACCGCCAGGAGGACGGCTACACCTAAGAGGATCAAGCAGGTGTTTTTGATCAACGGATCCTCCAGAAGCCCACCTTGATTCTTCCGCCTGGGAGTGGTCACCATGCCGGTTTCCCCAGCGATGGCAGAGGACCTGGCGAGAGAGGGCCTTTCGTCATGCCCAATTGCGCGCAATCCGCCGGTCGCACTCGGCGCACGCAATCTGCTGCAATCAGTGAGCACGTCCACGCGCGCGCGAGCATCCTGGGTCTCCAACCCGTCGACGCGGAGGGCACATGACGCTCAGGTTCATCGGCACGACCAGCGACGAAGGCGACTGCCCCACCCTCTATGACATCCCAGAGACAGACGAGATCCTCGTTCAGGGCGACCGCGAGACCGACCCCGACCACCTTGTCCAGCTCCGAGACGTCAAGAGCTCCGAGACGTTCGTACGCGTCCCACGCAGCCTCCTCGTGCGCTACGCACCGAGAACCGACAGCCCCGAGCTACTGCCGTTCGCCTCGATCTCCCACCTCTTCCGCGAGTTCCGGCACACCGCCTGGCGGCTGGAGACTCGTCGCGGCTACGCTTCCGACCGCCGCAGCCCCAAGTGGCAGCGCTGGCAGGCCGGTGAGGACATCGCCAGTGAGTCCAGCAACTGGCTGGAGAACATCGCAGCCCAGACGGCGGCGGGCAAGAGGTTCGAGCGCGTCCGGATTGTGGATGAACCGGCCACTGAAGGGCAGCGGTTCCTCCTCGCCGCCGCTCCTGGGAACGTTCAGGCGGGCGAGGACATTCGCAACCTCACCCGGGCTCAGGCGAAGGAACTGCGGCTGCCGGACTACGACTTCTGGGTCTTCGACTCCAACGTCCTTGCTCGGTTCGCGTTCGACGAGGACGACACCACCCTTGGCGTCTACCTCACCGAGGACCCGGCCGAGGTCCTCGCCGCCTGCCAGGCCCGCGATGCCGCCTGGCATTACGCCGTGCCTACAGCGCAGTTCGCCGAGCGGGTACGTTCCACCATGTGACCACCGACTTCCAGACTGCCAGGGAGGCCCTCGGCGCACGCCTGCGCGGCCTGCGTGTCGAGGCCGGCCTGGAAGGCAAGGACCTCGCCGCCAGGCTCGGCTGGCAGACGTCGAAGGTGTCCCGGCTGCAGAACGGCAAGCAGACTCCGACCCGGGACGATCTTTCCGCGTGGGCACAGGCAGTCGACCGCCCGGATGTCGTGGACGAATTGCACGGGCTGCTGGCCGGACTGGGCATGAAGGAGCGACACCGCTCGTGGGGGCGGCAGCTCGCCGGCGGACACCGCGGGCGCCAGGAAATCGGGGTCAGGCTGACCGAGGCCACGAAGGAGATCCGCGGTCTGGAAGTGTCGAGGATCCCCGGCCTGTTCCAGACGCCGGAGTACGCGCGTGTGGTCTTCGATGGCCTCGCCGAGTTCCGGGGTATCCGGCCGACGACCGACGCGGCTGTTGAGGCGCGGATGCGGCGACAAGAGGCGCTCTACAACCCGGACAAGACCTTCCACTTCGTTCTCTGCGAAGCCGCCCTTTACCACCGCCCATGCCCGGTGGAGGTGATGGCTGAGCAGTTGGACCGTCTCTACACCCTCGTCGGCCGGAACCGTGTGGAGCTGGGCATCATTCCCTTCGGCGCGCAGCTGCGCCGTACGGCCCCGCACGCGTTCTGGATCTACGACCGCCGGTTGGTCATCGTCGAGACGATCAGCGAGGAACTGTGGCTCACTGGCGATGAGGACATCGCGGTGTACGAGCGGGCGTGGGACTGGCTGACGGAGTCGGCCGAGTACGGGGCGCTGGCGCGGCGGCTGATCGGCCGGGCCCGGGCGGCCCTGGACCTGGGGTAGCAATCTCGGCAATCGGCGTACGAGCTTGCGCAATTGCGCGCAATCGCCGCGCGGACGCGCAATCGTCCTGCGTACGGTCCTGGCCATGGCCCACCCGAGGATGCAGTGCGCCCAGCGGTACGAGGCCGGGGACGCGTGGCTCGCCGACTGCTCCGCGTACCCGGACCTCGTCCGCTCGGCGTGGGACAACGAAGCCCTCGCCCCGATCGCCTCCGGCGGCCGGTGGCTGGTCGCGGAAGCGCGTCTCGCCACCGCGTATCACGTGCTCATCCGCATTCGGGATGAGCATCGGGGCCCGATTCTCGCCGACCCGGAGTTGGACAAGCTCTGGTGGCTGGTCCCGCCTGACTCGGCCGAGGAACTGGCCGACGTGCGGAAGGTCGTGGTGCAGCCTGCGGGCTGGTGCCTGAACTGCCCGCCGACGGGGTGGCAGGTGGAGGGCCGGATGTGGATCACGCGCCCCGACGGGTCCGGGCGACTGACCAATTCTGCTGTACTCGGCGCCGCGTTCGGCCCGGGTGGACGACGCGCGGAGGCATCATGACGACGACCGAGACCAGAGCAGAGCCCACCGATGAAGTCGACATCCCGACGGACGACACCCCGACACTCGGGCAGCTGCTCATGGAGTCAGCCCAGAGCGGTCGGGGCCGTGCAGCCGCGCAGGCCCTGGCCGAGGAGGGAACCATCCTCGCCCGCGACAACGTGCGCGCGGCCCTCGTCGTCAAGGAGGACGGCCGCCTGCGAGCCAACTGGGAGGGTCTCATGGGGCGCGTCTACACGCTCGGCCTCGACGAGGGGGAACGGGCGTTCCTGGGGCTGGTGCTCTCGATGGTGGGCATCGGTATCACGCCGCTGATCGCCATCGAAGACCTGGATGAGCGCCGCCTGCTGATCCTGATGCGGGCGTTGCCACTGCTCGGGGGCAACGAGCGGATCGCGGTCGGTACGCGCTTGTAGACCCTCGGCACCGGGACGGCAAATGGCCGGCGCCGGGAAAGGGCGGTCGCCCCCGTCACCCCCGTCGGGGGGCGACCGCTCACTGTACGAGGTCGGGGACCTCCACATCGAGGGCGTGGGCTATGGCCACGAGGTGGGCGTACTCGATGCCCTCGCCGGCCTCGATGCGCTGGATGGTTGAGCGTCCGAGTTCGGTTCGCTCGGCGAGTTTCTCCTGGGTGAGGCTGGCGTGCTCGCGGGCCTGACAGACGCGGCTGCCTTGCTGCTGGCAGGCGAGGCGGATCCATTCGGGCTGGTCGTCGGGCACCCGTCCACGCTGGAATACCGGTGATCTTCTGCCAGCCTCAGAAGTGACGCACTGTGTGATCTTGAAGCCCTGGGATTATATGTGCGGGCCACGTAATCGAAGTGTGGCCCTTGTGCGCCGAGCGGCGAGTCAATTACACGAACGACCCCCGCCGATGCGTTCGGCGAGGTTCGCCGCCCACGAGCCGGTTCTGCCCACCCGGGTCCCGCAGGTGACGACGAGCCTGTGTCTGGCGCGCGAGAGGGAATCGCGCCGTCCTCGTCCTCCTGGCACCATAGAGCGCTCAGCGCTTTGATCAGGTCCCCCGATCCAGAGATCGGAACCATGATCATCTGGGGTTGTGGACTTGATGTGGACTCTGGGCGCAGGAAAGGCCCTCCAGGGAAACCCCTGGAAGGCCGATGACCTGCTATTTAGAGCCTGGTGGGCGCGGACGGTTTCGAACCGCCGACATCCTGCTTGTAAGGCAGGCGCTCTACCCCTGAGCTACGCACCCGAGAACGAGTCGACAGCCTACCTTGCCAGGGGCCGTGTCCCGCAAACCCGTATCGCGGGCAGCCCGGGGAGTCCTGGGGTTATCCCCAGCAAGATTCCGGGAGCGGCCCGGATCCCGCGGTGGGCCCGGGGTCCGTACGGTCGAAGCACCGTCGAAGTCCCGGGCCCGTAAGAGGCGGTCCTGGGGATGTCTCAGGGGGAGATCGTCATGGCCCGTACCGTTCCCGCTCGTGCCGTCGCCGTCGCCGGAGCGGTCGTCGTGATCCTCGCCGGTGTCGTCGGCTGTGGGGCCTCCGCCGGGGACGACAAGGATCCCGAGCGCCGGTCCTTCGCGCTGGAGGGGCGGACGCTGACCGTCGACTCCGACGACTCGGCGCTGGAGATCGTCGCCGCCGAGGGGCACGAGGCCGGCACGGTGGAGGTGACCCGGTGGTTCCAGGGGTCGGTCACGGTCGGGTCGGGTCCCAAGGTGACCTGGGAGATGCGGGACGACCGGCTGGTGCTGCGGGAGAAGTGCTCGGGCATGATCGCCGACTGCTCGACCAAGCACCGCATCGAGGTGCCGCGCGGCGTCACGGTGAAGGTCCAGGACGGGGACGGGAGCGTGCGGGCGCGGGGGTTCCGGGACGCGTTGAGCGTTCGTACGGGGGACGGGTCCGTGCATGTCACCGACTCCAGCGGTCCGCTGGACCTGGAGTCGGGCGACGGCTCCGTGAGCGTCTCCGATGTCACCTCGCGCCAGGTGAAGGCGAGGACCCGGGACGGATCGGTCCGGCTCGAACTCGGCACCGTGCCCGACCTGGTGGAGACCCGCAGCGGTGACGGCTACGTGTCGATCGAGCTGCCGCGGGCGACGTACCGCGTGACGACCGAGACCGGCGACGGCTCGGTGGACGTGTCCGTGCCCCGGGACGACACCAGCTCCCATGTGGTCTCCGCCCGTACCGGCGACGGAGAAGTTTCGGTGCGAACGGCGAACTGACCGGCCCGTGTGTTCGTCCTAAACCGGTGGGAGAATGACACCGGGCAGGGTGAATGACAGCACGGGAGAGGGATGTGACGGCGACACCTCCGCAGCCGAACTCGCCGTCAGTGCCGCGCGCACAGCGCGGTCCTTCCGCCTACGACACCTCAGACGACACCGCGAACGGCACCGCGGACGGCACCGCGTCCACCACCGTGCGCGACGCCTCGCGAGCCGTACGCCGCGTCCGTGGCGACGCGCGTCACGCGCACCGCGCCCTGCGGGACACCTTCGCCCTGGTCGCCCTCCCCCTCGTCGCCGCCCTGGCGCTGCCCGCCGCGTTCGCCGGCGGCGGCACCCGGCGCTGGTTCGGTGGGCGGGCCGAGGGTCAGCGGGCCGAGGCGCAGGCCGCGAAGGACGCGGCGGCGGCCGCGTTCTACGAGCTGGACACCGCCCAGCGGGATCTGCGGATCTCGATCGAGACGATCACGGCCGTCGACGACTCCCCGGCCGCCCGCCGGGCGCTCACGGACTTCGAGGCGCTCGGGCGGCGTATCGACGAGGTCAGCCACCAGTACATCCAGGCCGTCGACGCGCACGACCTCGACCGGGACGACCTGGACGCCGCGACGGCCGCCCGCGCCCGCACCGAGCTGACGAAGGCCAAGGACGAGCTGGGGCGGGTCAAGCAGGACCTGGACCGGTTCTCCGACGGGCTCGGGCCGCTGCTCGGCAAGGCCGAGACCCAGTTGGCCCGGCTCGCCCCGGCTGTGGAGCGCGCCCGGCAGGGGCTGCTCGCCGCTTCGAACGCCCTGGACGCCGTACGGACGTCGGGGCTGAAGGCGGACGACCTGGCCGCCCGGCTCGCCGCGCTCGCCCCGGAGCTGACCAAGCTGAACCAGGGCGCCGGGCAGCATGGCGTCCCGCAGACGCTGGAGCGTGCCGAGCGCGTCGCGCGGGCGGCCGAGGCGGTCCAGGTGGAGGCCGAGCGGTTGCCGGAGCGGGCCGCCGAGATCGATCGCCGGCTGGTCTCGCTACGGACGCGCGCGCAGGCGCTCACCACGCGCGCCGAGCAGGTCGAGCCGGTGCTGAGCGAGCTGCGGCGGCGCTTCACGGCGGCGTGCTGGCAGGACCTGCAGGGCGTTCCGGAGCGGGCCGCGGAGAACGTACGACAGGCCGAGCTGAAGCTGAAGGAGGCGCGGGCCGCGCGCGACGACCAGCGCTGGCCGGACGCGACCGCGCTGCTGTCGACGGTCCGGGCGCTGCTGAACGGCACCGACGAGTCGGTGTCCGCCGCCGGTGACCGGCTGCGCCGGCTGAACGCCGTGCAGAAGGATCCGCAGCGGGAGATCGAGCGGACGCGGTTCGCGATCCGGGACGCCCAGCGGCTGGCCATGGCGGGGCGGAACACGCCCGATCCGCGGCACGCCCGCCCGCTGGACGACTCCGTGGCACGGCTGGAGCGGGCGATAGGCACGCTGGAGGGCCGCCACCCGGACTACTGGCACTTCCTGACCGAGACGGAGGCGGTACGGCACACGGTGGCCGGGGTGGTCGCGCGAATCCGCGAGGAGCGCGGCGCCGGTCACTGACGGGGGCTTGGCTCGGTGCCTACGACCGGCCCCGGACGCCGGTTAACCTGTGCTCATGCCTCGCTACGAGTACCGCTGCCGCAGCTGCGGCGACACCTTCGAACTGAGCCGCCCGATGGCGGAGTCGTCCGCCCCCGCCGCGTGCCCTGCGGGGCACGAGGACACCGTGAAGCTGCTGTCGACGGTCGCCGTGGGCGGCACCGCGAACGCCGCCGCGCCCGCGCCCAAGACCAGCGCCGGAGGCGGCGGCTGCTGCGGCGGGGGCTGCTGCGGCTGACGCGACGGAGCCGAAGCCAGCCGCCGGCCACCCCGGTCGCCGCGGACGGCTGCACCACGAACGCCCCCGCGCCCGCCCCCGCGCCCGTGTCCGAGGCGAGCGGTGCGGGCGGAGGCTGCGGCTGACCCGCCCAGGCCCTGGATACCGACCACGTCTCCCGCCCGGCACCTCGGCTCAGGCACAGGCGCCGACCGTATCCACTGCCCGGTCGGCGCCCGTCCATGATCCGCCAGTCCCGGCGCACGGCCCCCAGCCCCCCCACCCGAACCGGGCCGACCGGTCCGCCTCGGCGCGGCATTCGCCAGGGCGGCCGAGGCGGCCGCGAAAGCCGCCGCCTCGGCGGGGGCACCCGCGGCAGCCGCTGGGGCGGTCCCTTACCGAGGAGCCCGCGTCGTCCTCAACAGCTCCCGCAGGATCCGTTCCCCGGCCAGCACCCCCCGCTCCGGCAGGGCGCTGATCGCCGGGGCGGTCCAGTCGGTGTCGGCGAGTTCGCCGTGGCCGGGGCGCCAGCCGCGGTCGGCGGCGAGGAGGAGGTCGGCGTCGAGGAGGGAGTCGCCGGCGGCCAGCGTCAGGTCGGCGCCGGTGCGGCGGGCGACCTCGTGCATGGCGGCGCTCTTGGTGAGGGGCTTGGGGACGGCGTAGAGCTTGCGGCCCTGCAAGGACACCGTCCAGCCGCGGTTCTCCGCCCACACCGCGAGCTCCTTCACCCACTCCTCGGGCAGCAGCTCGCGCTCCACGACCAGGTACGCGAAGAGGTCCTCGGCGATCCGGTGCTTGCGCACCCACGCCGGGGACGCCGTCGCCATCAGGTGGTCCTGCACCTCCGCGAGCGGTGCGCACCGCTCGGCCAGCCGGGCCGTGACCTGCGCGTGCCAGTCGGGGTCGGAGACGCCGTCGACCAGCAGATGGCCGCCGTTGGCGCAGATCGCGTACGTCGGCGCGGGGCCCGGCAGATTGATGCGCTGGTACTGCTTGCGGGTCCGGGTCGTGGTCGGCACGAAGACCGCCGCGTCGCCGAGGTCGGTCAGCAGCTGTGCCGCCGTCTCGGTCATGTACGACAGCGGCTTGCTCTCGTGCACCTCCACGCACAGCAGCCTCGGCGCCCGCGCGTCCGGCATGGTCAGCGCGAGGGCCGCGGCGGAGTAGATCAGCGTACGGTCGAGGTCGCTCGCCACCAGCACCGGCATCAGACGTTCACCGCCTTGCCGTCGGCGCCCGTCGCGCCCCGCGTGTACTTGGGGTGGATCAACCCCACGCAGGTGTACGGCAGTTCGGCGACCTCTTCCACCGGGACCCCTCTCTGTTCGGCCAGCAGTCGGACATGGTCCAGGTCGGCGCCGGCACCGGCCCGCGCCAGGATCTTCCACGGCACCCGGCGCAGCAACACCCGCGTGGTCTCGCCGACGCCCGGCTTGACGAGGTTCACGTCGTGGATGCCGTACTCCTCGCTGATGCGCTCGACGGCCGCCCAGCCCGCCCAGGTCGGCGCGCGGTCGCCGGACAGCAGTTCCTTGACCTGCGCGTCGACCGCGTCCGCGACCTCCTGGAAGCGCCCCGACACGGCGTCCAGGAAGGCCACGGAGACGTCCGTGTCGGCGAGTTCGCGGTAGAACTTCGCGCCGTGGTAGTCGTGCGGGCCGACCAGGTCGGCGCGCAGGACGGTGCGTGAGATCAGTCCGGAGACCGTGGAGTTGAGGCACGCGGACGGGATGAGGTAGTCCTCGCGGGTGCCGTACGTCCGCACGCACGAGCCCGGGTCCGCGAGTACGGCGATCTCCGGGTCGAAGCCGGTGATGTCGTCGGACTTCTCGAACTCCCGTACCGCCTCGGCCAGTTCGCGGGTGATGGCGCCCTTTCCGGTCCAGCCGTCGACGAAGACGACGTCCCGCGGGTCGTGGTGTGCGGCCAGCCAGCGCAGCGCGTTGGCGTCGATGCCCCGGCCGCGCACGATCGACACGGCGTAGTGCGGCAGTTCGAGGCCGTGCCGGAACCGGGCCCAGCGGCGCATGAGGATGCCCACGGGGGTGCCGGCGCGGGCGAGGGAGACGAGCACCGGGCGCGGCGACCGCTCGGCCAGCACGATCTCGGTGACGGCGCCGGCCGCCTGCGCCAGCCGGGCCGCCGACTCCTCCAGCGCCGCGTGGAACAGCGCCTGGTACTGCTCGCTGGGCTGGTACTCCACGGGCAGCGACTCGGCGTAGTGCGCGCCGCCGCTCTGGATGGCCTCCTCGCGCTCCTCGGTCGGCGCCTCCAGCGTCACGTCCGAGAGGTCCTGGAGCAGCCAGCCGACCTCCTCGGGCGCGTACGAGGAGAAGGCGGGGCCGCGGAGGGGCTCGGGCAGCATGGAGCGCCTTTCGGGAAGGGGCACGGGGCCGGGGACGTACGAGGGCACCACCGCCAGGACGACCCGCGGGGTGTGGGCCGCGAGTTGGTTCAGCAGGCCGTCGGGCGCGTGCAGTTCGGGGGTGTCGGCGACCGAGTCGACGACGGCTATGACGGTGTCGAAGCCGGCGCCGGCGACGTTGTAGGCGTAGCGCTCGCCGGGGCCGTCGGCCGGGTCGTCGTGGGCCGGGAAGACGAGGCGGGTGCGTATCGCGTAGCCGGGGTCGTCGACGGCGAGGACGGGTGAGCGGGTCGTGGTGGAGTAGCGGATCTCGGCGTCGGTGGTCCGCTCCAGCTCGCGGGCGAGCCTGAGCGGGGCGTACATCAGCTCCTCGAAGCCGAGGACGAGGACGCGGCGCGCGTCGGCGGGGAGGGCCTCTGCGAGGCGGGCGGCCATGGCGGGGAGGACGCCTTCGAGGCGGGTGCGGTGCGCGGGCGTGAAGCCGTGGCGGCCGCCGTCGGGGAGGCCGGGAGGCCAGCACAGGTCTACGCGGGCGAGGTGGGGGTGGGTGCGGTCGTCCGCCGGGGGCGGGCCGGTGGGGACGGGTCCCGCAGCCGCCGCACCACCCTCCACGGCACTCTCCGCCTCGTACCGCGCCACCAGCTCCTGCCCCTTCTGCAGCACCCCCTCCGGCAGCCGCACCGCCCCCGAAGCCGCTGCCACCAGATCCACCCGCGCGCCGATCTCCCGCGCGAACTCCTCCAGCCGTCCCGCGTCGGCCGCCGACCGCATGTCCACCAGCGCCACCACGACATACCGCCGCCGCGGATAGCGCGCGTGAAGATCCCGGACGGTGTTCAGCACCGTGTTCCCCGTGGAGAACTCGTCGTCGACCAGGACCAGCGGCCCGTCGCCGACCAGCAGGGCGGGGTCCTCCGGCAGCAGCAGATGGGACGTGGCGTGGGAGTGGGACTCCTCGAAGCCGCCCGCGCGGGCGACCCCGGCGACCGGGCGGCGGGTGGAGTGCAGGTAGGGGGCGAGACCGATGCCGTCGGCGACGGAGTGGCCGAGGCCGGTGGCGGTCTCCGCGTAGCCGAGGACGACCGCCCTGGCGGCCTGGTCGGCGCCCAGGAGGTCCCGCACCCGGCGGCCGAGGGTGAATCCGGCGTCGTAGACCACGGAGGGCGACTGCGGTACGTGCTTGCCGAGCACGTGGGAGACCAGCAGATGCGCCCGCTTGGGGTTGCGGCGCAGGGCGAGCCCCAGCAGGTCCCTGAGCCCGTCGTCGCCCTCCAGCTGGACTCCGAGCCGCTCGGCGACCCAGCTGCCGGACCAGTCCCCGTTGTTCACTGCGTTGTTCATGCGTCCCTTGGGTAGAGAAGCCGGTCGGCCTGGGTTCAGGCCGGGATTCCGGCGGCGAGCAGCTCCACGAAGCCGATGTCCTCGTTGGCCACGCCGAAGGCCTCGGCGCGCAGCAGGGTCCGCTCGGCCCAGGCGCGATGCGGCTTCACCTCGTTCATCTTGTTCGTGTACTGCGACCTGAGTACACCCCCGCCGCAGCGCTCGGGCCGCAGGATGTCCTTGGCGTCGCTGTACTCCTCGTGACTGACCACGGACAGCGCGTGCACGGGCAGCACGTGGGAGGGGTGGATGCAGGTCTTGCCGAGCAGGCCGTTGGCGTGGTCGAGGGTGATCTCGCGGAGCAGTCCGTCCATGGAGTGCTCGATGAGGGCCTCGCGCAGTTCCTCGGCCTGGCCCTCCAGGAAGGGGCTGCGGCGCAGCTGCGGCTTGAACATGCGCTCCTGGACGCGGAAGTACTCCCACACCGGCCCGGTCACCGTGAACCCGGTGCCGTCGGCTCTGCCCAGCATGTTCACCACGTCGGCGATCACGGAGGCGACGATCTGGACGTCGTAGGCGGTCATGTCCGGGGCCCGGCGCAGCCCGTACGACGAGCAGAAGTCGGTGACGCCCAGCCGCAGCGCGAGGACCCGGTCGCGGTACTTGTCGACGGCGCGGAAGATGCCCTCCAGGGTCTCCACGCGCGACTCGCGGTAGAGCAGCTCGGGCGACTCCAGGACCGGCATGGCGAACAGCCGTCGCCCGCTCAGGGCCTCGGCGGTCGCGAGGGCCTCCAGGAAGGGCATGCCGCGTTCTTCGGTGAACTTCGGCAGCACGAATCCGGACAGCAGCCGGACGGCGGGACCGAGCCGCCGTACGAGATCCGGGATCTGCTCGGGGCTCCGCACCCGGATGAAGATCAACGGCAGATCGCCGGCGCTCTCCCGCTCCGCGAGGTCGGTGAACTGCCCGACGAGGTTCTCCTCGCCCTGCGCCACGTCCTCGTCGCCGATCGAGTCCTCCAGGCACAGCACCATCGAGACCACGCCGCGTCCGGTCTGTTTGACGATGTCGTCGGCGAGCCGCGGCCGGGTGGCCGGACTGTAGAGCGTGGCGCCCAGGGCCGCGGAGAGCAGCCGGGCCGGGGAGTCGGCGGAGAACTCGCACGGCTCCTGATGGAAGAGGCGCTGCCGCACCTCCGGGGCGATGTGCCCGAAATGACGCATAGAGCTCCCCCGTGGTGACTCAGTGGCCCCTGTGACCGGTTCACAGGTGGCCGGTAATAGTACGTAGGTACCCACGTCGGGGGTTCCCACTGGGCATGAATTTCTGGTAACGCGGACAAACATGACCGCACACGGCCGGTCACACCCCCGCGTTGTCGTGAGCAGGACGGAGAGGGCAGGATGACGGCATGACGCACGCGATGTTGAAGGGGTCGAACGTCCCGCTCGAAGCCACGACGGTGCGCGCCGTGCTGCGCTGGACGCCCGGGCAGGGGGTTCCGGATGTCGACGCCTCGGCGCTGCTCCTCGGCCCCGACGGTCGTGTGCGTTCCGACGAGGACTTCGTCTTCTACAACCAGCCCCGGCACCCCTCCGGGAAGGTCTGGCGGCTCGGCAAGAAGCGGCTCGCCGAGGGCCTCACCGACACGATCCAGACGGAGCTGGCCGGTGTCGAGCCCGAGGTCGGACAGATTCTGCTGGTCGCTTCGGCGGACGGCGTCCCCTTCGACCGCGTACGGGACCTGCGCATCCTGCTGTACGACGCGGCGGTCGCCGACGGTGATCCGCTGGCGTACTTCGACATCAAGCCGGAGACGGGGCAGGCCGGAGGTGAGTGCGCCGGGCGCGGCACCGATCCTGCTGGTCGGCAACACCGGCGACCCTGCCACGCCCTACGAGGGCACCCGGCGGATGGCGGA
>NZ_JBEXQG010000122.1:0-14615 GCF_040612485.1 Streptomyces sp. NPDC006385
GCCGGCCTGGCCATGGGCGGCACGCTCGCGCTGCGGCTCGCCGCGAAGCACGGGGAGGACGTGGCCGGGGTGGTGGCCGTCAACCCGGCGAAGGCACCGGCGCCGCCGGTGGACGCCACCGGTGTGCCGGCGGGAGCGTCGGCGCTCCGGGCGCTCCGGGCGCGCGGGGTCACCGGGCTCGCGGGGCCCGCCGGGGAGGAGGCCGTCGGTGAGGTGGTCGTAGGTGCCTGGTCCGTCGGCGACGGACCGTCGGTCGCGCGGCCGTCGTCCCGGTCCGCGGCGGCCGGGGCCGTACGCCCACCACCGCTCTCCTCGCCGCCCCCGCCTGCGCCCCCGCCGCCGTCCCCGTTCGCCGGGAACACCACGTCCGCGCACGAGTAGTACGTGTCCGGCGTGCTGCTGTTCTGCCAGACCGTGTACAGCACATGCCGGCCCGACCGGTCCGACGGGAGCCTCGCCGTGATCCGGTACGCCCCGTCCGCCAGTGCCGGGTCCCTGACCTCAGCGAACGGCCGCTCCGGCAGGTCGGACCAGGTCAGCGGCTTCGTCGGGTCGTAGCCGGGTCTGGTGAGGTACATCCGGAACGTGCCGGTGTGCGGGATCGTCGAGACGTACCGCATCGTCAGGGTGGAGCCCGGTGTCAGCCGGGTCGACGGCCAGTCGGCGCGGGGGAGGTCGAGGCCCCGGTAGGCGGGCAGTCCACCGCTGCACAGCCGCCCGTCGGGGACGACCTGCCGGTCGCGGCCGTTCACGTTCGCGATCCTGAGGTTGTCCCAGGCCGTGAAGGGGGCGCCGTTCGACGCGACCGCCGCCCGGCAGGCCGCCGACCGGGAAGCGCCGCCGCCCTCGGGCGAGCAGGCGTACACCCGGCTGACCGGATCCGTCGGCGCACCGTGCGCACGGGCCGGGCCCGCCGCCCACACCGTGAGCAGCAGCGGTGTGACGGCCGCGGCCGCCAGGGCGGTGCGACGAGATCTCATCCAGGGCATCCGGGACATCCGGAACGTCTCCTCGGCCGGCGGGGAAGGGGCCCTGTGCAGTACGGGAGACGGGCCCGGCGCGTTCACCACGCGACGAGCCGGGCGAAGTCCGTCATTACCGGTCAACTGCCCGACGCAGAGAGGGGCTTTCCGGCCGGATCGAGGGTTTCCCCTGTATCCCGATGACCTTCTCTTTGCCTATCGTTCGGGCACAGCCAACCCACAGGTAACCCCGAACGGGTCAGGTTCGCGCAGGCCGGCCGCCGCGCCCCCGCACTTCGCACGGCCCCCACCCGCCTCCCGGCGGTGCCCCCTCCGCTTCGAGGACGAAGCGACATCGACCGCCGCTCCGCGCTGCCCGGAGTACGGCCGGCTACGAAAGGCAAGCCCTTGCGTACCTCTGCATCCTCCAGACGGAAGCTGATATCCGTCGCCGCGGCCTCCGCCGCGCTCCTCACGGCCGCCACCACCGTCGCCGTGGCCCAGGAGTCCGCTCCCCAGGAAGCCGCCTTGGTCCCGGCGGCGCAGACCGAGGCCGCTCCCGGCACGCCCGCCGAGCGCCTGATCGTCGGCTACAAGTCCGGCGCCGCCGAGGCCAAGTCGAACAAGGCCGCGGAGGCCGACGCCATGGCCAAGGGCAAGGAGGCCGGCGAGGATCTCGACTTCCAGCGCCGCCTCGGCTCGGGTGCCGCCCTCGTCGCCCTGGGCGAGAACCGCACCAAGGCGGACGTCGCCGAGGTCGTCAAGGAGTACCAGGCCGACCCGCAGGTCGCCTACGTCGTACCGGACCGGCTGAACAAGCCGCTGGCCACGCCCAACGACACCGAGTACGGCAAGCAGTGGGACCTGTTCGAGACCACCGCGGGCATGCGGGTGCCGGGCGCCTGGGATGTCGCGACCGGCAGCGGGGTGACCGTCGCCGTCATCGACACCGGCTACGTCAGCCACTCCGACCTCGCCGCCAACATGGTCGCGGGCTACGACTTCATCTCCGACGCCACCGTCGGGAACGACGGCAACGGACGCGACAGCAACCCGGCCGACCCCGGCGACTGGACCGCCGCGAACGAGTGCCAGTCGGGCGACCCCGCCTCCCCGTCCTCCTGGCACGGCACCCACGTGGCGGGCACGATCGCCGCCGTCACCAACAACAGCAAGGGCGTCGCGGGCATCGCGTACGGTGCGAAGGTCTCCCCGGTGCGGGTGCTCGGCAAGTGCGGCGGCTACGACTCCGACATCGTCGACGCCATCACCTGGGCGTCCGGCGGCACGGTCTCCGGTGTCCCGGCGAACACCAACGTCGCCAAGGTCATCAACATGAGCCTGGGCGGTGGCGGCGCGTGCTCCGCCGCGACCCAGAACGCCATCAACGCCGCCGTGAGCCGCGGCACCACGGTCGTCGTCGCGGCGGGCAACAGCAACGCCAACGCCGCCAACTACTCGCCGGCCGGCTGCAACAACGTCATCAGCGTGGCCGCCTCCGACCGTCAGGGCAACCGCTCCTACTACTCCAACTACGGCACGGTCGTCGACATCGCCGCGCCGGGCGGCGAGACCAACTCCGTCACCGCCAACGGCATCCTGTCCACGCTGAACTCCGGCGCCCAGGGCCCGTCCTCCGAGAGCTACGAGTACTACCAGGGCACCAGCATGGCCGCCCCGCACGTCGCGGGCCTCGCCGCGCTGATGAAGTCGGCCAACGCGTCCCTGACCCCGGCGCAGATCGAGTCGGCGATCAAGTCCAACGCCCGTGCGCTGCCCGGCACCTGCTCCGGTGGCTGTGGCGCGGGCCTCGCGGACGCGACCAAGACGGTGCAGGCGGTGAGCGGCTCCGGCGGCTCCACGGGGGGCACCACCTTCACCAGCACGTCCGCCGTCTCCATCCCGGACAACGGCTCCGCGGTCGAGTCCCCGATCACCGTGAGCGGCCGCAGCGGCAACGCCCCCTCGGCCCTCCAGGTCGGCGTGGACATCACCCACACGTACCGCGGTGACCTGGTCATCGACCTGGTGGCACCGGACGGCACGAGCTTCCGTCTGAAGGCCGCGAACTCCTCGGACTCCGCGGACAACGTCACCACCACCTACACGGTGAACGCCTCCGCCGAAGCCGCCAACGGCACCTGGAAGCTGCGCGTCCAGGACACCGCGGCCCAGGACACGGGCAGGATCAACAGCTGGAAGCTGACCTTCTGAACAACTGAACGCGCGGCCTGAGCGGCGCGTACCAAAGACGGACGGGCCGGCCGGTGCGGATGGGGCATCGGCCGGCCCGTCACACGTCACGCCCAACCACCCACGGACGCCGCCCTGCGCCGTGTCCACCGACCATCACCTCTTCGCCGCGACCGCCGGCCACCGACCCTCGCCGCCAGCCGCCAGCCGCCAGCCGCCAGCCGCCAGCCGCCAGCCGCCAACCGCCAACCGCCAACGGCCGAGCCCACGGCCCACGCCAACCGCCCACCCCGACTACCGCCTGCCCGCGGAAACCGTCCCTCCGGTCGACGCCCGTGTACTCAGCGTGGTGACAGATCCACGGTGATCTGATCGGCGTCGAGGGCAGCCAGCACGCGGGCCCCTCGGTCGGGCGCCCGGTCGATGGTGGTCAGCAGGCCCGGTACCGCGATGCTCGGCAGGAAGTGCCCCCACAGCACCGAGGTCCGCTGCGCCAGATCCTCCCGGTCGGTCAGTGCCCGGGACATCAGCTGGACGCCGGCGAACGCCCCGATCAGCAGCTCCACCGTCTGCCGGATCTGCACGGTGGGCAGCAACTCGCCCTGCGCGCGGGCCTGTTCGAGTACCTCCGCCAGATGGTCCGCCCACTGCCGGAACGGCCCGGCGTGGTCGACACCGGGCGGCGCGCACTGGTCCACCGACAGTCGCACACTGCCCTTCAGCAGCGAGTTGCCGAGCAGCCGCTGCCCGAACGCGAAGGTGATGTCGACGAGTTCCTGCAGCTTGCAGGCCTGCGGCGGAACGGTGCCGAGCGACAACTGCTCGTCCAGCACGGCCTGGGCGAGGGATTCCTTGGAGGGGAAGTGGAAGTACAGCGCCCCTTTGGTCACTTCGGCCCGCTCCAGGACCATCGCGATGGTGGTCGCGGCGTACCCGTGTTCGTCGAAGACCGCACCCGCGGCCTCCAGGATCACCCTCCGCGTTCTGATGGCGCGCTCCTGCCTCGCCATAACCGCCCCTCCGCTGCGCCGAGTTGACCCGCGCGCCCGGCGTGCGCCGGAGCGGGTTCGGGCACGGCCGGGCGACCCGAGGCCGCATTGAAAACAAACCGGTCGCCTCGTACTCTAACGCTCGCGGCACGGGAACCTCGCCGTCTGTCAACGTACACACGGGGGGAACCCAAGGAGGGCCACATGCCTCAACCGCGGCAGCTCGCCACGACCCTGCTCGCCGAGACCCCGACGGGGGCGGAGGGCCTGACCGCCACCGTACCCCGCCAACTCGTCCACCGCGCCTCGGTGGCCGAAACGCTGCTCATAGGAGGCAGCCGCACCGACACGGACCGGTTCACCGTCTTCGCCCAATGGCCGCGCGCTCATCAGTTACACGTGTCGCCGGACCGGTCGGCGTACGAACCGTTGCTCGTCGCGGAGACGGTCCGCCAGGCCGGCGCGCTGCTCGCGCACACCGCCTACGACGTCCCGCTGGGCCACCAGTTCGTGCTCAGGGAACTGCGGATCACCACCCACCCCGAGCACCTCGCCGTCGGCGCCGCACCCGCCGAACCCGTCCTGCACATCACCGTCTCCGACATCGGCCTCCGCGCCGGCCGCCCGGCAGGATTCAGGTACGACACCGACATACGGCTCGACGGGGAGCGCGCCGCGACCGCGCACATAGCCGTCACCTGGACGAGCGCGGCCGTCTACCGCCGGCTGCGCGGCGGCCGTACCGCGGACACGGTGTCCGCCCTGCCCGTCCCGCCCGGCCTGTCGCCCGCCGAGGTCGATCGCGCCCTGCCCGCGGACGTCGTCCTCGCCCCGACCGGCCGTCCCGACCGCTGGCGGCTGCGAGTCGATACCGCACATGCTGCTTTCTTCGACCATCCGCTCGACCACGTCCCCGGCATGTTGCTCCTGGAAGCCGCCCGCCAGGCCATACGGGCCCGCACCCCGAACGACCGCCGGACGCCCGTCTCGTTCCACACCGTCTTCCACCGGTACGCCGAACTCGACCGGCCCACCTGGATCGAGGCCCTCGACAAGCCGGGCGCGCACGGCACCGACGTCCAAGTCCTGGGCATGCAGGGGCAATCGACAGTCTTCGAGTGCGCGGTCGGAACCGAGAAGAGGTGAGTTATCGTGTACAGGGAGTAAAAACAAACGGCGTGACCCGTTCTTTTCAGCCCCAGGAGTGTCCAGCGATGGTGAGGCAGTTACGCGCCGAGCAGACCCGTACCACGATCCTCACGGCCGCCGCCGAGCTGTTCGACCGCCAGGGCTATGAATCCACCAGCCTCAGCGACATAGTCGAGCACGCCCAAGTCACCAAGGGCGCCCTGTACTTCCACTTCGCGGCGAAGGAGGACCTCGCCCAAGCCATCATGGAGCTCCAGTCCAGGGCATCGCGGCAGGTGGCGAGCGAGATGGACGCCCGGGGCCACTCGTCGCTGGAAGCCCTGATCCGCACGACGTTCGGCATCACCCGCCTGTCCGTCGAGGGCCCCATACCCCGGGCCGGCCTGCGCCTGGCCACCGGGGGAGTGGTGATACGGCCGCCCCTGCGGCACCCCTTCACCGAGCTGATGGACATCACCACCCGTAAACTCCTGGGCGCCGCCAAGGAGTCCGACATCCACCCGGACGTCGACATCGAGGCCGCGGCCCACTCGCTGGTCTGCTTCTTCGTCGGCACCCGCGTCGTCGGCCGCTCCCTCGAACCCGTCGTACGCCAGCCCCGCAGGGTGGCCGAGATGTGGCACCTCATGGTCCGCGGCCTGGTCCCGGTACCCCGCCGGGCCCGCTATCTCGCGCTCGCGACACAGCTGGAGCGGGAGCTCAGAGCCGCGTGACGCCCGCGATAGCGTGAGCCGTATGCCCGACAGGTCCGACACCCCGCTCGCGCCCGTACTCCTCGGCGACGAACCCGGCTCGTTCCCGCACAGCGTCCTCGCCGAACGGCATCCCGCGATCATCCGGCAGGTACGGGAGTCCTTCCCCTACGGTCCCGAGCAGCACCGCGCGCTGGACGCGCTCCTCGCGAGCTGCGCCAAGGGCGTCATCGAACCGCTCCCCGCCGACGCGCACGACCGGGAGCGGTGGTCGGCCTGGGGCGCCGACGCCCACACCGGCCGGTCCTGGTCCGACGTACCGTGGCTGTGGTCGGAGAGCTACTTCTACCGCCAACTCCTCGAAGCTGTCGGCTACTTCACCACCGGCCCCTGGCAGGGCATCGACCCCTTCCGCCCCTCCAAACTGGCCGAACTCGACGCCCCGGAGACGGACGAGGAGCTGGCCGCCCTCGACGCCCTCGCCGACCGGCCCGCCGACGAGCAGGACCGGGCGCTGCTGCACGGCTCCCTGTGGGGCAACCGCGCGGACCTCGGCTTCCGTCTGTCGGCCACGCGGGACGAGGCATCCTCGGACACCCCGCCCCTCGTCGCCGACGACGGCGAGACCCTCTGGTGCCTGCTCCCGCCCTCCGGATCGGCCACCCTGTGCCTGATCGCCGACAACGCGGGCCGCGAACTCGTCCCCGACCTGCTCCTCATCGCCCGGCTGCTCGCCCAGGGGCGCGTCGAGCGGGCGATCCTCCACGTCAAGCCGTACCCCTACTACGTCTCCGACGCCACGCACGCCGACGTGCTCGACGCCCTGCGCCGGCTGACGGCGGCACCGGGCGCCGCCGCGACGTACGGGCACGCCCTCTGGTCGGCGATGACGGACGGCCGCCTCACCGTCCGCGCCCACCCCTTCTCCTGCGCCCCGCTGCCGTACGCGGCGATGCCCGGCGACCTGCGCGAGGAGATCGCCGCCGCCACTCTCACCATCGTCAAGGGCGACCTCAACTACCGCCGTCTCGTCGGCGACCGGCTCTGGCCGCCGACCACACCGTTCACTGAGGTCACCGCCCACTTCCCGGGCCCCGTCGCCGCCTTGCGCACCCTGAAGTCGGACGTGATCACCGGGCTGGACGCGGGCACTGAGGCGGCGCTGGTCGAGGCGGAGGGACAGAAATGGCGGACCGGCGGGACACATGCGCTGATCCAGGTGCGGACCTGACGGCCGCACCGGCGCGTGCGGCTGTCCTCAAGTGACCCGTACTCAAGTGACGTGCACGGGAAGGGAGCACGCGTAGCTGGAGCCGGGCGAAGTGCGGGCCCAGGCAGACGTGCGGACCGCCGCCGAAGGAGACATGCGGGTTCGGGGTCCGGCAACAGGTCCAGCCGGTCCGGTTCGGCGAAGACCCGCTCGTCGCGGTTGGCGGAGGCGTGGAAGACGACCACCTTGTCGCCCGCGCGGATGCGCCGCCCCGCCAGTTCCGTGTCCCGCGCGGCGGTGCGGCGGAAGGTGAGGACCAAGGTCGTCCTGGACCTGCCGGTGGAACTCCCCGGCACCCGGGTCCGGATCACGACCCGGGGCCTGGCGGAGTTCGTCGCGCTGAGGTCGGAGGTGGGGCGGGCCGTGCGCAGGAGGTAGGGGCGTCCGGCCTCGCCACCCGTGGATGCCGAGCGTCGCTCAGCCCAGCCGCACGTCCTGCCACACCAGCCGGTGATCGGACGTCGGCACCGTCCTGCCGTCCCCCACCAGCCGGTACAGCGGGTCGTCGGACGTCGGCCAGAAGACACCGTTCGCGCCCGGTATCAGGCCCTTGGACGGGAGCACGTAGTCGACGCGCAGGTTCCCGGGCGCGGTGTCGCCGAAGTCCGCGGTGTCGTACGCCGGGTCGCCGGTGTGCGAGGCGTTCGCGCCGCCCTGGAGCCTCGCGGCCTCCGCACCGCCCGCGCTGCACGGCGCAGTGGCCGGGAGGTTCACCGCCGGATGGTCGAGCAACTGCCGTATCGCGTGGGCATGGCTGTCGCCGTCGTACGGGTCGGCGTTCTGGTCACCCGCGATCACGAACCGCGCCCCGGGCCGCAGTCCGCCGCGGCGGCCCTTGTCGTCGTACAGGTAGGAGCTGCGCCGGCGGCCGCCGACGTAGTCGGCCCACAGCCGGATCTCGTCGTGGTTGCGGCGGCCGTTGCGGTCCTCGGTGCCGTCGAAAGTGGGCGGGGTCGGGTGGGAGACCAGGAAGTGCACGGTGGAGTGCCCGACGCGCACGGGCACGTCCCAGTGGCTCTTGGACGACAGCCGCAGGATCGCGCGGGCCTCGTCGCTGTAGTAGCCCGGCGGCATGACGTGGCCCGGCATGTCCTTCCACAGGAAGCGCTGGAAGGTGCGCACCGCACGCGTGTCGATCGGGTACTTCGACAGCACGGCCATGCCGTACTGCCCCGGGAACCAGCCGTAGCCGTACGCGTCCTGCCCGTACGCGTCGGAACCTGGCGTAGTGACGGCGCCGTTCTTCCCGTCGAGGTCCACGCCGGTGGCGACACCCGTGTTCACCGGGCCCGTGAAGTGGTACGGGAAGCGGATCGGCTCCGCACCGTTGTGGCCGACGGACAGGTAGTTGCGCAGGAACAGGCGGACCGCTCTGCCCTGCTCGTCGTAGTCGAACTCGTTGATCAGCAGGACGTCCGGGTCGACCCGCTGGATGGTCTCGGCGGCGTTGCGCGCCTGGGCGTTGTCCGGGGTGGACAGGTCGGTGATCAGCGCGCCCTGGGCGGAGCGGTTCAGGGAGGCGTTGAAGGTGGCGAACCGCACGGTCCGGCGGCCGTGCCGGTCGGCCGCCGACGCCGGGAACGCCGCGGTCGTGGCGAGTGCCGCCCCGGCGAGCGAGGCGAGCGCCGTGCGGCGCGAGAGGGATCCGGTGGGGTTCATCGCGGCTCCGGAGAGGAAGAGGGGACACGGGGGACATATGAAGCTCGAAGAAGTCTGCGCGCGTAGAGGTGAACGCCACAAGGCCCGGCGAGAACTCCCGGATTCATCCCTGATTCACGCGATGGTGTGATCATGTCCCGGGCGGTGGATGCCTGTTGAGGGCCGGGGGTAGGGCCCGGCCATGACGCAGCAGCCCTTCGAACTCCCGCACTTCTACATGCCGTACCCCGCGCGGCTGAACCCGCACGTCGACGAGGCCCGCGCCCACTCGACGCAGTGGGCACGCGACATGGGCATGCTGGAAGGGTCCGGGGTCTGGGAGCAGGCCGACCTGGACGCGCACGACTACGGCCTGCTCTGCGCCTACACCCACCCCGACTGTGACGGCCCCGCCCTCTCCCTCATCACCGACTGGTACGTGTGGGTCTTCTTCTTCGACGACCACTTCCTGGAGACCTTCAAACGCACCCAGGACCGCGTCGGCGGCAAGGACTACCTGGACCGGCTGCCCCTGTTCATGCCGATGGATTTGTCGACCCCGATGCCGGAGCCGCAGAACCCGGTCGAGGCGGGCCTCGCCGACCTGTGGACGCGCACGGTGCCCTCGATGTCGGTCGACTGGCGCCGCCGCTTCGCCGTCGCCACCGAACACCTCCTCAACGAGTCGCTGTGGGAGCTGTCCAACATCAACGAGGGCCGCGTCGCCAACCCCGTCGAGTACATCGAGATGCGCCGCAAGGTGGGCGGCGCCCCCTGGTCGTCGGGCCTCGTGGAGTACGCGACGGCCGAGGTCCCCGCGTCCGTCGCCGAGTCGCGGCCGCTCAGGGTCCTCATGGAGACGTTCTCGGACGCCGTGCACCTGCGCAACGACCTGTTCTCCTACCAGCGCGAGGTCGAGGACGAGGGGGAGCTGAGCAACGGCGTCCTGGTCCTGGAGACCTTCTTCGGCTGCACCACCCAGGAGGCCGCCGACACCGTCAACGACGTCCTCACCTCCCGGCTCCACCAGTTCGAGCACACCGCACTGACCGAGGTCCCCGCCCTGGCGCTGGACAAGGGGCTCACCCCGCAGCAGGTCGCCGCGGTCGCGGCGTACACCCAGGGGCTGCAGGACTGGCAGTCCGGCGGCCACGAGTGGCACATGCGCTCCAGCCGGTACATGAACCAGCGCGCCGAACCCACCGCGCCCTGGCGTGCCCCGACCGGTCCCGGCACCTCCGCCGCCGACGTCGGAGCGCTGCTCGCCGCGGCCGGCGCGGAACGCCTGCGTGCCTACACGCACGTGCCGTTCCAGAAGGTCGGCCCGTCCCGACTGCCCGACTTCTCCATGCCGTTCCAGGTGCAGCTCAGCCCGCACCTGCACGCCGCCCGGCACCGTCTGACCGAGTGGACGCACCGCATGGGCATCCTCCAGGAGGGCGTCTGGGACGAGGACAAGCTCGCCGCCTACGACCTTCCGCTGTGCGCGGCGGGCCTCGACCCGGACGCCACACCCGAGGAGCTGGACCTCAGCTCGGCATGGCTGGCCTGGGGCACCTACGGTGACGACTACTACCCGCTCGTCTTCGGACACCGCCGCGACCTGGCCGCCGCCCGGCTGACCACGCGGCGGCTGTCGGCATGCATGCCCCTGGACGGCGAGGTGGCCACCGTCCCGGTCAACGCCATGGAGCGCGGACTGATCGACCTGTGGGCGCGGACGACGGCGGACATGGCCCCCGACCACCGGCGCTTCCTCAAGGACGCGGTGAACACGATGACCGAGAGCTGGGTGTGGGAGCTGTCCAACCAGCTCCAGAACCGCATCCCCGACCCGGTCGACTACCTGGAGATGCGCCGCGCCACCTTCGGCGCCGACCTCACCCTGAGCCTGTGCCGGATGGGTCACGGCCCCGCCGTACCGCCGGAGGTGTACCGCAGCGGACCGGTCCGCTCCCTGGAGAACGCCGCCGTGGACTACGCCTGCCTCCTCAACGACGTCTTCTCGTACCAGAAGGAGATCGAGTACGAGGGCGAGATCCACAACGCCATCCTCGTCGTGCAGAACTTCTTCGGCATCGACTACCCGACCGCCCTGGACGTCGTCCATGACCTGATGACCCAGCGCATGCAGCAGTTCGAGCACGTGGCCGCGCACGAACTGCCCATCGTGTACGAGGACTTCGG
Organism: Streptomyces sp. NPDC006385; assembly: GCF_040612485.1. Classification (NCBI taxonomy): domain Bacteria; kingdom Bacillati; phylum Actinomycetota; class Actinomycetes; order Kitasatosporales; family Streptomycetaceae; genus Streptomyces; species Streptomyces sp. NPDC006385. The sequence goes on from NZ_JBEXQG010000122.1 coordinate 11,081, forward strand.
GCTCTCGGACGAAGCCCGGGAGATCATGGGGAACTACGTCACCGACCTCCAGAACTGGCTGTCCGGCATCCTGAACTGGCACCGGGAGGTGGACCGCTACAAGGCCCCGTTCCTGGCCCGCCGCGCCCACGGCTTCCTACCGGAGCGCCCGCCGGCGATGCCGGCCTTCAGCTGACCTCCCGCCCTCGCGCGACGGCCGCCTCAGCCGGCTGCCGCCCTCGCGCGACGGTCTCCTCGGCGAGCTCTCGGACGCCCTTCGCGGCGTTCTCCGAGAGCTCGCCGAGTTTCGCGTGCGGGGGGTCGTCGCCAGGAGCAGTCAGTACGTCCTGCGGCTTCCCGCTCCTGGCCACCGGTCAGTCTCACTCGATCGTGGCTCGTTGCGCGCCGGTGCGCAGGGTAGTCACCAGCCGGAGGCGATCCGATGGAACAGACTGCGTTGCGACCCAAGCCCATGCCAGGTCAGCGGCCCGATGACGACACCAAGTCCGCCCCCGAGACACGGCGCCCGCACGCCGCGCCACTACGGCGCTGCCGACGGCTGACGGCCGTCCTGGCCGCCCTGCTCCTCGGCATGGTCCTGCTCCTGTCCGGGATCGGACTCGGCACGGTGGGGGCCACCGTGATCGGCATGAGCCGACTCGCCGAACCGGAGCGGCAGACCGGGCCCGGCGCCCCCGCGAGCCCGCCCACCTCGGCACAGCCCGGCTCCTCGGCCCCGCCGTCCCCGACCCCCGCACCAGCTCCCGCCGCGGTCGCGACCCTCGGCGTGGAGGCCGTGGACGACGTGAAACCCGGTGCCCGGCTCGTCGGCGTCCACGTTCCCGGCCCGGGATACACCGCCGGCCTGATCAGGGGCGACGTGATCCTCGCGTTCGACAAGACCCGCATCGACACGGCCGCCGACCTCGCACGAGCCGTCGCCGAGGCCCGCCCGGGCCGCCGGGTCACCCTGACGGTGCGCCACCGCAGCGGCGGCTTCCAGCAGCTGACGGCGGTTCCGGGCGTCGTCGTCTGACCCACGCCCGCCCCCTTGCCACGAGCAAGGGAAAATCACTGGTCACGCTCCCCGGGCACGGCCACCATGACCCCATGCCGACCACCCTTCTCGCCTTCCTGGGGGCATGCACCCTCGTCGCCGCCTCGCCCGGGCCCAGCACCGTGCTGATCATCAAGCAGTCGCTGCACAGCAGACGCTCCGGATTCCTGACCGTGCTGGGCAACGAGACCGGCGTCTTCATCTGGGGCGTCGTCGCCGCCTTCGGCCTGACCGCGCTGCTGACCGCGTCCGAGGTGGCCTACGACGTGATGCGGATCGTCGGCGCGGCCGTGCTCGTCGGCTTCGGCGTCCAGGCGCTGCGACAGGCACGCCGCGCCAAGAAGGCCGAGGAGGGCACGGCCGAGGGCAGGGACGAGAGCACATGGGAGGGCACCCACAAGAGCGGCTGGGCCTCCTACCGCGGCGGCCTGCTCCTCAACCTCGCCAACCCCAAGGCCGCCGTCTTCGCCATGTCCTTCCTCCCGCAGTTCGTGCCCGAGGGCGCCCCGCACCTGCCGGCCATGGTCGGCCTCGCCGCGCTCTGGGCGGTCTACGAGATCGGCTACTACGGCCTGTACGTGTGGTTCGTCGGCCGGCTGAAGACCATGCTGTCCCGCGCGGGCGTGCGCCGGCGTCTGGACCAGGTCTCCGGAGGCGTGCTGCTGCTCCTCGGCGTCCGCATGGCCCTGGAGAGCTGACACCATGCCCGGCCCACCGCCCGAAAGACCCGCCGACCGGCTCGCGCCGCCCTCCCCGTCCGGGCAGGATGCTGCCCGTAGTCCTTATCAGCGCCCAGGGAGGCCCGGATGACCGGCACCGCACCCGCGCCCTTCACCGCCGACGACTACCGGGCCCGCAGGGAACGGGCCGCACGGACGGCCGAGCACGCCGGACTGGCCGGACTCCTGGTGGCACCCGGCCCGGATCTCGTATGGCTCACCGGCTACGCGCCCACCGCGGAGACCGAACGCCTCACCATGCTGGTCCTCGTCCCCGGTCAGGACCCCGTCCTCGTCGTCCCCGCCCTGGAGGCCCCGGACGCCGCGAAGGCCCCCGGCGCCCTGGGCCTCGCCCTGCGCGACTGGACCGACGGCAAGGACCCCTACGCGGCCACCGCCGCCCTCCTCGACGAGCGGCTCCGGGGAAGTACGGGTGCGTTCCCGGAGCCGCTCGGCCGGTTCGGCATCAGCGACAACGCCTGGGCGATGCACCTGCTGGCCCTGCAAAGGGCGCTGCCCGGCGCCTCCTACGCCTCCCTCACCGACGCCCTGCCGATGCTGCGGGCCGTCAAGGACGCCGCGGAGCTGGAGCTGTTGGCGGCCGCGGGCGCGGCCGCGGACGCAACGTTCGAGGAGATCCGGAAGGTTCCCTTCGGCGGCCGCCGCGAGTCCGAGGTCGCCGCCGACCTCGCCGACCTGCTGCGCCGGTTCGGCCACTCCCAGGTCGACTTCACCATCGTCGCCTCCGGCCCCAACGGCGCCAACCCGCACCACGAGGTGGGCGACCGGGTGATCGAACGCGGCGACATGGTCGTCCTCGACTTCGGCGGCCTGAAGGACGGCTACGGCTCCGACACCTCCCGCACGGTCCACGTCGGGGAACCCACCGACGAGGAGCGCCGGGTCCACGACCTGGTGCGCGCGGCCCAGGAGGCGGGCTACCGGGCCGTACGGCCCGGCGTCGCCTGCCAGGAGGTCGACCGGGCCGCCCGCGCGGTCATCGCGGACGCCGGGTACGGCGAGTACTTCATCCACCGCACCGGGCACGGCATCGGCGTCACCACCCACGAGCCGCCGTACATGATCGAGGGCGAGGAGCAGCCCCTGGTGACCGGCATGTGCTTCTCCGTGGAGCCCGGCGTCTACCTGCCCGGCCGCTTCGGAGTGCGCATCGAGGACATCGTGACGGTCACCGAGGACGGCGGACGGCGGCTCAACGACACGACCCGCGAGATGGTCATAGTGGACTGACCCGGCGAACGATCCCGGAGCAAGGAGCCCCCGTAGACCCCCGAGCGACAACGGCGCGACCATGACCCAGGCACCGACACCCACCGCGGACACCGTCCGCCGACTGGTCCGTTCCCTGCTCAAGTACGACGTGGCCGACTCGGCCGGACCCGAGGTCCGCCCCGCCGCGCCGGGCGCCGACCCCGCCACCTGGCTGGTCGGCACCCGCCATGTGCTGCGCCTCGCCCCCGACCGTGAGGCAGCCGTCCGCCAGCGCCGCGAGCTGCGCCTGCGCGACCTCGTCCGCCCGCACGTCCCCGTCGCGGTGCCGACCAGCGTCGCGTACGGGGAGTGGTCGCCCGGGCTGACCTACACCCTGGACACCAAGGTGCCCGGCGGCTCGGGCGGGCAGCACGACGTGTCCGCCGTCGGCGAGGCCGACCTGGCGGGGCTGCTCACCGGGCTGCGCGAGGTCCCGGTACGGCAGGCCGAGGCACTCGGCGTGCCCCGCGCCGCCCCGCGCTCGCTGGAGGCGCTGCGCCGGGCCGCC
>NZ_JBEXQG010000123.1:0-14333 GCF_040612485.1 Streptomyces sp. NPDC006385
GCGTGACCTTGACCGCTTCCACTCCGACATCCGAGACGAGCGCGTCCATCATGTGAACACCCCCTTGGGATGCGGGCCCCGACGCGGCCAGCGCCGTCGGCCCGCCCCGTCCGTCCGCCGCGCGCAGCGCCGCCCGTACCGCCTCGCGCCCGATCCAGAAGCCGCTGCCGTCGTCGCCGAGCAGCCAGCCGTCGCCGCCCGCGGTCGTGGTGCAGGCGCGGGCGGTGACGCGCGCCGCGACCGCGCCGGTGCCCGCCACCAGGGCGAGGCCGTCGGCGGGGGTGCCGGGCGCGGCGGCGAACGCGGCCTCGATGTCACTGTGGATCTCGACCGAGGCGGCGCCGATGCCCAGCCGCCCCAGCGCGACGGTGAGCGCGGCGTGCGCCCTGATCCGGCCCGGCTCGTCCGGAGCGGTCCGCGAGGCGCCCGCGAAGCCGCCGGCCACGGCCACGACCCGGCCGCGCAGCCCTTCCGGCACGGCCCGCGCGAGGGCCTCGACGAGGTGCTCGGTGAGCTGGGGGCCAGGGACGGTGAGGGCGTTGCCCGGTCCGCCGACGCCCTCGCCCTCGGGATCGCCCGCGGGCACGGGCGCCAGGACGGCGCGGGTGCGGGTGCCTCCGGCGTCCAGGCCGACGACGTAGACCGAGCTTTGGTTCAAATCACTATTCATCGGCGCCCATGGTGGTTGATACATTCGCGACGGACAAGAGCCAAGCCACGGCAACCCGAGGAGGATCCCATCCGCCCGCTCCGCTTCGGCGTCAACTACACGCCCCGCCACGGCTGGTTCCACTCCTGGCACGACTTCGACCCGGCACGCGCGCGTGAGGACCTGGACCGGATCGCCGGTCTCGGTCTCGACCACGTCCGCGTCTTCCACCTCTGGCCGCTGCTCCAGCCGAACCGCACCCTCGTGCGCACCGCCGCCGTGGACCAGCTGGCGCACCTCGTCGACCTGGCCGGCGAGGCCGGACTCGACGTCGTCGTGGACGGCGTGCAGGGCCATCTGTCGAGCTTCGACTTCTACCCGGAGTGGACCCGCAGCTGGCACCACCGCAACGTGTTCACGGACGGCGAGGCCATCGCCGCCCAGGCCACCCTGCTGCGCACCCTGGGCAGCGCCCTCGCGGGCCGCCCGAACCTCATCGGCCTCCAGCTCGGCAACGAGCTCAACAACCTGGTCGAGCACAACCCCGTCACGGCCGACGAGGTCGACCGCTACCTCGACACCCTGCTGGCCGCCGCCCGGGACGGACTCGGCGAGGCCGGCGGCCTGGTGACGCACTCCGCGTACGACGCCGCCTGGTACGGCGACGACCACCCCTTCACCCCCGAGGCCTCGGCCCGCAAGGGCGATGTGACCACCGTCCACCCGTGGGTGTTCTCCGGCGACTGCGCCCGCCGCTACGGCCCCCGCTCCCCGCAGGTCCGGCACCTCGCCGAGTACGGCACCGAACTGGCCAAGGCGTACGCCACCGACCCCGCCCGCCCGGTCTGGGTCCAGGAGACCGGCGCGCCCGAACCGCACATCCCGGCCGCCGACGCGCCGGACTTCGCACGCGCCACCGTGCGGAACGCGGCCGAGTGCGCGGGACTGTGGGGCGTGACCTGGTGGTGCTCCCACGACGTGGACCGTTCGCTGGCCGACTTCCCGGAGCTGGAGTACACCCTGGGCCTGTTCGACTCGGCGGGCCGCGCCAAGCCGATCGCCGAGGCCCTCGCCGAGACCGTCGCCGACCTGCGCGAGGAGCCCCGCCCCGACCACCCCCGGGACACCGCCCTGCTCCTGGACTGCACGCCGGGCACCCGGTCGGTGTCCGGTCCGGGCGGCGCGTACTTCGAGGCGTGGATGCGGTTGCGGACGGAAGGCGTCCGCCCGGCGGTGGTCCTGGCCGCGCGGTCCGAGGACACGGAGTACCTGACGGCGCGCGGAATCAAGGAGGTCGTACGGCCGTCCTGACCACCGCGCCCGGAGCAGCCGCGACTGCCAGGGGATGCAGCCCGGCGTCACACGTGGCGACGACCATGGGCTCGGTGCCGCAGCGGCGCAGGACGCCTCCGACGAGCAAGAGGTCGTAGATCCTTGTCAGCGCCGTGACTGGCGGGCGCGCGCCTCACCCACCGGCCGCGCCCACCAGCACCTCGGTGACCGCCCGCAGATTCACCCGCCCCCGCCCATACGCACACAACGCGCCACCCTCCGGCAGCCCCGTATCCACCAACACCGCATCCGGCCGCCGGGCCGACAGGGCGTCGCGCAGCCGCGACTGCCAGGGATGCAGCCCGGCGTCACACGTGGCGACGACCAAGGGCGCGGTGCCGCAGCGGCGCAGGATGCCTTCGACGAGGGCGTCCGGGTCCGCGCCGCACTCGCCGGTCACCGCCGTGCCCGTCGTCGTGGGGTCGAGGGCGCGTACCTCGGTCAGCAGGTCCTCCCCGCCCCAGTTGAGCGCGGGGTGCGGGGGCGGGAACAGGTCGACGACATGGGCGCCGGGCACGGCGGGCGGTACGCCCCGGCTCCGCACGGCCCGGCGCGCGGCCCGGAGACCGGCGCCCGGGTCCCAGTCGGCGACGTGCGCCGGGGGCGTCGCGTACCGCTCGGCGAGCCGCCGTACCCGTCCCGCGGCTTCCTCGATCCGCTCCCGCGCCAGCACGCCGGTGCGCAGCGCGTCGAGCACGGCGTCCCGGCAGTCCAGGGTGACGTTCAGGTCCCCCACGGCGACGATCACTTGGTCCGCGCCGGCGGCGAGCGCGATCCGGGCGCCGGCCGCCTCGCCGTACTGGTCGGCGATCGCCCTCATCTCCAGCGCGTCGCTGACGAGGACGCCGTCGAAGCCGAGGTCGTGGCGGAGCAGGTCGCCGAGGATGCGTCGGCTGAGCGTGGCGGGCCGGTTGGGGTCGAGCGCCGGGAAGACGACATGGGCGCTCATCAGCATCGGCACGCCCGCGTCGATCGCCGCCCGGAACGGTTCGAGGTCGGCGCTCAGTTCGTCGTACGGCCGCGGGTCGACCGCCATGCCGTGGTGGCTGTCGGTGACGGTGCCGCCGTGGCCGGGGAAGTGCTTGGCGCAGGAGGCGACGCCTCGGGCCTCGGTGGCGGTGATCCAGGCGCGCAGGTGGCGGGCGGCGAGACCGGGGTCGGCGCCGAAGGAGCGGGTGCGCACGATCGGGTTGTCGGGCCGGCGCTGGAGGTCGGCGACGGGGGCGTAGGAGGCGGTGATGCCGAGGGTGGCCAGGTGCCCGGCCAGCGCGTCGGCGCAGCGGGCGGTGAGGTTCGGGTCGTCGGCGACGCCGAGGGCGTAGGAGCCGGGGACGTCGGGGGCGCCGGCGCCCACCAGGTGGCCGATGCCGCCGCCCTCGTTGTCGATGGCGACGAGGAGGTCCGGGCGCAGGGCCCGCAGCTCGTCCGTGAGGCGGCGCACCTGCCGGGCGTCGCGCACGTTGCGGGTGAAGAGGATGACCCCGCCGAGGCCGCGGTCGATGAGCTCCTTGAGCGTGTCGGGCACGCTCGTCGTGCCCTCGAATCCGGCGACCAGGCAGCGGTGGGCGGCTTCGTCGAGGTCGGCGGGGAGGGCGGCCGGCCGGAGGGAGGCGTGCTCGAAGTGGCTCACCCGGGCAATGCTCTGGCTCGATCAGCCGTAAGTCAATATTCCGGTGGATGAGTGATTCAGATGATTCAGCAGCAGTCCCTCACGCCCCTTCGGACCGCTCACGCGGACAGCTTCTCGGCCTTCTCCACGGCGGCCGCCAGCCGTTCGAGCACGGGCGCGTATCCGGCGTAGCTGTAGCGCTCCTCCATGGCCCAGGGCACGGTCTGGCCGGCCTTGACGGCGGGCAGTTGCCGCCAGGTCCGCTTGGCGTCGAGCTGTTCGGCGCTCATGGCCGAGGAGCGGTTGTCGACCAGGATGAGGTCCGCGTGGTACTTGTCGGCGTTCTCCCAGCTCAGGAACTCCCAGAAGCCCCACTCGTCGGACTTCTTGCCCTCGACGAACTCGACGCCGAGGTCCTTGTAGTAGTTCAGGTCCGCGTAGGAGTCGGGTACGGCGACGTAGAACTGATCGTTGTCGCCGGTGATGGCCATGACCTTCAGCCCCTTGTTGGCGGCCGCCGCCGCACGCAGGGTCTCGACCGCCTTGTCGAAGCGGGCCCGGGCGTCGGTCACCTTCTTCGCGCCCAGGTCGGCGCCCAGCGCCTCGGCGAGTTCGGCGGTGCGCTCGAGGGGGTTCAGCAGGGAGGTCCGGGCGACGCTGATGCCGACGGTCGGCGCGAGCGCCTCGATCTTCTTGTGGCTCTCCTGCGGGACGTACCACAGGTCGGGGCCCGGGAACATGTTGCTGATCAGCAGGTCGGGATTCAGCGCCGCGTACTTCTCGACGTTGAACTGCCCCCACCGCGTGCCGAGGCTCGTCAGCTTGGCCACGTCCAGGTCGCCGGCCTGCGGGTTGGGCTTGCCGTCGACGGGCTCGGTGGGCCCGAAGACGCCGTCGCACGCCACTCCGTAGTCGTGGAGCGCGGCGGCGGCGCTGACGAAGGCGACGAGTGTCCGCGGCGCCTCGTCGAGGGAGACCGTGCGCCTCCGGTCGTCCTTGAAGGACCAGCGGCCGCCGCCGGCCTCACGCGCCTCGCCGTCGGCGTCCCCGTCACCGCCACAGGCGGCGAGCAGCGAGCCGAGACCGAGGGCACCGCCCGCGGTGAGCAGACGACGGCGGGACATGACTGGGGCCATGGCGAGACCTCCCCCTGAACAATATTGAGGGAAGCCTAACCTAAGTCACACCCGGCAAGGCGCCTCCGCCCCAGCCGTCCGGTCGAAAACCGGTTGTGCGGTGATCATCCCGGCGTCTAACGTCGGCCCCCATCGGCGTGTAGCTCAGCAGCAGAGCACCGGGCTCGGGACCCGGAGGGCGCAGGGGCGGAACCTGCCACGTCGGCTTATGAACGACAACGCTGAGCAGCAGCCCCTCACCGCGGCCCCGTCCTTCGCGGCGGCCCAGCTGGCCAAGGCCTTCACGACCGCGCTGACCCACGAGGACGCCGACACCCGGCGCCGCGCCGAGGTGCGCGGGCAGCGCTGGCGGGCGGTCCTCGCGGGGATGGCCACGGGCCGGCTGACGGTCGGTTCGCGTACCCCGGTGGCGGACCTTCCGGCCTGGGTGACTCCCGAGGTGGTGCGGGGCGGTTTCGCCACCGGAACCGCGCGTGCGGGCGGCCCGCTCCAGCCGTACGAGACCGACGCCGCGCGGAGTTTCGGGGTGCCCGCCGAGCGGCGGGCGCTTTTCGCCCACTGCCTCACCGAAGACGGGCTCGCCTGGCTGTGGGCCCGGCTGGACAGCGGCCACTACGAGATCGGCGTACCCGAGGAGGCCGCGCTGCTCACCATGGCCTGGCTGGTGCGGCAGGGAGAGACCGACGCGGCGCTGGACCTCGCGGCGGAACTGGAGCCGTTCGCCGACCGGCTGCGGTTCCTGCCCCGGCCGGCGGACGGACCCGCGCCGGACGCCACCGCGGCCGTCCACCGGCACACCGTCTCCGACGCCGTCGACACCCTGGTCCGGCGCCGGCCCCACGAGGCCGTCGAGACCCAGCGCGAGGCGCTCGCCGTATGGCAGCCGTTCGGCGACGAGCTGCTCGTGCACTGGCTGCGCACGGCACGGGACGGCCGGGTACTCGCACTCGCCCCGGACGCCGACTGGTTGGCGCACGGCGAGGCGCTGCTCGGCCGCTACCGGCGGCTGGCCGCGGAGCACACCCGCTGCACCAAGCACCGCAACCCCAAGGAGAACCTCGGCATCCTGCGCGGCGCGCTGGAGGAGACCGTCGCCGGACGGCCTCTGGACGCGCGCCGGCTCGGTCTGCTGCGGCACGCGGTGGCGTCCATGGTGCGGCGGCGCGGCCTGCCCGGGTCCGATCCGCACACGGACCTGCGCCGACGCCAGGCCGAGCAGGCGGCGCTCCCCTCCCATCACGCCCTGGCCCAGCTGATGCTGCGCCGGCTCGCCGTACTCCCGCAGGAGACGGGCATCCCCGATGCCGCGCCGTTCCTCGGCGCGGTGACGGAGGAGGAGAGCCGGGAGACCGGCCTGCCCGCCGGGGCCGCCGTACCGCCCACGATTCGTCAGGTGGTCGAGTCCGCGCTGAGCGCGCCGCTCGGCACGCTCGTGGAGCGAGGCGTCGTCCCGTCCGCCGAGGTCCTGGCCGAGTTGGTCCCGCAGTTGGTGGCCGCCGCCACCGCGCAGGCGTACCGCGACGAGACGCTGCGGGCGCTGATGGCCGCGAACTACCGGGCGTTCCGCAACCGCCGCTCGCTGCTGCTGCTCAACCTGGAACGGCAGGTGCGCGTCGAGGAGCTGCCCTGGGTACGGGCGGTGTCCGGGCAGCGATCAGCGGTGCTGGGCAAGTCGGACGGCGAAGGGGCGCTCGCCGTGCTGCGGCAGCTGGGGGAGCTGTCCGTGCAGGCCTTCCCGGGCACGATCCTGCCCAACCCGCTCGTCCGCGAACTGGCGCAGCTCGAGCGCCAGGCCGACCTGGGCGCCCCGTTCGTGGAGGAGCTGGCCGCCGACATCTTCATGGGCACGTTCAGCCCGAAGTTCCTCACGGCGGCGCGGATCGCGGGCGAGCTGCTCGGCGGCACACTGTACGAGCGCTACTACGGCATCGACTACGCGGCGATCCGCAACCTGGCGATCGCCGAGACGGGAGCGGCCCTGACCCGTTCGTACGGCGCCCCCACCTCTCCCGGTTTCGCGCGGCTGTGTGCCGAGCGGGCCGGGGTGGCGTCCGGGTCCTGGTCGGTGGCGGCCAACGGCACGGTGATCGAGCAGGCGCAGATCCTCACCACCCACAACCTGGCCACGCTGGTCCACCGGGTGGGCATCGCCCCGCGGCCCGGCTGGGCCGACCTGGCACGCCGCTGCTACGTGACCGTGTGCCGCCTGATCGCCCGCGCGCACCACGAACCACGGCCCTTGGGCACCCTCAAGGACGCGGCGTACGCCTGGCGCCAGATGCTGTTCCACCTTTCCCTGTGCCCACCGCAGGAGCAGCGACGCTTCCTCGCGGGCCTGCCCGAGGAGACGGCCCACCGCCCCAGCCACGTCGCGACCCGACTGGCCCCCGCCCTGGCGGGCCTGGCCCTGGTCGCCGAGGGCGGCGCTTTCGGCCCCGACGGCACGGCGGACGGGGGCCGCGCCCGGCGGTTTTCGGGGTGGAGCACCGGCAAGCACTGGATGCGGTGAGAGCGGGGAGCAGTCGCGGGCAGGCGTGGGGGCGCGCGGGCGGGCGTCCCCGGCAGTGTCGCTCGCTCGCCGACGCGGCTTCCGCTCATGGACACCACGGCGTCACATCGAGCGGGCACGTTTCCGTAGTCCCCCCTTGCCTCGCCCTCTAGCCGTCCGCCCCGCGTCCGTGCGGGTGGGACGCGGAAGGACGACCGCGCCGTGTCCTCGCTCCCGCTCAGCGATCTCCCCGGACCGCTGCCCGCTCACCCCGCCCCCAGCGCCACCCCCACCGCCACCGCCACCGCCACCCCGCGTTCTCGCTTCTCCCCCGCCCGCCTCACCCGCCACGCGCTGACCCTGCTCCCGCTCCTGCTGATCGGGGCATGGGCGGCAGCCGACTGGCGTGCCTTCCAGGACGGGGTCGGCCGACTCGCCACCGCCGACCCCTGGTGGCTGCTCTGCGGCCTCTTCTTCACCTGCATGGGCTGGGTGGCCGCCGCGGTCGTCCGCCAAGGGGCCGTGCCGGAACGGCTTCCGCCGGGCCTGCTGCTCGCGTCACAGTTCGCGGCCGGCGCCGCGAACCACGTACTGCCGGCGAGCATCGGCGCCCACGCCGTCACCTTGCGCTTCCTTCAGGGCCGCGGTATCCCGCTGGCCCGGGCCACCGCGTCACTCGCCCTGTACTCGCTGGTCAAGCCGATCGCCAAGACGCTGGTGCTGCTCGGCTTCCTCATGGCCTTCCCCGAACTGCTACACCTCGGCCGACTCGTCCCGGACGGACGGACGTTGCTCCTGGTCGCCGCGGGCGTCACGGCCGCCCTCCTCACGGCGGGCATCCTCGTGGCGACCGTACGGCCACTGCGCCGCCCCCTCGTCCGCTTCGTGCGCACCGCGCTCACCGACGCCCGGCTCCTGCACACCCGCCCCAGCCGCGCCCTCGCCCTCTGGGGCGGTGCCGCCGCCACCCCGCTGCTCCAGGCGAGCGTGATCGCCTCGGTCGGTTTCGCGCTGGGCCTGCCGCTGTCCTGGACGCAGGTGGTCCTCGCGTTCCTCCTCGCCGGCACCGCGGCGGGAGCCGTGCCCGCACCGGGCGGCATCGGTCCGGTGGACGCGGCGCTGGTGTTCACGATGACCACGTTCGGCGCACCGATGGGCCTCGCCGCGGCCACCGTCATCGGCTACCGCGTCCTGACGGTCTGGGTACCGCTGCTGCCGGGCGCGCTGGTGCTGTCGGTTCTCGTGCAGCGCAAGTTCCTCTGAGCCCGGCGGACCTCTCCGGTGACCGCGCGCTATTCCTGCTCGACCCGCACCACCGCCACCGTGATGTTGTCGGGCCCGCCCGCCTCGATGGCCGCCTTCCACAGTTCGAACGCCGCCCGGCCGTCGTCGTGCTCCCGCAGGATCTCCTCCAGTACGTCCGTCGCCACCGGGTCCGTCAGCCCGTCCGAGCAGATGAGGTAGCGCTCGCCCGGCGCCATGGTCTCGGACGTGACATGGGGGACGACCGCACGATAGGTGAGCGAGCCGCCCAGGCTCTGGGTGACGAGGGACGTCGTACGCCCGGCGGGGTGGGGCGGACTGTCGTCGACGCTGAGCTGGCGCAGCCCGTCGCGGGAGGCCGCGAGGACCCGGCTGTCGCCCACGTTGAACACCAGCAGCGCGTCGGGCCGCACGACGACGCCGGCGACCGTCGTCCCCATGCCGGCGAGTTCGCCCGCCTGGTCGCCGCCGGCGGCCTTGAAGACGGCGCGGTTGCAGAGGTTCAGGGCGTCCCGGACGGCGACCTCGCTGCTCAGGGCCGGACCGAGCGCCGCGATCCGGCGGACGACGAGAGCGCTGGCCACCTCACCACCGGGATGCCCGCCGAGCCCGTCGGCGACGGCGACGACGAGGGGCGTGCCGAGCGGGAAGATCAGGGTCTGCGGATTCTCGGTGACGGTCGCGCACAGCGTCCACGGCCCGACGGCGAGACTGTCCTCGTTCCGCTCGCGCAGCAGTCCGGGATGGCTGATCGCACTCACAGCGACGTACGGCATGCGGCGCCACCGCCTTCCCGCACCGGAACGACCGCCCGGGCCGGACGTTGCCTACGAGTCTAGGGCCTCGTCCGGCGTCAGCCGCAGCGCGATGCTGTTGATGCAGTACCGCTGGTCGGTCGGTGTGGGGTACCCCTCGCCCTCGAAGACATGCCCGAGATGCGACCCGCACCGGGCGCACCGCACCTCGGTGCGCACCATCCCGTGCGAGCGGTCCTGGACGAGCTCCACCGCGTCGGTGTCCTTCGGGTCGTAGAAGGACGGCCAGCCGCAGTGCGACTCGAACTTCGTGGTGGAGGTGAACAGTTCGGCGCCGCAGGCGCGGCAGGAGTAGACGCCCGTCGCCTTGGTGTTGGTGTACTCACCGGTGAAGGCGGGCTCCGTGGCGGCCTGGCGGAGGACGGCGTACTCGGCCGGGGTCAGCTCCGCGCGCCACTGCTCGTCCGGCTTTTCGACGTCGTACGACATGAGTCCTTGCCCCTCACTTCGACAGGCGGTCCAGGATGAGCGGACCGAGGTCGGTGACATCGCCCGCGCCCATGGTGAGAACGAGATCACCGGGCTCGGCCATTCCCGCGACCAGCGAGGGAACCTCGCCCTTGTCGTGCACGGCCGTCACCTCGGCGCCGGCCGCCCCGGCCGCCTCGATGACCAGGGCGCTGGTGACGCCGGGGATCGGGTCCTCACGGGCCGGGTAGATGTCCAGGACCAGCGAGGCGTCCGCCAGGGCCAGGGCCTCGCCCATCTCCTTGCCCAGCTCCTGCGTCCGGGAGAAGAGGTGGGGCTGGTAGACGACCAGGATCCGGGCGTCACCGGCGGCCGCGCGCATGGCCTGAAGGTCGGCCGTCATCTCGGTCGGGTGGTGGGCGTAGGAGTCGATGACCTGGACGCCGGCGGCCTCGCCCTTCAGCTGCAGGCGCCGCTTCACTCCGGTGTAGGCCGCCAGCGCCGGGGCCAGCTCGGCGGCCGGGACGCCCAGCGCGGTGCCGGCGGCCAGGGCGGCCACGGCGTTGAGCGCGTAGTGGCGGCCGGGGACCGAGACCGTGAAGGTGCGCTCCTGGCCGTCGAGGAGGACGGTGACCTGACTCTTCAGACCCTGCGCCAGCACCGACAGGACGCGTACGTCGGCGTCCTCCGCCTCGCCGTACGTCACCACCCGCACATCGCGGGCCGTGACCCGCCGGGTCAGCTCCCGCGCTCCCTCCTGGTCCGCCGAGATCACCAGGGTGCCGCCCTCGGTGATGCGGTCGGTGAACGTCACGAAGGACTCGTAGATCTCGTCCATCGACGCGTAGTTGGCGTGGTGGTCGAGCTCCACGTTCAGGACGATCGCGACCTCGGCCGCGTACTTGTGGAAGCTGCGGTCCGATTCGTCGGCCTCGGCGACGAAGATGTCGCCGTCACCGTGCAGGGCGTTCGAGCCGGGGGTGTCCAGGTCGCCCCCGATGGCGTACGACGGCTCCAGGCCCAGCGCGGACAGGGAGACCGCCAGCATCGACGTCGTGGTCGTCTTGCCGTGCGTGCCGGCGACGGCGATCGGGCGCAGCCCCTCCATCAGCGCGGCGAGCGCGTCGGAGCGGTGCACCACCGGGATGCCGAGCTCGGCGGCGCGGGCCAGCTCGGGGTTGTCCTTCCGGATCGCCGACGACACGACGACACAGCTGGCGTCGTCGGCGAGGTGCTCCGTCGCGTGCCCGATGTGCACGGTCACGCCCAGGGCGCGCAGCGCCTCGGCGGTCTCGGACTCCTTGGCGTCGCTGCCGGCCACCTTGGCCCCACGCTGGGCGAGAATCTTCGCGATCCCGGACATTCCGGCGCCGCCGATGCCGATGAAGTGCGGTCGGTCCATGGCGGTGGGAATGCCGGGTGCCATGCGTGTTCTCCCCAGGTGCGGTAGGACGGTGAGCCCCCAGCCTATTGGGTGCTCCCGCGGGCGTTGCGCAACGGGGCGAACCGCACCCGGCGAACCCGCCCGAGCGCCACGGCGCCCACGGCCCGGCCCGGCCCGGCGGCAGCGCTACGCCTTGCTGTGCGAGAACAGCTTCAGCACCGGCACCCCCACCTTGTGCCGAGCCCTCGACGCCCAGTCCCGGTGGAAGAACTCCTCCACGTAGTGCGGGTCGGTCAACACGATCACCTCGTCCGCACCGACCTCGTCCACCACGGCCTTGAGCGCGTCGAGCGGATGGTCCTCCAGCAGCCGCCCCTCGGCCTCCGCCCCGGCCCCGCGCAGCGCGGTGAGCGACACCTCCAGCGCCCGCTCGCCGGTACTCATCGCCTCCTCGCCCTCCGGGGTCCTGCCCTCGCGGACCGCCTCGTCCAGTTCGCCGAGCGCGATGTCGTCGATGGCGCGCAGCAACGTGTCGGCCTGCTCGCCCCGCGGCTGGAGCAGCACGTGGAAGGAGACCGGTTCCTCCCCGTGCAAGGTGGTGACGAACTCCACGTCGACGGACGTCAGGGCCTTCTCGATCATCAAAACGCTTGTGAACACCGGGCGCCCCTTCTGCGGAAACCATCCTTCCCCGCGCTCGCACGGGGACTGCGACCTTTAGTCTGCCCGGCGGAAGCTAAACGGAACGGTGGATTCCACCATTTTCAGGACCATGGCACTCAGAGAACCCGTTTCCGAACCAACCTGACCTCACGTCCGCCGGTACCGACCGAACAGGAAGCCCTCCTCCTCCAGCAGGGCCACCAGCTCGAACCGTTTCGGGACCGCCACCGTGGGCCCTCCGGCGATGCGCTGGGCGTCACCGGCGGTGAGCATGGGGGAGATCGTCAGACAGAGCTCGTCGAGCACTCCGGCGGCCACCAGTTGTCCGAGCAGCCGCGGGCCTCCCTCGGTCAGCAGGCGGGTGTGACCGAGCTCCGCGAGCGCCTGGACGGCGCGCACGGGGTCCACACCGACGCCGTCACCGGCGATCACCACCCGGGCGCCGGCCTTCTCGGCGGTCGCGACCCTGTCCGGGGCCGCGGCGGCGCCCGTCAGGATCAGGGTGGGGACGACGGGCGAGGTGAAAAGCGGCAGGCCGTAGTCCAGGTCCAGGCTCGCGCTGACCACGGCGATGGCCGGCGCCGGCGACTGCCCGGCCGCCTCGCGCGCCTCGGCGAACTCCGCACGCGCGCGTGCCGGACGGTACCCCTCCTGACGGACCGTTTCGGCACCGACGATCACGACGTCCGCCAGCCCCCGCAGCGTGCCGAAGATCCGCATGTCGGCCGCGTTGGAGATGGGCTGCGAACGGCCGTCGTGCTGGGCTGCCCCGTCCAGCGTGGACACCATGTTGGCCCGCAACCAGGGCTTCCGACCGCCGGCGCCGGGCTCGGGGTAGGCATAGGCGGCGGCGAGCTCGGCGAGGCTCCACTCCCGGTCGACCAGAGCACCACCGGATCCGGCTCGGGAGGATCCGCCGCCGGGCCCCGCGGTCACCAGCGCCCCGTCGGCGGCTCCAGCCCCGTCGTCCCCGGCCGAACCGCCAAAGGCCCTCGCTGCTGTCTCATCGGTCACAGGGAACAGGCGTCGCATGTCATGGAGTGTGGCACGGCGCTTAGCATGGTGAACCGTGTCGTCCTCCTCCGCAGCCTCCGGTGTGCACCCGATAGCCGAAGCGAGCCCGCTGTCCCTGTGCGCCCGTGAGCCGCACGTCCCCGCCGACCGGCTGGTCGCCGAGATGGTGCCGCCGCCGCGCTTCGACTCGGTCCGCTTCAGCACGTACCTCCCGGACCCGAACCAGCCCAGCCAGACCGAGGCGGTCCGCGTCCTGGAGGACTTCGCGGGCGGGCTCGGCGGGGCGCACGCGAGCGGCGCCGGAAAGGCCAAGCGCGGTTTCCTCGGGTTCGGCAGGCCCAAGGCGCCCAAGGTCCCGGCGGGGCCCCGTGGCGTCTACCTCGACGGCGGCTACGGCGTCGGCAAGACCCACCTGCTCGCCTCCCTCTGGCACGCCACGCCGGCCGAGCCGTCCCTCAAGGCGTTCGGCACCTTCGTGGAGCTGACGAACCTCGTCGGCGCACTCGGCTTCCAGCAGACGGTGCGCACCCTCTCCGGCCACCGCCTGTTGTGCATCGACGAGTTCGAGCTGGACGACCCGGGCGACACCGTCCTCGTCTCCACCCTGCTCGGCAAGCTCGTCGACGCGGGCGTCGCGCTCGCCGCCACCTCCAACACCCTCCCCGGCAAGCTCGGCGAGGGCCGTTTCGCGGCGGCCGATTTCCTCCGTGAGATCCAGGGCCTGTCGGCCCACTTCCGCGCCCTGCGCATCGACGGCGAGGACTACCGCCACCGCGGCCTGCCCGAGGCGCCGGCGCCGTACTCCGACGAGCAGGTGACGAGGGCGGCGTACGCCACCGCGGGCGCCTCGCTCGACGACTTCCCGCACCTGCTGGACCACCTGGCCCGCGTCCACCCCAGCCGCTACGGCGCGCTGACCGACGGACTCAAGGCGGTCTGCCTGACCGACGTGCGGCCCGTACCGGACCAGTCCACCGCCCTGCGGCTCGTGGTGCTCGCCGACCGGCTCTACGACCGTGAAGTCCCGGTCCTGGCCTCCGGTCTGCCCTTCGACAGACTCTTCAGCGAGGAGATGCTGAAGGGCGGCTACCGCAAGAAGTACTTCCGGGCCATCTCGCGCCTCACCGCCCTGGCCCGCGACGCCCAGGGCCTGGTGTCGGACTGACGCTCATTACCTGCGACAACTCCCCTTGATCAAGGGTCAGTTCGCGCCACGTCACCCTCGTCTTTCAGGCTCTCTTCAGCTCGAAACGTTAAGTTAACCCTGCAAACAACTTTGCCGGGCTAAGGTGTTTCTTGACCAACGGTTGACCAAGTGTTGGTGCGTACTAGAGGGCGTGAACTGGACGGGAGGGAGGCGCATGTTCCGAGGTCCGACGGCCCGCACCGTGGTTTCGGCTCTCGCCACCGTCCTGCTCGCCCTCCAGTTCTTCGCACCTACCGCGTGCTTCGCACATGCGCACACGGTCAGTCAGGTAGAGGCCAAAGCCCAACCCGGAATCAAGATCTCCGGGAAGGCGCTGCGCGATGAGACCCTCACGTCACGCCACTGCGTTCCGTCGGGCAATGGGG
>NZ_JBEXQG010000124.1:0-13885 GCF_040612485.1 Streptomyces sp. NPDC006385
CGGCACACAGACCCACGCTTTCGGCCCTGAACGGGCCTCGTCCTCAAACGCCGGACGGGCTGAAAGCAGCGGGCCGGCGCCGCAGGACGTGACCGTCGTCTGAGGGGCGGAGCCTTCCGTGTCGTTAGCCCGACTGTGCGGTGTTTTGGCGTTCCCGTAGCCCCTGCGTGTCCTGTCCGTCAGCATCGCTCACGTGTTGAGTACCGGTGCCATCCGCGCCCATCTCCTGGCTGCTCGGCTTGCCGGGGTGGTGGCGACCACTCGGGAGGAGAGTCTCAGGAGCTATCGGCTTTTCGCGGCTCGGGATCCTCGGGTGCTCATCGGGCTCGATCCCGTGGGGCGGTGGGGGCAGCGGGATGTGGTTGCCTTGATGGCGGAGAAGTGTGGGGTTTCGGCCGATCCTGGGTGGGTTTCTGGTCATGATGTGATTGATCCGGGTCGGACTTTGACCGGTCTGCATGCCTTTGCCGAGCGGGTCGGTGCGGTCGCGCAGCGCAGGGCGCCGGTGCTCATCGGGACGGGGCATCCGCATCGGTTGCTCGGGTTCTACGCCGCCTTGGCGGACGCCTTGTCGGCGGTGGGATGTGCCGTTCTCACTCCCGCGCATGGTCGCTGTGTCGACATAACGACCCGGTTCGGCCTACGCGCGTACAACCTCGACTACGTACGAGGAGTCGCGTTGGTGCGGGAAGCCGGCGCTCCGAGCACCGGGCGTGAGACCGGCGCACACACGCACTCGCCGCTCCCGGTTCGTACCGCGCTGGCCGCCGCGGCGGAGGCCGGCGGGCCGTTGCCCGAGTTGGTGATCGGGGATCACGGTTGGGTCTGCGGGGCAGGTCAGCTGGGGTTTGAGGCCATTGGTCTCGCCGATACGAATGACCCCGCGCTCTTTGTCGGGGAGGCTGAGGGAGTCGTGTCCGTCGTCGTTCCACTTGATGACGGTGTGCGGTCTGATTACTACCGGCCGCTTACCCGCTACGTACTCAATCGAGCGTGTCTGTCCCAGTAGGCCGCCGATGGGTGCACCTCTTCCCCACTCGCATCACCCGCCCCTACATTGGGGAGTGAGCACGCAGCGACGAAGAGTCACCGGAAGGGGAAGCCGGTGGCCGTCGAGTGCGGAAGGTTCAGGTGTGTCATGGCTGCAGCTGGCGAGAGGCCTCTGAACGAGGTTCAGTTCCTTACCGTGGCGGAAGTCGCCTCGGTGATGCGAGTGTCGAAGATGACCGTGTACCGGTTGGTGCACAGCGGTCATCTGCCCGCGATCCGGGTGGGGCGGTCCTTCCGCGTCCCCGAGCAAGCGGTTCACGAGTACCTCCGCGAGAGTTATGTGGGGGTGGAAACCGCCTGACGGCAGTGGGCGAGGGGGATCCTCAGGGCTGTTCAGGATTCCCTCTCGCCCCCTCGATTACGACCTCAGCGCTCGGGCGGGTAGGCTAGCCCCTCGTAGGTCGTGTGGGCCCATGGCGCCCAAACACCGAGTGATGAGAAGTGAGCGAGGGTAGTCGTGGGCTCTGTTATCAAGAAGCGGCGCAAGCGGATGGCCAAGAAGAAGCACCGCAAGCTGCTCAAGCGCACGCGCGTTCAGCGTCGCAACAAGAAGTAAGCGGCGCCGCGGAAGCGGCGTGCGTGTGGCCCCCCACCGGATGCGGTGGGGGGCCACACGCGTATCGAGGTCGTGTGCGGTGGGCCGGACCATGTGCGTATGCCTGGACGCCGGCTTGGGCTGTCCGGTCGTACGCATGGAGTTCTCGTCACTTCACGCAGTGGGCGGTCATCACAGCGCAACGTCGACCCGCTAAGTTGGCCGCACACGGGGAACTCGGCAGGGGTACGAGTGCTGGAAGGAAGGCGCTGATCTTGGGCAAGGTCGTGCTCGTGACCGGAGTGGCCCGTCAACTGGGGGGCCGGTTCGTCCGACGGATCCAGCGTGACCCACAGGTGGACCGGGTCGTCGCCGTGGACGCGGTTCCGCCCGAGCATCATCTGGGCGGTGCCGACTTCATCCAGGCCGACCTCCGGCAGCCCACCATCGCGCGGGTGCTGGCCGAGAGCGGCGCCGACACCGTCGTACACATGGACGTGACCGGAACCGCGCTCGGCGGTGGCAGCCGGACCACGGTCAAGGAGACCAACGTCATCGGCACCATGCAGTTGCTCGGTGCCTGCCAGAAGTCCCCCACCGTCAAGCGGCTCGTCGTCAAGTCCAGTACGAACGTGTACGGATCGGCGCCCCGCGACCCGGCCGTCTTCACCGAGACCACTCCGCCCAAGTCCCTGCCCAGCGGCGGCTTCGCCAAGGACGCGGTGGAGGTCGAGGGCTATGTGCGTGGCTTCGCGCGGCGGCGGCCGGACGTGGCCGTGTGCGTGCTGCGGTTCGCCAACATCCTCGGTCCGACCGCGGAGACACCGCTCGCCTCCTACTTCTCGCTGCCGGTCCTGCCGACCGTGTTCGGCTACGACCCGCGGCTGCAGTTCGTGCACGAGGACGACGTGATCGAGGTGCTGCGCATCGCCTCGCACGAGCCGGCGCGGGGCACCCTCAACAGCGGCACCTTCAACATCGCCGGCGACGGCGTCCTGCTGCTCTCGCAGTGCTCCCGGCGCCTGGGCCGCCCCACCGTGCCGCTGCTGCTTCCCGCGGTCACCTGGGCGGGGTCGCTGGTGCGTACGCTGGGTATGTCGGACTTCTCACCCGAGCAGATCCGGCTGCTCACCCATGGCCGGGTCGTGGCGACGGACCAGATGCGAGAGACGCTGGGATTCAAGCCGAAGTACACGACGGCGGAGACCTTCGCGGAGTTCGCGCGCAGCCGCGGACCGGGTCTGCTGCCGCCGGAGGCCCTTGCGGGGGCCGTCGACCGGATCGCCGCGCTGCCCGTGCTGGGCGGCGGCCACCCCCCGACGCAGAGCGCCAACTGAGGAGCGCATCAACGATGGCGGACGCCAAGGTCATTCCGTTCGACGACGACCGGTCCCGCGGGAGCGCCGTGCAGCGGCCGACGCGGCGCCGGAGCGCGGGAAGCCGGCGCAAGAGTGGTGAATCGGCGCTGGTACGCGAGGTCCAGCCCCTCCCGGGACGGTCCTTCGCGCAGGATGATGTTCCTGTGACATCTGAGGAACAGCCGCCCCCGCAGCCCCAGGACGACGGTGGCCTGGAGCGGCGCATCGCGAGCGGCCTGGCCTTCCTGCGCCGCCGCCTCACCGGCGACTACGAGGTCGACGACTTCGGCTACGACGAGGAACTCACCGACCAGGTCCTGATGTCCCTGTTGCGCCCGGTGTACGAGAAGTACTTCCGGGTCGAGGTGAAGGGCGTGGAGAACATCCCGACCGACGGCGGCGCGCTGATCGTCGCGAACCACTCCGGGACGTTGCCGCTGGACGGCCTGATGATGCAGGTCGCGGTGCACGACCACCACCCCGCGGGTCGGCATCTGCGCCTCCTCGCCGCCGACCTGGTCTTCATGCTGCCGGTGGTCAACGAGCTCGCCCGCAAGCTCGGCCACACCCTGGCCTGCGCCGAGGACGCCGAGCGGCTGCTGGGGCAGGGCGAGTTGGTCGGCGTGATGCCGGAGGGTTTCAAGGGCATCGGCAAGCCCTTCAGCGAGCGCTACAAGCTTCAGCGCTTCGGCCGGGGCGGCTTCGTCTCCACGGCGCTGCGGCAGCGCACGCCGATCATCCCCTGCTCGATCGTCGGGGCCGAGGAGATCTACCCGATGATCGGCAACGCGAAGACGGTGGCCCGGCTGCTGGGCTTCCCGTACTTCCCGCTGACGCCGACCTTCCCGTGGCTGGGCCCGCTCGGTGCGATCCCGCTGCCGACGAAGTGGACGATCCAGTTCGGCGAGCCGATCCCGACGGACGGCTACCCGCCGGAGGCGGCCGAGGACCCGATGCTGATGTTCAACCTGACGGACCAGGTCAGGGAGCAGATCCAGCACACGTTGTACAAGTTGCTGGTGCAGCGGCGGTCGGTGTTCTTCTGACCGGCGTGCCGTCGGTCGGCCGTCCTGTCGCCGGTACGGCAACGGGGGCGCCCCTGGTGAGAAGGGGGCGCCCCCGTCGTCGTACGACTGGCTGTTCCGCTGTGGCTAGTTCGCGTCCTCGCCCTCGATGCCCAGGCCCGGCAGGAGGCCGGGGAGCAGGGGTGGGAGGGTGACCGCGGGCTCGGTGCTCGGGGTGGACGTGGACGGTGAGGTGCCGGTGCTGCCGGTGTCCTTCGGTGGGTCGAGCAGGCCGCCGGTGTTGCCGCCGAGCAGGCCCTCGCCCTCGCTGCCGGAGCCCTCGGACGACTTGCTGGGGCTGCTGGAGTGGCTGCTGCCGGAGGAGTCGCTTCCGGTGTTGGGGCGGGCCGATCGGTCGGTGCCGGACGCACCGGTCGACGGGGATCCGGAACCGCCGTGCCGCCGGCCGTCGCCGTCCTGTGCCGGGGGTTGGGGGAGAAGGGACTGCAGCGGGGCGACCTCTTCGTCTATGGCGTCGAACACCGACGACACCTTGTCGCTGACGTCCCCGAGCTGGAGGGGAAGCCGCTCGCGGAGGCTGCCCCAGGCCGCGCGGTGCGAGCGCGAGAAGGTGGAGAGGGCCTGGATGGGGGCCAGGGACTTCGGGTCGCGTTTGTACGCCTCGCGCAGCAGGCGATGCCCCTCCGAGGCGTCGTGCTGCATGCCGGACAGGGCGCGGCGGATCTCGGCGAGCGACTCGTGGTCGAGCTGTCCGCCGCGTCCGCGTTCCATCAGCCGCCGGGCCTCGCTCAGCCGTGTGGAGGCCTGGTCGAGATAGGTGCGCCCGCGCTCGCCCTCGCCGTCGGCCAGGACGTTGAGCTTGAACTCCTCGATGCCGCGCTTGAGGCCGTAGAGGGAGTCGCCGGGCAGTGCGTCGGAACTCGCCGCGGCCACTCCACCGAAGGCTCCCGCCGCGACGCCGACGCTGAGCCCGCCCGCGGTGAGGCCCTTGGCGAGCCGTGAGCGCGGCCGCAACTTCCCCAGGGGGGACGCGCGGTGAGCGCCCCGGGCACGGTCCGAACGCTGCTCGGGTACGGGGGGGCCCGCCTCGCCTGCCGCGGTGCCCTCCTGCAGCATGGCCTCCATCGCGGCCACGAGCTGGGCGCGCTGGACGACCTTGACCTCGGGGTCGAGTACGGGCTTGGGCAGCTCGCCGAGACTCTCGGTGAGGGCCATCAGGCGCCTCTGCTCGGACTGTTCCGCAGCAGCCGGTGCCGGTGCCGATCCATCGGGCTGCTCGGCCTGTTCGGCCGCCGAGCCCCGGTCGGACAGCTCCTCCAGGGCCTGGGCGAAGGCGTTCGCCCGCCGGTGTGCCGATACGTTCGCGATCACTGGCGGCACCTCCTCTCGTGATGACGGTCGACTCCCCAGGGGGTCCTGAGGGTTGCACGCCCTGACCACTTGCACACGATCGAGTGATCGAAGTCGGCCAGGGAGTGACCACAGGGAGCCTGCATCCCGCACAACGAGCGGCGCGGCACTTGGGTTACGGACGGAGGATGAACGGACCGCGAAGTCAACGGACTTTCACCGACGGTGAGTTGATAGTTGCGGAGAGTGCTGGAACGGTGCGGGTGACTGCTCAGCGCGCGTCGTCGGGCAGCAGCCGGGCGAGGGTGCGGACGGCCCGGTACTGGAGGGTCTTGATGGCGCCCTCGTTCTTGCCCATGACGCGGGCGGTCTCGGCGACGGAGAGGCCCTGGAGGAAGCGGAGCGTGACGCACTCCTGCTGTTGGGGGTTGAGTCGGCGTACGGCATCGAGGAGGGCGGCGTTGGACAGCGATTCGAGGACGGAGTCCTCGGGCGAGCGCTCGACCTCGTTGGCGTCGAGCATCTCGCCGGTGGTCACCTCCAGGCGGAAGCGGCTGGACTTGAAGTGGTCGGCGACGAGGTTGCGGGCGATGGTGACGAGCCACGCGCCGAAGTCCCGTCCCTGCCAGGTGAAGGTGCCGATCCGTCGGAGGGCCCGCAGAAAGGTCTCGCTCGTGAGGTCCTCGGCGGTGGCCTTCCCTCCGACTCGGTAGTAGATGTAGCGGTAAACGGTGTCGCTGTACTGGTCGTAGAGCCGGCCGAACGCGTCGGCCTCGCCGGCCTGTGCGCGTTCCACGAGATCCATCATGCGAGCGCTGTCGCTGTCCGCGGCAGGCCGCCGAGCGGTTGCCGCGCCCGCCGAGCGTCCGCGTCTGCTGACGGCGGCGCTGCCGTCGGCGAGCGCGTAGCACGGGCCTACGGGCGCGGTGGTTACGGCGAGGGCGGGGACGGCGTACGCGGTGGGGACGAAGCCGCGCAACAGGTCGTTGACCGTTGCGCGCAGCGTAGCCAGGCCCGAGGCGTCAACCCCGACGTGTGGGTACACGGGACTCCCAGAGGCAGAGCTTCCATCACGTGCAGTGCGGGACCGTTCACCCGTCGTAGCGACGGAGGGGTACCGGTTTGCGTCTGAGGAGAATAACGCTTCGTGCAGGCACTGCTACGCCCAGTTGCTCAAATCACCGATTGCGTCTCTTCTGTAACCGATTGACGGCCGATCAAGTGCCGGAGAGTGACCGTTTGTTGATCGAAGTCGTCCGGGTTCGGGCTGACTCCGGGGCGTGTTGTGGCCGTGTGCAGCCAACGGGACTGGATGCGGGGTTGTGGGGGTAGGGGGTGCGGATTGGCTGTTCGGCCGGGCGTGGTCAACGCGCCGCACGGAGTCTCGCCCCCGCCGCCCCTACCGTCCCCTCCTGAAGGGGCGCTGCCCCTTCGACCTCGCCGCTCCCTGGGAGCCTGCGGCCCCCAGACCCCCGCTTTCGGCCCTGAACGGGCCTCGTCCTCAAACGCCGGACGGGCTTGAAGCAGCGGGCCGGCGCCGGAGACGGGCTGGGGATGGAGTGGGTTCGTCCTGCGATGCCGTCAGCGTCGCCGACGGTGCAGCGCGATCGCCGCGGCCGTTCCTCCGGCCACCGCCCCCACTCCGGCAGCCGCCGGGATGCCGACCTTCGCTGCCTTTCGGCCCGTGCGGTAGTCGCGCAGGCGCCAGTCCAACTTGCGGGCGTGCTTGCGGAGCTTGGTGTCGGGGTTGATGGCGTAGGGGTGGCCGACCAGGGAGAGCATCGGGATGTCGTTGTGCGAGTCGCTGTACGCCGCGCAGCGGGCGAGATCCAGGCCCTCCGCGGCCGCGAGCGCGCGGACCGCCTCCGCCTTCGCCGGGCCGTGCAGCGGTTCGCCCACCAGTTTGCCCGTGTAGACGCCGTCCACCGACTCCGCCACCGTGCCCAGCGCGCCCGTGAGGCCCAGTCGGCGCGCGATCACCTGGGCGATCTCCACGGGGGCCGCCGTCACCAGCCATACCCTCTGGCCCGCGTCCAGGTGTGCCTGCGCCAGCGCGCGTGTGCCCGGCCAGATGCGCTCGGCCATGTACTCGTCGTAGATCTCCTCGCCGATCGACATCAGCTCGGAGACCCGGTGGCCCTTGACGATCGACAGAGCGGAGTCCCGCGCGTCCTGCATGTGCTCCGGGTCCTCGACGCCCGCCAGCCTGAACCACGCCTGCTGCCAGGCGAACCTGGCGAGGTCGCGCGTCTCGAAGAACTTCCGTTTGTACAGTCCCCGCCCGAAGTGGAAGAGGGCGGCGCCCTGCATCACGGTGTTGTCCAGGTCGAAGAAGGCGGCGGCCTTCTCGTCGCCGAGTACCGGGAACTCCGGTTCCTTGTCGGAGACCTCCGTCGTCTCCTGCGACGACTTGCGCGCTGCCTCCGCAGAGGCCTCGCCTGCCAACACGCTCCGCGCCGTGGCGGAACGCCTACGGGGAGTGAGCCATCCGAGAGCGGCCATGACCGTGAGCATAGCCAGTTTGTTCGGTGCTGCCGGACTGGAGAGGTTCGAAGGCTGTGAACTCTCCGCGACCGTGTCGTTAAAGGACGGATCCCGCCTGCCGCCGAGCCGCGGCCGGCGTCACCGCCACCGCGACCGTCCCCGCGCGAGAATGGCTGCATGAGCCCCTTCTTCCGTCGTGGCGCGGCCAGGTCCCCCCAGGACCGGTTGGTCACCCTCATCCGCAAACCCGGCTGTCATCTGTGCGATGACGCACAGGTCGTCATCGAGAAGGTGTGCGGTGACCTCGGGGTTCCGTGGGAGCAGAAAGACATTTCCCAGGACCCCCGACTGCACGACCAGTACTGGGAGCAGATCCCCGTCGTCCTCGTCGACGGGGCCCAGCACACCTTCTGGCGCGTGAACGAAGATCGCCTCCGCAAAGCACTGACCGACTAGTCCAACTGGTCGGGAAACTGGCTTAGGATCGACGGCGACTTGGTCTCGGGGGCGGGGATCGTTGAGGAGAGTGTTCGGTTTTGCCCCCAAGAGATGAGGAACGGTGGTGCGAATGCGCCGGTTCCAGACCAGTGCGCCGGGCGTGCGTGAGCCCGGTCACGTTGGGCGGGCAAATCGGACACCATCTTTGTGCACGCGTTCACAAAGACATAGCCTGCTTTCGACGGGGCGGTCATGTAGGGACGTGTGACCGCCTACAGCCCCGCTCTACCCGCAGGAGCACCGTGGCAACTGGCCGAACTCACCGACCGGCGACCCGCAGCCGAGGGATTCCCGAGGCCACCGTCGCCAGGCTTCCGCTGTACCTGCGCGCCCTGACCGCACTGTCGGAGCGCTCGGTCCCCACGGTCTCCTCCGAGGAGCTCGCGGCCGCGGCGGGGGTCAACTCCGCGAAGCTGCGCAAGGACTTCTCCTACCTCGGGTCCTACGGCACGCGTGGTGTGGGGTACGACGTCGAGTATCTCGTCTACCAGATCTCCCGTGAACTGGGGCTCACCCAGGACTGGCCGGTTGTGATCGTCGGTATCGGCAACCTCGGTGCCGCGCTCGCCAACTACGGCGGTTTCGCCTCCCGCGGCTTCCGGGTGGCCGCGCTCATCGACGCCGACCCGGCGATGGCGGGCAGGCCCGTCGCCGGGATTCCCGTGCAGCACTCCGACGACCTGGAGAAGATCATCCAGGACAACGGCGTGTCGATCGGTGTCATCGCCACCCCCGCCGGTGCCGCCCAGCAGGTCTGTGACCGGCTCGTGGCCGCCGGGGTCACCTCCATCCTGAACTTCGCGCCGACCGTGCTGTCCGTCCCGGACGGCGTCGACGTGCGCAAGGTCGACCTCTCCATCGAGCTGCAGATCCTCGCTTTCCACGAGCAGCGCAAGGCCGGCGAGGAGGCCCTGTCCGACGGCGCCGGGCCGGCCGCCGCCACCCGCGAGGAGTCCGCCGGATCCGCCGACCAGGGGCCTGACGGGGACGTACCCGCCGTGATGCCGGCATGAGTCTCCTCGTTGTCGGGCTGAGCCACCGCAGCGCCCCGGTCAGCGTCCTGGAGCGCGCGGCGCTGAGCGCGGACGCGCAGTTCAAGCTGCTCCAGGACACGGTCGCCGCCGAGCCGGCCACCGAGGCCGCCGTGCTGGCCACCTGCAACCGCATCGAGCTGTACGCCGACGTGGACAAGTTCCACGCCGGTGTCGCCGAGCTGTCCACGCTGCTCGCCCAGCACAGCGGGGTGGGGCTGGAGGAGCTCACGCCCTATCTGTACGTCCACTACGAGGACCGGGCCGTCCACCATCTGTTCTCGGTGGCCTGCGGGCTCGACTCGATGGTCGTCGGCGAGGGCCAGATCCTCGGGCAGATCAAGGACTCCCTCGCCAAGGCGCAGGAGCTGCACAGCGCCGGGCGACTGCTGAACGACCTGTTCCAGCAGGCGCTGCGGGTCGGCAAGCGCGCCCACTCCGAGACCGGCATCGACCGCGCCGGGCAGTCCCTGGTCACCTTCGGCCTGGAGCAACTGGCCATGGAGACGGACGTCGCGGTGTGGGCCGACGGCAAGAAGGCCCTGGTCATCGGCGCCGGATCGATGTCCTCCCTGGCCGCCGCCACCCTCGCGCGGACCGGTGTCGCCGAGATCGTCGTCGCCAACCGCACCTTCGACCGCGCCGAGCGCCTCGCGCAGATCCTGGCCGAGGCCGGTGACTTGGACGTGTCGGCCCGCGCGGTACCGATGGAGTCGGTGCCGGTCGAGCTGACACGTGCCGATGTCGTCGTCTCCTGCACCGGCGCGACCGGGCTCGTCCTCACGGCAGCGTCGGTCGCGGCGGCGGTCGAGGGCCGTACCGGGCGGCCGGTCGCCTTCGGCGAGAACGAGGGCGAGCGCGGCGGTCGTACGGCGGCCGAGGCGCAGGCCACCCGGACGAACAGCGACAGCACGGACGTACCGCAGACCCCGCTGCCGCCCACCAGCGTCGGGTCCGACGAGAACTGCCCGCTGGACCTGACCGCCGTGCAGGGAGGATTCTCCGTCCACGGAGAGGCCGCCGTCGCCGGCATGGACGCGGCCACGCTGGAGCAGCACGCGACCTGGGCCTCGGGCAGTGCCGTCGACCGCCGGGAGGCCGCCCGGCGCGGCCCCGAGACCGACGCCGAGCTGATCACCGCGCTCGCCGCGACCGTGGCCACGGTGGGCCGGATCCCCGAGCGCCGCAAGCCCGAGCCCGTCGTCGAGGCGCCCCGCCCGGCGCCGGTGCTCTCGCTGCTCGACCTCGCCATGCCGCGGGACATCGACGCGGCCGTGCACCGGCTGGCCGGGGTGCGGCTGGTGGACATCGAGTCGCTGGCCGAGGCGTCGGCCGACGCTCCGATGGCGGCCGACGTCGACCAGGTCCGCCGTATCGTCGCCGACGAGGTCGCGGCCTTCGGGGCGGCGCAGCGGGCCGCGCACATCACGCCCACGGTCGTCGCGCTGCGCACCATGGCCGCCGATGTCGTGGCGAACGAGATCGCCCGCCTCGAAGGGCGGCTGCCCGAGCTGGACGACAGGCACCGCAGCGAGATCACGCAGACCGTGCGGCGCGTGGTCGACAAGCTGCTGCACGCCCCGACCGTCCGGGTCAAGCAGCTCGCGGCCGAGCCCGGCGGCGCCGGGTACGCGGACGCCCTGCGGACCCTGTTCGACCTCGACCAGGAGACGGTGGCCTCCGTCTCGCGCGCCGAGGACAGCACCGACAAGAACCGAGGCCCACGATGACCCAGCAGCCACTACGGCTCGGCACCAGGCGCAGCAAGCTCGCCCTGGCCCAGTCCGGGCAGGTCGCGCAGGCCGTGCGCCAGGTGACCGGACGGCCCGTCGAGCTCGTCGAGATCACCACGTACGGCGATGTCTCCCGCGAGGCCCTCGCGCAGATCGGCGGCACCGGCGTGTTCGTGACCGCCCTGCGCGACGCGCTCCTCAAGGGCGAGGTCGACTTCGCGGTGCACTCCCTGAAGGACCTGCCGACCGCGCAGCCCGAGGAACTGGTGCTGGCCGCCGTGCCGGTCCGCGAGGATCCCCGGGACGTCATCGTCGCGCGGGACGCGCTGAAGTTCACCGACCTGCCGCGCGGGGCGCGCATCGGTACGGGTTCGCCGCGCCGGATGGCGCAGCTGAACGCGTACGCGCGCGGCCACGGCCTGGACATCGAGACGGTGCCCATCCGGGGGAACGTGGATACGCGGATCCGGTACGTGCACGACGGTGAGCTGGATGCGGTGGTGCTGGCCGCGGCCGGCCTCAACCGGATCGGCCGCAGCGACGAGGTCACCGACTTCCTGTCGGTCGACACGGTTTTGCCCGCCCCCGGCCAGGGGGCACTGGCGATCGAGTGCAGGGCGGGGCACACCGCCCAAGACGCTGCCCTCATCGCCGCGCTCGGAGAGCTCGACGACCCGTTCACGCGGGTCGCCGTGACCGCCGAGCGCTCACTGCTCGCCGCCCTGGAGGCCGGTTGCAGCGCCCCTGTGGGCGCGCTGGCCGACCTGTTGGCCGACGGGCAGATTGTCAAGGAAATGCGCCTGCGCGGCGTCGTCGGCACGACCGACGGCTCCCGCATGGTGCAGCTGTCCACCACCGGTCCCGTGCCCGAGACGCACGACCAAGCGCTTGCGCTCGGTCGCGAACTCGCCACCGAGATGCTTGCGCAGGGCGCGGCCGGTCTGATGGGGGAGCGAGCACATTGAGCCCCACCACCCTTCCCGCCGACCTTGAACACGGGCACGTCACCTTCCTCGGTGCCGGACCCGGGGATCCGGGACTGCTGACTCTGCGCGCCGTCGAGGCGCTGGCGAACGCGGACGTACTGGTCGCCGAGCACGATGTGCTCGACGTCGTGCGGACGCACGCGCGGTCCTCGGTCGCGGTCGTGAACACGGAGACCGGTCCGTCGCCGGACCGGCTACCGGGCACGGGCGCGCCTCCCCCGACGCTGGTTGACGGCACGTCAAAAAGCGTTGAGGTACCCGCAGTGCGCGACGCCGCACATCTTGTCATGGAGGCCGCGCGGGGCGGCAGGCGGGTCGTGCGTGCGGTGTCCGGGGATCCCGGGCTCGACGCGTACGCCGCCGAGGAGATGCTGGCGTGCGCCGCGGCGGGCGTGCCGTTCGAGGTCGTGCCGGGTGTGGCCACGGCCGTGGGCGTGCCCGCCTACGCGGGGGTGCCGCTGCGGGACGCGCAGGGCGCGGACGTGCGGTTCGTGGACGCGCGGACGGCCTCGGACCGCTGCTGGACCGAGGTCGGGGCGTCGGACGGGACCGTGGTGGTGTCGACGACGCTGGACTCCGTCGCCGCGGCGGCCGGTGAGCTGGTGTCGGCGGGCCGTAAGCCCGACACGCCGCTGACGGTGACCGTCGCCGGGACGACCACGCGGCAGCGGACGTGGACCGCCACGCTCGGCACCATCGCCCAGACCCTGAAGCAGGCCAAGGTGCTGCCGTCGCCGGAGGGCGGCCGGCCGGTGATAGCCGTGGTCGGTGAGCGTTCCGCCCCCGCCCAGCGCGATCAGCTGGCGTGGTTCGAGTCCAAGCCGCTGTTCGGCTGGAAGGTGCTCGTGCCGCGGACGAAGGAGCAGGCGGCCTCGCTCTCCGACCAGTTGCGGTCCTACGGTGCCGTGCCGCACGAGGTGCCGACGATCGCCGTAGAGCCGCCGCGCACGCCGCAGCAGATGGAGCGGGCGGTCAAGGGGCTGGTGACCGGCCGCTACGAGTGGATCGCCTTCACCTCGGTGAACGCCGTCAAGGCGGTGCGGGAGAAGTTCGAGGAGTACGGGCTCGACGCCCGGGCCTTCGCGGGGATCAAGGTCGCCGCGGTGGGCGAGCAGACGGCCAAGGCGCTGATCGCCTTCGGTGTGAAGCCGGATCTGGTGCCGAGCGGGGAGCAGTCGGCGGCGGGGCTGCTGGAGGACTGGCCTCCGTACGACCCGGTGTTCGACCCGATCGACCGGGTGTTCCTGCCGCGGGCCGACATCGCCACGGAGACGCTGGTGGCCGGGCTGATCGAGCTCGGGTGGGAGGTCGACGACGTCACGGCGTACCGGACCGTGCGGGCGTCGCCGCCGCCGGCGGAGACGCGGGAGGCGATCAAGGGGGGTGGCTTCGACGCCGTTCTCTTCACGTCGTCGTCCACCGTGCGGAACCTGGTGGGTATCGCCGGCAAGCCGCACAACGTGACGGTGATCGCCTGCATCGGGCCGGCCACGGCGAAGACCGCCGAGGAGCACGGTCTGCGGGTGGACGTCATGGCTCCGGAGCCGTCCGTGCACAAGCTGGCGGAGGCGCTGGCCGACTTCGGCATGAAGCGGCGGGCCGCCGCCCTCGCGGCCGGGGACGCGGTGACCCGGCCGAGCGAGCGCCGGCCGGGGGCTCGGCGGCGCCGGGCCACCTGAGCACGGGCTGACCGCGGTGTGCGCGGCCGCGAGATGACGGAAAAGGGCCCGCCCCGGATCACCGGACGCTGTTGGTAAATCCGGGTCTTGCGTGACGACGGCCTGTACGACCCCGTTGGGGTGGTGCAGGCCGTCGTCATGTCCAGGGGTGGGGTT
>NZ_JBEXQG010000125.1:0-13439 GCF_040612485.1 Streptomyces sp. NPDC006385
TTTCCCTTTCCAGCGGCTCCGACTTTATCAGATCCTTTCGGGCCTGACTCCCCGTCAGCGGGGCTTGTCTTCGCGGCCGTTGGGCCGTTCCGACGTCTCAAACCTTAGCGGATCCTCTCGGCGATTCCCAATCGGGCCGCCGAGTCCCTATTCGAATTGAATTCGGGCACGCCGAAATCAACCCCGTCGGGAGGTCATGCTGGTGGTTTGTTGCCGCTTTCGCGGCGGGAGGTGCTGTCGCAGAACCGTTACGGCTCCGTGGCAACCCGAAGAACTTTACGGAGCGGGGATGGGGCTGTCAAGTGGCCCCTGTCAAGATCTTTTGTGGCGGCGTCGGGGCTCGCATCAGTCCAGGTCACTGAGGCGTCCGCCGGCGTCCGGCTGGGCGTGCTCCACCCTGCGGAGCAGCCGGGTGAGGACCTCTCCCAGGGCGGTGCGCTCCTCCGCGGAGAGGTCCTGGAGCAGGTCCTCCTCGAAGACCGTCGCGAGCCTCATCGCCTCCAGCCACTTCTCTCGCCCCTCCCCTGTCAATTCCACGATGACGCGGACCCGGTTGGACTCGTCCCGCTCCCGGGTTACCAGACCCTCGGCGACCATGCGGTCGATTCGGTGGGTCATGGCGGCGGGGGTGAGACCGAGACGCTTGGCGAGGTCGCTGGGGCCCATGCGGTAGGGGGCGCCCGACAGGACGAGGGCCTTGAGGACCTCCCACTCGGCGTTGCTGATGCCGAGGGCGGCGGTCTGGCGGCCGTAGGCGACGTTCATGCGGCGGTTCAGGCGCGAGAGCGCCGAGACGATCTTCTCGACCTGGGGGTCGAGGTCCTGGAACTCGCGCTGGTAGGCGGCGATCTGCTCTTCGAGTGTCGGCTCGCTGATGCCGGTGGTGTCGCCCATGGGCCGAGTATCGCACGGGCTTGCTTGGCGTTGAAGTCCTTCGATGTGTACTCTTTAGCTTCGAAGTTTAGCTTTGAAGTCTTCAGGTCTACATGCGAGAGAGGTGAACGTGACCAGGGCGATGGGCGCGGCGATGCGCCGGATCCACGTGGGCAACGCACTCAGCGCGTTCGGGCTCGGTTTCACCGTCCCCTACCTGTACGTCTATGTGGCGCAGGTGCGGGGGCTCGGTGCCATGACGGCGGGGCTGGTCCTCGCCGTCTTCGCCGTGGCCGCGCTGGTGGTGCTGCCGTTCGCCGGGCGGGCGATCGTCCGGCGGGGTCCGTTGCCGGTGCTGCTCGCCGCTCTGGTCACCGCCGCGCTCGGGGCGCTGAGCCTGGGGCTCGCGGGGAGTGCGGCGGCCGTACTGCTGTCGGCGGCCGCGCTCGGGGCGGGGCAGGCGGTGATGCAGCCGGCGCTCGCGACGATGATCGTCGACTGCTCGTCCGCGGAGACTCGGTCTCGGGCGTTCGCGATGCAGTTCTTCCTGCAGAACCTGGGGCTCGGGGTGGGCGGGCTGATCGGTGGTCATCTCGTCGACACGACGAGCGTCTCGTCCTTCACCGTGCTGTTCGCGATCGAGGCGGCGATGTTCCTGCTGCTCGTCGTGGTGATGTCGACCGTGCGGATGCCGCGTGCGCCTCGGATCGAGGGGGCGCCGGGGGCCGGGTCGGCGAAGGGGAGCTGGAAGCAGTTGCTCGGGAACCGGGCGATGGTGCAGCTGTGTGTGCTGGGCTTCGTGCTGTTCTTCGCTTGCTACGGGCAGTTCGAGTCGGGGCTCGCCGCGTACGGGGTCGAGGCGGCCGGGGTTTCGACGTCGGCGCTCGGGACCGCGTTGGCGGCCAACACCGCGATGATCGTGGTGGCGCAGTTCGCCGTGCTGAAGTTCGTGGAGCGGCGGAGGCGGTCGCGGGTGATCGCGGCTGTGGGGCTGATCTGGGCTGTGGCCTGGGTCGCGGCGGGGTACGCCGGTCTTGGGCACGGGAGTCAGGCGATGGCCACGGCGGCCTTTGTCTCGACGTACGCGTTGTTCGGACTGGGGGAGGCGATGTTGTCGCCGACCGTTGCACCGCTCGTGGCCGATCTGGCGCCGGAGGGGATGGCCGGGCAGTACAACTCCGCGTTCGCCCTGGTGAAGCAGCTTGCGCTGGCTGTGGGGCCGGCGGTCGGTGGGCCGATGGGGGCGGCGCTGCACGGGCCGTATGTCGTGACGTTTCTGGCGTTCTCGCTGGGGATCACGTATCTCGGGTTGCGGTTGGGGCGGCAGCTCAGTGCCGCGCAGGATCAGCCGTGGCTGGTCAGGAGCCGGGTCGTGGCGCAGGGGTCCGCGTCGCCGTCCGGGCAGGCTCGGGCGCACGCCTGAGTTCGCTCGCCCCGCCGCCCCGGCCCGGACTCGAACACCGGACGGGCTGGACAACGCCCCGTGCTAGCGGTCCGTCGGCTTGGGCAGGACGAACTCGCACCACACCGCCTTTCCACCGCCCGGCGTTCGGCGGGAGCCCCAGGCGGAGGCGATGGTGGCGACGATGGCGATACCTCGGCCGGATTCGTCGCCCGGTTCGGCTCTGCGGCGGCGTGGCAGGTGGTCGTCGCCGTCGGTGACCTCGATGATCAGGCGGCGGTCGGTGCGGCGCAGGCGCAGGCGCATGGGTGGCGTGCCGTGCTGGAGGGAGTTCGCCACCAGTTCGCTCGTGGCGAGGACGCCGAGGTCGTGGAGGTCCGCCGGGAAACGCCAGCTCGTCAGGACGCCGGAGGCGAAGGCGCGGGCTCGGGGGGCCGCTTCCACACCGCCCAGGAGTTCCAGGGCGGCGTTGCGGAAGAGGTCGCTGTCGGGGCCCGTGCGGGCCGGGTGCTGGAGGACCAGGACCGCCACGTCGTCGTCGTGGTCCGCCGTCACGCCCGCGCTTCGGACCAGGCGGTCGCAGACCACCTGGGGGGTGCCGGTCGCGCCGGCCAGGGCGCGTTCGAGGGAGGCGATTCCCTCGTCCAGGTCCTCGTCCCGGCGTTCCACCAGGCCGTCGGTGTAGAGGACGGCCGTGGAGCCGGGGCTCAGGGCGATCGAGCCGGACGCGTGCATCCAGCCGCCGGTGCCGAGGGGCGGGCCGGTGGGTTCGTCGGCGCGCTGGACCTGGCCGTTCTCGTCGCGGACCAGGATGGGGAGGTGGCCGGCGGAGGCGTACACCAGGCGGCCCTCGTTCGGGTCGTGGATGGCGTAGACGCAGGTGGCGATCTGGTTGGCGTCGATCTCCATGGCCAGGCCGTCGAGCAGTTGGAGGACCTCGTGCGGGGGGAGGTCCAGGCGGGCGTAGGCCCGCACCGCCGTACGGAGTTGGCCCATGACCGCGGCTGCTCGTACGCCTCTGCCCATCACGTCGCCGATCACCAGGGCCGTGCGGCCGCCGCCCAGGGTGATCACGTCGTACCAGTCGCCGCCCACCGCGGCCTCCGTGCCGCCCGGGTGGTAGGTGGCGGCGATGCGCAGGTCGTCCGGTTCTTCGAGCTCCTGGGGGAGGAGGGAGCGCTGGAGGGTGACGGCGGTTTCGCGCTGGCGGCGTTCGCTGGCGCGGAGGCGTTCGGCGGCTTCCGCGTGGTCGGTGACGTCGGTGGCGAAGATGAGGACGCCGCCCTCGCCCTCCGTCACGGGAGTGCAGGTGAAGGTGTAGGAGCGGCCGCCGGGGGCTTTGCGGGACTTCAGGGTGCGGGGCTTGCCGCTGCGCAGGACCTGGTCGAGGAGGGGGAGCAGGCCCAGTTCGGCCAGTTCCGGAAGGGCCTCGCGGGCGGGTGCACCCGGGTGGCGTACGCCGAAGGCCGTCACGTAGGCGTCGTTGACGTAGGCGAGGCGGTGGTCGGAGCCGTGGACGAGGGCGACCAGGGACGGGACGCGGTCCAGGACCTCCCGGACCGGCAGTTCGTCCAGGGCGGGGATCGGTTTGGCCTCGTCGGTGAGGTGTTCGGCGCGGGCCGCGGGGACGGACCCGGGGCCTTCTCCCCGGCGGTCCGGCGTGACCGCCACCGTGGGTTCGGTCCGCGCTGCGGCGCGGCGCTGCGTTCCGGGGAGCCGGGCGCTCCAGCGCGTGAAGTTCACGAATCCTTGCCTCGTGTCGTCGTCTTCTGCCGGCTCCGGACCCGGCCGGGGGTCTGAAGGGCGGCGGTACCCCGGGATCGCAGCACTGTGGGGAGAGCCTTGCGGGTCGATGGGCGGGCGGGTGCCGTCCAAGATCGTCCAGGGTCGGGATCGGTTCGCTTGCGGGGGTCGGGAGCGGTTCGGGATCAGTCTGGCAGTGCGGCCGACCTGGCCGACACCCGTCAGACGCCCGGTCGGTCGGTGGAGTTCCTGGGTCCGGTCAGGACGACCCCTTCGGGTCGCCTTCCGGGTTGTGGGGATCCTTTCCACCGGCCGCGAGTTCGAACTCCGCTCGGGGATGTTCGAGCGAACCGAGGGAGACGACCTCCCTCTTGAAGAGTCCCGACAGCGTCCACTCGGCCAGGACGCGGGCCTTGCGGTTGAAGGTCGGCACCCTGCTGAGGTGGTAGACGCGGTGCATGAACCAGGCAGGGTAGCCCTTCAGCCGGCGGCCGTAGACCTGTGCGACGCCCTTGTGGAAGCCGAGGGAGGCGACCGAGCCGGCGTACTGGTGGGCGTAGGTCTCCAGGGGTTCGCCGCGCAGGGAGTGGACGATGTTGTCGCCGAGCACCTTCGCCTGGCGCAGGGCGTGCTGGGCATTGGGGGCGCACTCCTTGCCGGGTGCGCCGGCGGTGACGTCGGGGACGGAGGCGGCGTCTCCCGCGGCCCACGCGTGCGTGGTGCCCTCGACGGACAGCTCCGGGGTGCACTTCAGCCTGCCGCGTTCGTTGCGGGGCAGGTCGGTCGCGGCGAGGATCGGGTGGGGTTTGACGCCGGCCGTCCAGACGACCGTACGGGTCGGGAAGCGGGCGCCGTCGCTGAGGACGGCGACGCGGTCGGCGCAGGATTCGAGGCGGGTGTTCAGGCGTACGTCGATGTTGCGGCGGCGCAGTTCGGTGACGGTGTAGCGGCCCATGTCCTCGCCGACCTCGGGGAGGACGCGGTCGGAGGCCTCGACGAGGATCCACTTCATGTCCTCGGGGCGGACGTTGTGGTAGTAGCGCGTGGCGTAGCGGGCCATGTCCTCGAGCTCGCCGAGCGCCTCCACGCCCGCGTAGCCGCCTCCGACGAAGACGAAGGTGAGGGCCGCGTCGCGGATCGCGGGGTCGCGGGTGGAGGAGGCGATGTCCATCTGCTCGATGACGTGGTTGCGCAGGCCGATGGCCTCTTCGACGGTCTTGAAGCCGATGCCGTGGTCGGCGAGGCCGGGGACGGGCAGGGTGCGCGAGACGGATCCGGGGGCGAGGACGAGTTCGTCGTACGACAGCTGTTCGGTGCCCGTGCCCTCCTCCGCGGTGGCGAGGGTGGTGAGGGTCGCGGTGCGCTTGGCGTGGTCGATGGCGGTGGCCTCGCCGATGATGATCCGGCACCGCGGCAGCACGCGGCGCAGCGGTACGACCACGTGACGTGGGGAGATGGACCCGGCGGCCGCTTCGGGGAGGAACGGCTGGTACGTCATGTACGGGTCGGGAGTGACGACCGTGACCTCGGCCTCGCCCCGCGCGAGTTCCTGTTTCAGTCTCCGCGTCAGACGCAGGGCCGTGTACATCCCGACGTAGCCGCCGCCGACAACGAGAATGCGCGCACGTTCCTTCACCATCCCATGACGCACCCGACGCTTGCGTTTGTCCACAGGCTCGACAATTTGTGTGACCGGAAGCCGGCGGTGCCGTGATGTGGCCGAATTGTCGGAGTGCGCGGAAAGTCCGCAGGTCAATGGGTGTGCGCCGGGGGAACTCGGGTGGCGCAATCCGGACGTAAACGACCCGTACTCCGAACGGGGGGCGCTCTGTGCGGAACCTGCCCCTTCTGAATTGACTCCCTCTCAACTATGTTCGTGTGTCGACGGGGTGTAGGGGGATGCGCTCTTCGGGTCCGCGAGTCACACAGGGCGGACCCGTTGTCCGGGCTTGTTCCGCGACGCTCCGGCTTTCGATGACGGGGAGTCTCCGGGGGGAGACGTCATTACCGGGGGATCGCTTATGCATGTTCAGGATTCTCGTTGGGCTTCCGCGTCCGCCGTCACACCGGGCGGCGGAGCGGTCAGCGGCACGATGAGCGCGGCTGCGGGCAACGGACGCGGGGACAGCGCGCGTACGACGCCGCTGCGCGTGGACGCACAGCGCAATCTGGAGCACGTGCTGCGTGCGGCGCGCGAGGTCTTCGGCGAGCTGGGGTACGGCGCGCCGATGGAGGACGTGGCGCGGCGCGCGCGGGTCGGTGTCGGGACGGTGTACCGGCGCTTCCCGAGCAAGGACGTCCTGGTGCGGCGGATAGCCGAGGAGGAGACCTCCCGGCTGACCGACCAGGCGCGTGCGGCGCTCGGCCAGGAGGACGAGCCGTGGTCGGCGCTGTCGCGCTTCCTGCGCACGTCGGTGGCCTCGGGCGCGGGTCGGCTGCTGCCGCCGCAGGTGCTGCGGGTCGGGGTCGCCGAGGACGGTGCCGCGCTCGACGAGGCCCGGGTGCCGCAGCAGCGGATACAGCCGGGCGCCGGTGAGCTGCGGTTGGTGCCGGAGCGGTCGGCGGCGGTTTCGGCGGGTCCGGTGGACGACGCGGGGGCGGCGGCGCTGCTCGACGTGGTGGGCCAGCTCGTGGAGCGGGCGCGCGCGGCGGGTGAGCTGCGGGCCGACGTGTCGGTGTCGGACGTGCTGCTGGTGATCGCCACGGCGGCGCCCTCGCTGCCGGACGCGGCGCAGCAGGCGGCGGCGTCGGCTCGGCTGCTGGACATCCTGCTGGAGGGGCTGCGGTCGCGGCCTCAGGCGTGAGCGGGCCGATGCGACGGCGGTGACCGAGTTGGGGTGACTGTGCTGGGGTGACTGTGCCGGGGTGACCGTGCCGGGTGATCGAGGGGCGGGGTGCCGCGCCGCCCTCGCCTCGATCACGACGGCGGGAAATACCGGGCAATTCGGCCGCGGGAGTCAACTCCGGCCCCGCGAAGGTCATGTGAGCCTTCCCCGTACGGGCGCGGGCTAGTACCGCCTCGCGGGAAGTCCCCACGGACGAGTGGATGTACGTACGCAAGGGTCCTGACCAAAAGCCAATATGGCACCCTGACCCGGTGTCCTGGACTGGTGAAGCTGGCGGCGGGGGCTTTCCGCGATGAGTGTTGACGGGCGGGACGAGTCACCCGGTGACGGTGACGCGTCGACTCCGCAGGTACCGAGCCAGGGCGGACGGGCGGATCTGCCGCCGGGCGGCGGCCCCGCGGAGGGCCGCACCCGGGGGCGCGCGGAGGGCGGTGTCCCGGCACAGCGCGACCGGCGTGAGGACGGCGTGCTGCCGCCGCCGCGCGAGCTGCCGCCGTCGGACGCCGACCTGATCGGGCGGATGCGCTCCGGCGACGACACCGCCTACGAGGAGCTGTACCGGCGTCACGCGGAAGCGGTACGCCGGTACGCGCGCACCTGCTGCCGTGACGCTCACACCGCCGACGACCTCACCGCCGAGGTCTTCGCCCGCATGCTCCAGGCGGTACGCGGCGGCTCCGGTCCCGAGCACGCCGTACGCGCGTATCTGCTCACCTCGATCCGGCGGG
This sequence comes from Streptomyces sp. NPDC006385, assembly GCF_040612485.1. Classification (NCBI taxonomy): domain Bacteria; kingdom Bacillati; phylum Actinomycetota; class Actinomycetes; order Kitasatosporales; family Streptomycetaceae; genus Streptomyces; species Streptomyces sp. NPDC006385. The sequence continues at coordinate 7,593 of NZ_JBEXQG010000125.1, forward strand.
CCGCCGCGGACTGGACGAGGTCGGCGCGGCGTGAGCAACTGGTCGACGACTTCGCGGTGTTCGCCGCGCAGTCCGCCCGCGCGTCCGATGTCTCGGACGACGACACCGTGGACCTGGGCGCCGATGTGCGGGCCATGCACGAGGCCGAGCGGTCCATGGCCATGCGGGCCTTCCGGTCGTTGCCGGAGCGCTGGCAGGCCGTGCTGTGGCACACCGAGGTCGAGGACGAGTCGCCGAGCGAGGTCGCCACGCTGTTCGGGCTCGACGCCAACGGCACGCGCGTGCTCGCCAGCCGCGCCCGCGAGGGACTCAAGCAGGCCTACCTGCAGGCCCACGTCAGCGCCAGCCTCGCCAACGACGAGGGATGCGCCCGTTACGCCGACCGGCTCGGCGCCTACGCCCGTGGCAGCCTGCGCACGCGTGCCGAGCGGGGGCTGCGCAAGCACCTGGAGGAGTGCGCCAAGTGCCGGCTGGCCGCCGGCCAGATCAAGGAAGTCGCCGGCGGTATCCCCGCCGTCGTGCCGGTCGCGGTCATCGGCTGGTTCGGCGCCGCCGGGTACGCCAAGGCGGCCGGGCTCGTCGCCGGCGGTGCGGGGGCGGGCGCGGCCGGTGCCGCGGGAGCGGCCGCGGCGGCGGGCGGCGCTTCGTCCGGCGGGGCGGGCGCCGGGGGCGCCGGGGGCGGTACGGCGGCCTCCGAAGGGCTCGGCGCGCCCGTGAAGGCCGGGATCGCGGCCGGTGTGGTCGCCGTGGGCGTGGCGGCGGCGATCGTGCTCGCGCTGGCCGGCAACGACAAGCCGGCCGACAGGGAGGACGCCAAGCACCCTCCCGCGCCGTCTCCCATCGTCGAGGAGACACCGACACCGAAGCCGCCGAAGCCTCCGCAGCCGCCGAAGAAGGAACCCGCCCCCCAGCCCCCGGCGATCGCCCCGGCCGTCGAGCCGAAGCCGGCCCCGGCACCGACCAAGGCCCCGGCACCCACGCCCACGCCGCGTCCCGCGCCCACCCCGACGCCGACACCGACCCCCACTCCGCCCCCGCCCCCGCCGCCCGCTCCGACTCCCCCGCCCGCCCCGGCCGTCTACCAGTGGAGCCGGCTGTCGTACGACATCGCAGGCGACGGCAGTGCGCCCGAGATGCGGATCGGCGAGAGCAGCTGGGTGTGGCAGCGGTACGGCGTGTCGATCGCCGACAAGCGGTACGCGCACGGCGTCACCGTGCACGGCCGGTCCTCCGTCACCATCGATCTCAACCGGGAGTGCTCCGCCTACGACGCGATGGTCGGCGTCGACGACTCGACCCTGGGGCTCGGCACGTTCTCCTTCTCCGTCCACGCCGACGGCGTCCGGCTCTGGCGGTCCGGACTGCTCAAGGGCGGGGACCCGGCGGTACCCGTCCATGTGAACCTCGCCGGGCGCGAGACCGTGCGGCTGGTGGTGGAGCCGCACAGCGCCACCGACACCCTGCTGCTGGCGGACTGGGCGGAGTCGAAGTTCAGCTGCGTGTGAGGCGGTCGGGCGCGGCGCCGGCACCCAACGCCCCCCGCTGCGGCGTGATGCCCGCCGGTACCGCCCGCTGGCGGGCCGGTGTGCCGGTCCAGCAGGTGCCGCGGCGGGCGAGCAGGCGGCACAGCCAGAGTTCGAGGGAGACCAGGTCGGCCAGCCCGTCCAGGGGCAGGGGCTCGCCCTCGGCCGCCGCGCGGAGGGCCTTGCGGACGACGCGGGCCTCGACCAGGCCCGCCTGGGCGAGGAGGGGGGTGCCGAACAGGGCCATCAGCGAGTCCGCGGCCACGCGCATGCCCGTGCGCGCCGCCACCGCCGACGACGCGTGCGACGGAGCGCCCCAGCCGGCGGGGAGGTCGGCCACTCCGGCGCCCTCCAGGACCGTACGCAGGATCGCGGCGCGGGCGCCGGGCTGGACGCGCAGGGCCTCCGGGAGGGCGCGGCAGGCGCGGACGACCTGGTTGTCGAGGAACGGGGCGTGCAGGCGCTGGAAGCGGATCTCGGCGGCCTGTTCGAGGACGCGCAGGTCCGCCGCGTGCCGGGCCAGCGCCGCACGCGCGCGATAGTCGCCGGGGCGCTGTCCCGGGCCCACGCCGTTGCGGTGCGTCGCCGCTTGCAGGCGAACCGATACTTCAGCCAGCGCCTCGCCGGTCAGCCAGCGGGCCGCCGGACCCGGTCTGGCCCAGGTGAGCGCGGCGAGCGACGCCCCTACGGCGCCTCCGGGCTCGTCGAAGCGGCGGTGCAGGAGGCGGTCCGCCAGGGACTCCAGGCCCGTCCGGTAGGGGGTGCGGGCCAGCTTTCGGGCCGCGCCGTACACGCGCGCGGGGACCAGCACCGAGCCGTCCGCCTTCGCCAGCGCCGCGACCGGGCGGACCAGGTGGCGCCGCTTGCGGTCCATCAGCAGGTCCGCGAGGCGGGCCGGGTGGGCGTCCAGGACCTGGCGGGCGCCGTATCCGGTGAAGTGGTCCGCGCTGCCGGACGCCAGGCGGGCGCGGTGCCTCGCCGCCGTCACCAGGCTCGGACCCGGCTCGTCCGTCAGCGGGCCGTCCAGGTCGGCGTACGGCAGCGTCTCCTCGCCGCCGGTCACCACCACGTGGTGCAGGCGCGGGTTGGCCGCGAGGGCCCCCGCTCGCTCCAGCTCGGCTTCACGGCCGCCGACCGCGAGGTCGTTGAAGGTGACCGCGAGGAGGCGTTCCCCCGCGCCCGTGCCGTGGCCCAGGACCGTGCCCGGCATGCCGGGGAGGCCGGCGGCCAGCAGCGCCAGGGTCGCCGACGCGGGACCCCCGGACAGGTCCGCGCCGATGCCCGGCACCGGCATCCCGCGCGCCGCGCGCCGCTCGGCGGGGCCCATCCCGGGCACCGGGCCGGGGTCCATGTCGGCGCCGGGGACATGGCGGGGCGCGGACAGACGCGCGCGTACCGCCTCGATCAGGGCGTCGCGTACGGCGTCCACCGCGGTGTCCGGGTCCGCGGTCGGGGCGGCGACCGCCAGCGAGGCGACCTGTTCGTACCCGGCGATCTCGCGCGCCCCCGTGCGCAGGATCAGCGCGTGCCCCGGCGGGATGCGCCGTACGCCGTCGTAGGGGGTGGAGTCGTGCAGGGCCGCCGGTACGTCGGGGGCGGCGAGCAGCGCGGCGAGGTGGCCGAAGTCGAGGTTGGCCTCGGTGAGGTCGGCGAGGGGCAGCGCGGCCGTCGCATACGCCGTACCGCCCGCCCAGGGGGTGTAGAACACGGGCCGCGCGCCTGCCAGATCGCCGCACACCGTGATCCTGCGGCCGACCTGGACGACGGCCGTGTAGCTGCCGGACCACGCCGTCAGATGCCGAAGTGCCCCGCCGCGCGCGGCGAACAGGCCGACCCGCAGCTGTTCGTCGCTCGCCCCGCAGGTGCCCAGCACCGCGATCCGGGTCTGCGCGTCGGCCTTCACCACGCGCACCTCGTCCGGGCGCCAGTCGCCGACGGCCCACAGGGGGTCGGGGTCGCCCCACAGGAGTTGGGATCCCACCGGGTGCACGGTCTCGCCGTCGCTTCCGGTGGCCCCCGCGGAACCGATCCGGGCGGCCACCGGGGCGGTGCTGCTCCATCCCACCAACCACCGCATCGACGCCTCCACAGGCTGTGGACAACCAGTGCACCGTACGAACCGGTCACCATGCTGCCATGAAGGACGCGCGCCGGAGCGGCGACGGAGCCGCTCGAACTCCCCCAATTGCGCCCGCGCGGGCGCCCCGCGGAGATCGCATGCGGCTCGAACTACCGGGCGGGGCAAGGGGATCGCGCGACATCGGCGACGTGAATGCGCCCCCGGTACGCTCCCCAAAAACGCCCTTCGCGCCCTCAAGTTCCATGGTGGGAGCGGTGATTACCCCAGAGAGGTGGGATCGATTTTCGGCCAAATCGGCGCCATGGGGACAGGCTCGCGCACGCTCCGTGCAAGTCCTGCGCACTACTCGCCGTGCTCGCCGCCGCGCGCAGTCCGGGGAACGGAGTACGCCCCCCGGACCGTTCCGCCGCCCGCGGGGATGTAGGCGGCGGAATCCCCCAGCCCACTGGATCCAGTACAGCGGGCCGACCCACGCACGAGCCATGGAACCGCTCCCCCGATGGCCGGAGAAAGAGCGCACGGACAGGCGCACGGCCACACAGCGGGAGCGCGCCACAACTGAGCGTGTCGGGTGCGCACTTGAGTACGGACCACAATCCCGCCATCCGGAACAATGCCCCTTAACGCTTGGGATGCGGCGAACTACGCTGGGTTTACGAATGCCGCGTGGTTATGCCAGCGCGGCAGCCGTCTGTGTCGAGGGGTGGCGCATGTCCAGGGAGCAACGCGGGCCGAACGAAAAACTCGGCGCCGTTCTCGCCCTCGCGGGAATCAGCAACGCAGGACTCGCCCGACGCGTCAACGACCTTGGCGCTCAGCGGGGACTGACTCTTCGCTACGACAAGACGTCGGTGGCGCGCTGGGTGTCGAAAGGCATGGTGCCGCAGGGTGCGGCGCCGCACCTCATCGCCGCCGCCATCGGCCAGAAGCTGGGCCGCCCGGTGCCGCTCCACGAGATCGGCCTGGCGGACGCGGACCCCGCACCCGAAGTGGGCCTCGCCTTCCCCCGGGACGTCGGACAGGCGGTGAAGTCGGCGACGGAGCTGTACCGTCTCGACCTTGCCGGCCGCCGCGCCGGCTCCGGCGGCATCTGGCAGTCGCTGGCCGGATCCTTCGCAGTAAGCGCATACGCAACGCCTGCCTCACGGTGGCTGATAACACCGGCCGACAGTTCGGTGGCGCGCGAGGTGAGCCCGTCCGAGAGCTCCGGCGCACCGCTCAAAGTCGGCCACAGCGATGTGCAGAAGCTGCGGGAGGCCGCCGAGGACGCCAGGCGCTGGGACTCCAAGTACGGAGGCGGCGACTGGCGTTCGTCCATGGTGCCCGAGTGCTTACGGGTCGAGGCGGCACCGCTGCTGCTCGGCTCGTACTCCGACGAGGTGGGCCGGGCCCTGTTCGGCGCCTCCGCCGAACTCACGCGCCTGGCCGGGTGGATGGCCTTCGACACCGGGCAACAGGAGGCCGCTCAGCGGTACTACATCCAGGCACTGCGGCTCGCCCGCGCGGCAGCCGACGTACCCCTCGGCGGGTACGTCCTGGCGTCGATGTCACTCCAGGCGACCTACCGGGGCTTCGGCGACGAGGGCGTCGACCTCGCCCAGGCCGCGCTGGAACGCAACCGGGGCCTCGCCACGGCCCGCACCATGAGCTTCTTCCGGCTCGTCGAGGCACGCGCGCACGCGCGCGCCGGCGACGCGCAGGCCGCCGGGGCGGCGCTGAAGGCGGCGGAGGGCTGGCTGGAGCGGTCCAGGGCGGGCGACAACGACCCGTCGTGGCTCGGCTTCTACTCCTACGACCGCTTCGCCGCGGACGCCGCCGAGTGCTACCGCGACCTCAAGGCACCGCGCCAGGTGCGCCGCTTCACGGAGCAGGCGCTGTCGAAGCCGACGGAGGAGTTCGTGCGCTCGCACGGGCTGCGGCTCGTCGTGTCGGCGGTCGCCGAGCTTGAGTCGGGCAATCTCGATGCCGCGTGCGAGCAGGGCGTACGGGCGGTGGAGGTCGCGGGGCGGATATCGTCCGCGCGCACCACCGAGTACGTGAAGGACCTGCTGCACCGCCTGGAGCCGTACGGCGACGAGCCGAGGGTCGTCGAGCTGCGGGAGCGGGCACGGCCACTGCTCATGGCGCCGGCCTAGGGCCTGTTGCGAAAGTGGCGTCGTCGCCCGAAGGGCGGCCGCGCGGCGTCCGGTGCGCTCTCTCGGCGTGCCGCCCGGAAGCCCTCGTACTGGGCGTACTCGGGCTTTC
>NZ_JBEXQG010000126.1:0-12777 GCF_040612485.1 Streptomyces sp. NPDC006385
CTCCTGACCGACCTCAAGGCGGGGCGGCAGGCATGAGTACCCGGCAGATCACGCTGCTCACCCAGGCCGACTGCACCCTGTGCGAGCACGCCAAGCAGGTCCTGGCCAAGGTCGGCGCCGACCATCCGCTCACGGTCACCGAAATCGATCTCACCAGCGAGGAGGGCCAGCGGCTCGGCGCCGCAGCAGGAGTCCTCTTCGCCCCCGGCATCCTTCTCGACGGCCGCCCCTTCGCCCACGGCCGGCTCTCCGAACGCCGCCTGCGACGCGCCCTGACCGCAGCCCGCTGACCGGCACTGCCCTTCCCTCGCCAAGGAGTCCCCGATGTGCGAACTGCTCGACCGCCTTCCCAAGGACCATCGCCTCGGGCGCCGACAGTCAGCAGGAGTCGGCCACCCTGCGTAAGCAGGTCGAGGACCTGCGCCGGCAGATGGCCCACCAGGACGAGATACCGGCCTCCGGCCGCCGCGCTGGAGGGCCATGCTTGCGTCTGCCTCCCCGAGACGGTAGCGAATCGATCGCCCGCTCCCTCGGGAAGAGCACCGACGTCCTCGACAGCCACATCGACCTGCGCTGGAGACGAGCAGCGGCTGGCGACCGCGGTGCGCCGCGTCGAAGGGGTACACGGAGCCTCGGCCGATCACATCTCAGCGGTGCCTGAGGGCGGGCCGCCTTCCGGCATACCACCATCGCGCGGGCGGTGACCGGTGATGCGAGACCAAGAAGAGACGACGGAGCAGCAGGGCGTGCACCCAGATGGGGCGGCAGGCGCCTCCGCGTCACGCCCGGACACGGGTAACACCGGCGAGTGCGCTCTGAAGGAACCCGAAGACTCCGAAAACCCCCTGAAGGGGACGCAACGGCATGCCACGGAGGAGGCCGGGGCCGAGGGTCGGGATTTCCCGGACGACGCCCACGTCAGCGAGGACCAGGTTGAGGGCGACGAGCCACTGCTCCCCGCGCGCGTGCACCGTCCGTCCGACCTGATGCGGCTCCTGGTGGGTGTGCTGGGCATCGTGCTGTTGCTCGCGATCGCCGCGTTCGCGCACGGAACGACCTCGGGCCTGGAGCAGGACATCAACAAGGGCACCGGGCAGGCGCCCGATGTGTTCAGCAAGATGGCCGGGCTGGTGTCCAGCATCGCGATCCTGCTGGTGCCGGTCGCCTTCGCGATCGAGCGGCTGATCAAGCGGGACGGGCTGCGCATCGCCGACGGCGTCCTCGCGGCGGTCCTCGCGCACGGGGTGACGCTCGCCACCGACCTGTGGGTCGCGCGGGCCGCCCCGGAGTCCATCCGGGACGCGCTGACCCAGCCCTCGCCCGGTGACGTCGGCTCCCTCACCGACCCGGTGCACGGGTATCTCGCCCCGGTCATCGCGTACATGACCGCAGTGGGCATGTCCCGCCGGCCACGCTGGCGTGCGGTCCTGTGGGCGGTTCTGGTCCTGTACGCCTTCTCCATGCTGGTCACCGGCTACACGACGCCGTTCTCGATCGTGCTGACGCTGCTGATCGGCTGGACCGTCGCCTACGGCACGCTGTACGCGGTCGGCTCGCCCAACGTCCGTCCCACCGGACGGACCCTGATGGCGGGCCTGAGGCACGTCGGCTTCCGCCCGGTGAGCGCGGCCCGTGAGGAGGTCTCCGACACCGCGGAGACCACCGGCGACCGCGGCCGGCGCTACTTCGTCACCCTCGAGGACGGTCGGCCGCTGGATGTGACGGTGGTCGACCGGGAGCAGCAGGCGCAGGGCTTCTTCTACCGCGCGTGGCGCAATCTCACACTGCGCGGCTTCGCCACCCGCAGCAGCCTTCAGTCGTTGCGTCAGGCCCTGGAGCAGGAGGCGCTGCTCGCCTACGCGGCCATCGCGGCCGGCGCCAACGCGCCCAAGCTGATCGCCACCTCCGAGCTCGGCCCGGACGCCGTGATGCTGGTCTACGAGCACACCGGCGGATACACCCTGGACTCGCTGCCGGACGAGGAGATCACCGACGAGCTGCTGCACGGCACCTGGCACCAGGTGCGGGCGTTGCAGTCGCGCCGCATCGCGCACCGCAGGCTGGTGGGTGACGCGATTCTCGTGGATCGTTCCGGCAAGGTGATCCTCACCGATCTGCGCGTCGGCGAGATCGCGGCCAACAATCTGCTGCTGCGCATGGACGTCTCCCAGCTGCTGGTGACGCTCGGCCTGCGGGTGGGCGCCGAGCGCGCGGTGGCGTCGGCGGTGAGCGTGCTCGGCCCCGACGCCGTGGCCGACTGTCTGCCGATGCTGCAGCCCATCGCGCTGAGCCGCTCCACGCGCGCGACGCTGCGCAGACTCGCCCGGGAGCGCGCCCAGCGCGAGCGCGAGGCGGTCCTGGCGGCCTCCCGGCACGCCCGCCCTGAGGAAGCGCCGGACGACGCCCGGGCCGTACTTGACAAGCCGGACAAGAAGTCCGTCCGGGCGCAGGCGCGCGCGGAGAAGCGGGCCCTCGACGAGGCCCTGGAGGAGGCCCGCGAGGAAGATCTGCTCACGCAGATCCGACAGGAGGTGCTGCGGATCAGGCCGCAGGCCCCGGTCGAGCCGGCCCGGCTGGAGCGGGTGCGGCCGCGGACGCTGATCAGTTTCATCGCCGGCGCCATCGGCGCGTACTTCCTACTGACGCAGCTCACCCACATCGAGTTCGGCCCGCTGATCGCCAACGCCCAGTGGGGCTGGGTCGCCGCGGCCGCGCTGTTCTCGGCAGGGACCTACTTCGCGGCGGCGATGGCGCTGCTGGGGTTCGTGCCCGAGCGGGTGCCGTTCCTGCGGACCGTGGCGGCGCAGGTCGCCGGGTCGTTCGTGAAGATCGTCGCCCCGGCGGCGGTGGGCGGCGTCGCCCTCAACACGCGCTTCCTGCAACGCGCGGGCGTGCGACCGGGGCTCGCCGTGGCGAGCGTCGGCGCCTCGCAGCTGTTCGGGCTCGGCGCCCACATCCTGATGCTGCTCGCCTTCGGCTATCTCACCGGCATCGAGAAGACCCCGTCGCTGTCGCCGTCCCGCACGGTCATCGCCGGTCTGCTGACGGTGGCGGTGCTCGTGCTCGTGGTGACCTCGGTGCCGTTCCTGCGGAAATTCGTCGCCACGCGCGTGAGGTCGCTGTTCGCCGGTGTCGTGCCCCGCATGCTCGACGTGCTCCAGCGGCCGCAGAAGCTGGTCACCGGCATCGGCGGCATGCTGCTGCTGACCGCCGGCTTCGTGATGAGCCTGGACGCCTCGATCCGCGCCTTCGGCAACGAGGACACCTCGATCAGCATCGCCAGCGTCGCCGTCGTCTTCCTCGCCGGCAACGCGCTCGGCTCCGCGGTCCCGACCCCCGGCGGCGTGGGTGCCGTGGAGGCGACCCTGACCGTGGGTCTGATCGCCGTCGGCCTGCCCAGCGAGGTCGCCGCCCCGGCGGTGCTGCTGTTCCGATTGCTGACGCTGTGGCTGCCGGTCCTGCCGGGCTGGCTCGCCTTCAACCACCTCACCCGCAAGGGCGCGCTTTGAGATGATCCCGCCCACCGCTGTATCCCGGGTGCAGAGCCCGGCACGATCCTGCTGCGTAACCGGGTCGGCACTACGCCGCCGGGCAGTCGTCCTCCAGCACCGTCACACCAAGGTCGGGCCGCGCCCCGCCGACCAGCCACCGGTGGCGTACTGCCATGACGGGATTCCGAGCCGCGGCGCCCGCTCGGTGCCTTCGGCCCGCACCAGCAGAACCGGAGCCGGCACCGCCCAGCGCGGCATGACCGACCAGCGGTAGCGCGGTCCTCACGAGGGGTCCTTCGCCTGGCGTTCGGTGAGTGCGGTCCGCAACTCGGCGAGCTCGGCCTCGTCCATCTCCTCGAACAGCCGCACCAGGGTCGCGGTGCGGTCCGCGCCCGTGGCCCAGACCTGGTCGATCCGGGAAGCCGCGTACTCCTCACGGCTCGATGTCGCCCTGTAGCGGAAGGCGCGGCCGTCCTTGGCCCGCTCCAGCCAGCCCTTGCGGTGCAGGATCTCCGTCACCGTCTGCACCGTGTTGTACGCCAGTGCCTGCGGCCGGTCGCGGTTCAGCCGCTCCAGCACCTCACGTACTGTCGGCGGCTGGTCCGAGGCCCAGATCACATCCATGATCGCCTGCTCAAGTTCCCCGAAGCCCCACATCCGGCCACCTCCCTCCGCGAAAACCTAAGATTCATAGTACTTGTGCCCCGCGTCCCGGCCTGGCCGCGGAGGATCCGCCGAGGAATGGGGCGCGTTCCCGACCCCGCGTCGGATCCGCCCGAGCTCCTTCCGACACGGACGAGGATCTTGGAGCTGGGCTGTGGGCGGCGGAACGTGAAGAGCTCTTCCCGCGGGCGGGCGGTTCTCGCGCGTCGTGCCACAGCGGCGGATGCGCTAGGTGCGCGGTCTGCTGAGCCCGTTCTCCGCGACAACAGCCGGCAGCCGGGTATCGCCAGCGGTGTGATCGGACTGACGGGAGTGCTGCCCAACTATCCGACGGCGGCGTTCTTCGCCGTCACCGTGCTGATCACCACCTACCACACCTTCTCCGAGTGGCTGTCGCTGCTGGTCAAGACCCGCTCCAGCCAGGCGGTCAAGAAGCTCCTAGACCTGCGCCCGGACACCGCCCGTGTCGTCCGCGACGGCGCCGAGACCGAGCTCGACCTGGACCAGGTCGCCATCGGTGACCTGGTACGCATCCGCCCCGGCGAGCGGGTCCCCGTTGATGGCCGCGTGTCTTCTGGGTACTCCGCGCTGGACCTCTCAGTGGTGACCGGCGAACCGGTACCGGTGGACCGCGGCCCCGGCGAGGAGGTGGTCGGCGGGTCGGTGAACGGCACCGGAACCCTGCTGGGCGAGGTCACCCGGGTCGGCGAGGAGACGTTCCTGTCCCAGATCGTCCGGCATGTGGAGGACGCCCGCGCTTTGAAGCCCGGGATCCTGCACCTGGTCGACCGCGTGTTGCGCGTCTACACCCGCTGGTGCTGGCCGCCTCCGCGCTCGCCCTTCTCGCCTGGCTGGCCGGTACCGCGCTTGCCGGGGACGGCGATGTACGGCGGGCGATCTTCGCCGCCCTGACGGTGCTGGTGATGGGATACCCGTACGCGGTCGGGATCGCCGCCCCGCTGGCGATCGTCCACGGCGCTGGAGAGGCCGCCGACCACGGCATCGTGATGCGCACCGGCGAGGCATTCCAGACCCTGCGGCAGGTCCGCACTATGGTGCTGGACAAGACCGGCACCCTCACCCTCGGCAAGCCCACCGGCCGCGGCATCCACGCCCACCGCATCAGCGAGGACGAGCTGCTGAGCCTCGCGGCGGCCGCGGAGCACTCCTCCGAGCACCCGCGGGCCGTGGTGAACGCGGCGAACGACCGCGGCCTGGCCGCCGGAGGCCGGCGAGTTAACCTCGCTCACCGAGCTCGGCGTGACCGCCGAGGTGACGGGGCGCGCCGGGTGCTGGTGGGCCGGCCCGCCCTGCTGACCGAGCACGGCATCGACATCACGCCTCTTCAGGAGGCGGTCGAGTCCTGGACGGGCAGCGGGCACTGGCCTGGCCGATTCCCCCACCGTCGAGAGGAGGCGGGCCGTTATGAGCAGCATTACTCACCGCATAGCCACCCTGTTCCGGATGAAGGCGAACAAGGCCCTGGACAAGGCCGAGGACCCGCGCGAGGTCCTGGACTACTCCTACGCCCAGCAGCAGGAGATGCTGCAGAAGGTACGGCGCGGCGTGGCCGACGTGGCCACCAGCCGCAAACGCATCGAGTTGCAGATCAACCAACTGCGGCAATCCAGCGGCAAGCTGGAGGGGCAGGCACAGCAAGCGCTCGCCGCCGGACGCGAGGACCTCGCCCGCGAGGCCCTGACCCGGCGCACCGCGGTGGCCACCCAGCTCACCGACCTCCAGGCTCAGCAGTCCACCCTCCAGGCGGAGGAGGAGAAGCTCACTCTCGCCTCGCAGCGCCTTCAGACGAAGGTGGACACCTTCCGCACCAGCAAGGAGACCATCAAGGCCCGCTACACCGCAGCAGAGGCCCAGACCCGCATCACCGAGGCCGTCACGGGCATCGGCGAAGAGCTGGGCGATGTCGGCATGGCCATGCAGCGCGCCCAGGACAAGACCGAACAGCTCCAGGCCCGCGCCGGCGCACTGGACGAACTGCTCGCCTCCGGCGCGCTGGAGGACGCCACCCTCCCCGCCGGCCGTGACGACATCCAGGCCGAACTCGAGCGCGTCACCGCGGGCCAGGACGTGGACAAGGAACTGGCCCGGATGAAGGCCCAGCCCCCGCCGGCCGTGGAAGGCGGACGCGCCGGGCAGGGCCCGCCGGACCAGGAGACGACATCATGATCATGCGGATTCTCGGCGAGGGCCAGTACGAGATCGCCGAAGAGCACCTGGCCCGGCTCAACGAGCTGGACTCCGCCCTGCAGTCGGCCGCCGACGCGGGCGACGAGACGGCGTTCACCACCGCCCTGTCGGCCCTGCTCGATGGGGTGCGCACTCTCGGCACACCGCTGCCGGACGAGACGATCACCCCGTCCGAGCTGGTGCTGCCCGACGCGGACACCAGCCTCACGCAGGTACGGGCCCTGCTCTCCGACGAGGGCCTGATCCCGGGGTGATGGCGATGCGCAGCCGCCTCGCGCCGGACCGGCAACTGACGGCCCGGATGCTGGTCACGATGTTCCTGCTCGGGCTGCTGTACGTGGCGTTCATCGCCGCGCTGATCGTGCTGCTCAAGTCCGTCGTCCTGGTGGTCGTCATCGCCGCCGGGCTGCTGGGCGCGCAGTACTGGTTCTCCGACCGGATCGCCCTGTACGCCATGCGCGGCCGTCTGGTCACCCGTGAGGAAGCGCCTCAGCTGCACGGCGTCATCGACCGGCTGTGCGCCGCCGCGGACATGCCCAAACCCCGCGTGGCCATCTCCCAGATGGACATGCCCAACGCGTTCGCCACCGGCCGCAACGCCGACCACGCCGTCGTCTGCGTCACCACCGGGCTGCAGCGCCGCCTGGAGCCCGCCGAACTCGAAGGCGTCCTCGCCCACGAACTGTCCCACGTCGCGCACCGCGACGTCGCCGTGATCACCATCGCCTCGTTCCTGGGCGTGATCGCCGGACTTATCGTCCGCTTCGCCTTCTACTCCCAGCTCTTCGGCGGACGCCAGCGCGACCAGAACACCGCCGTCGCGCTCGCTCTCGTGATGGCCGTCTCCGCCCTGGTCTACGCGATCAGCTTCCTGCTCATCCGGGCGCTCTCCCGCTACCGCGAGCTGGCCGCCGACCGGGCCGGCGCCATGCTCACCGCGCGGCCCTCCGCCCTGGCCTCGGCCCTGACCAAAGTCACCGGCGACGTGGCCCGTATCCCCACCCAGGACCTGCGCACCGCCCAGGCGTTCAACGCCTTCTTCTTCACCCCCGCCCTCGGGCCCGGCACCACGGTGGCCAACCTGTTCTCCACCCACCCCAGTCTCGAACGCCGCCTGGAAGCGCTCGCGGAGATCTCCGCACAACTTGGCGAGTCGTCATGACCGCCGCCCCCTGCCGCCCCGGCGACCCGGACCGGTGCGCTGTGCCGGAACCGGTCCGGGCGGGCTACGAGGCGGGAAGGAGCTGAACAGCCATGGGCTTCCTGGATGTCCTGTTCGGGCGGAGCAAGCCAGTCAAGCCCGACCTCGACCAGCTCTTCGGCCTGCCCTCGGCGGCGATCACCCTCCAGGCGGCCACGGGATTCACCCCGACCGGAGCCGGCTCCGTGTGCTTCTCCAGCATCGAAGGCGGCGCCTTCGCACAAGTCCACCAGGACGTGCGCGCACTGCTCGACATGGACACCCAACGGGGCGGCACTCCGGTGCAGTCCAGCCGCGACGACTACGGCTACTCATGGCTGCTCATCCGCCGGAACCCCGACAACCTGCCCGCCCTCGTCGGTGATCTGCACGCGGTGAACACCGCCCTGCAGGACAGCGGCTTCGGTCCGCAACTGCTCTGCTCCCTGGTCGCGTTCCGCGATGCCGAACTACGCCCCCTCGCACTGATCTACCTCTACAAGCGCGGTACCTTCTACGCCTTTGCGCCCCTTCCCGGAGAGAAACGCGACAACCCACTCGAACTCCAGGTCAAGGCCACCCTCGCGGACGACCTGCGCATCGAGCAGGACCTGACCCGCTGGTTCCCCCTCTGGGGCGCCCCCGGCCTGTGACCGGCCACTCTCCTTGCCACGCGGCCAGCGGCCAGCAGCTTCTCGAGCCCACGCGACCTCTCATGCTGCCGCAGACGGCGTGTTCCCTTGCCGCGGCTCGGCGCGGGTGCTGCGCTTCGTGCATCACGTCTCGCCGCATCGGCGGCTGACGAAGGATCCTCGAGACGGACGTCCATGAACGACGACAGACACTCCGCCGAGCGCCAGCCGGTGCGGTACCGGCTTGCGCGCCTGCGGCAATCGGCCCAACGGTGGCTGAAGGGTCAGCTTGCCGTGCTGGCTGCTCTGGCTCTCTTCGCAGTGCTCAAGTCCGGCACGAAGTCCTCTGCGCCCTTCGCAGTGCAATGGATGTCCGGAGCACTGTTTCTCCTGGCTGTGGTCGTTGTCTGCTGGGCGGCGTACCTCGTCAGCCGCGCCGCCTGGTCGGTGCCGAGTGAAAACACGCCGTCGCGGGTTCCTCCCGGCGACGCAGACATGCTGTCGCAGGCCGACCGAAGACTGCGCCGAGGACTCCTTCTGACCTACGTCGCCATGGGGCTGGCCGCCTTGTCCACCACCTCACTGTGGTGGCCCTCGCCCACGTGAGACTCCCGCCTCGCGGGCGGCTGCGCCGTCGGCCGGGCGGGCCGCTTCTGCGCCCTCGTGCCGTCCTCCCACGGCATGCTGGTCACAGCTGACACGCTTCCGCAAAGGTGCCCGCCGCCGTCCGGCCGGCCATGACGCGACGCAGCGCCTTGTTCTCGTACAGCTGCCGGCACCCGGCTAGCTCTCTCTGATCAATTCAGGGGCCGGGGCCGCGCAAGAGGACCCATGGGATGATCTTGCTTGATGAGTGATGAGCAGAACTCCGATGTCCAGCCAGGGCGGCTGACCCGTTCCTTCGCTCGTCTGCGGCAGGCACGGCGCCGGTGGCAGGCCGACAGGGGGCCTCTGGACGAGGCGGCCGAACGCGCCGCCGACGACTTGGAAGATGTCGACCGGCGGGCCCGTGAGCCGGAGGTCCGGTGGGGCCGGAGACGGAGGCTGTCCTGGGAGGAGGCCGCCGAGCGCGCCGCTGCGGACTTGGAGGGCCGGTAGGCGTCTGCCCGCGGTGGGCGCGTGACCTCTCCGCCGCGTATGCGTTGAGCCGGGAGACACGTGCACGCCCCCAAGGCGGCACTCGTGCGGGACGGGCCCGGTTCCTGCCCGGCATCCGGGCCCGTCCGCTGTGATGCGAAGGCTCGGCCTTCGTGCTGGTGAGTTCGCCTCTTCAATGTCGCCGGTCCCCGTGGAACCCACCCTTCGTCGCGGTAGCCCATGACCAGGAGGTTGCCCGTGGGCATGTTGTCGGTATTCAGGTGCGTGGGCGGCACACGCGCCGACGGTCTGAGGCACCTGCGGCGCGGGGGCCGCGTGGGGTCACGTCCTCGGTTGCTGCCGCGCGGAGGCCGCCGCCGGAGCCGCCTTGCCTCTCTCGGCGTTCCTGGTGCTGGCAGGAACTGTGTCCGGGCAATTCGCCGTGCGGGCGGAAGCCATCCCGGTGCCGACGCACGTGAGGCCGGCCGCGAGGACCCCCGCGCAGGCCGTGAGCAGGACAGTCCTTTGGGTAGGTCCGGTCATCCTTCGAAGCCCCGTCTTCCTTCAAGTGGGACGTCTCTGCCGAGCGCAGGACGTGTCGCCTGCTCAAACGACAGATCGGAAGAGCCGGATGCGGGCGGCTACCTGAATGGCGTATCGCATGATTTTCGCTGACGGCTGATGCGTGGCCTGCGGCTTTCGTGTCAACGGCCTTACCTTCGCCAACGGCCTGCGCAAGGACCTCGCCGCCGTCGCCGTAGGCGGAGCTCAGGCGCCGTCGAGGGACACGTGAAGAGGATCATCAGCGGTGCGTCAGGGGCCGGACGGACGGTCCCCCGGTGGGGCCGGCTTGCGCTGTGTGTCCGAGTCGCGCTGTGCGGCCTTGAGCTGGTCGATTTCGGCCCGCAGGCGAACGACCTCGGCCTCGGCGCCCTGGTCAGTACGAGTGCCGGCCTGCTTTCGCGGCTGGTTCTGGCTCGCGTAGCGCCCCATGGACCGCATCATCAGGACCATGGCGACCGGGCAGGCCAGGAGGACCAGAATGAGCAGGATGGTCTGGGACATCATCTACTCCTTCGAAACAGCGGCAGACCGCCGCGACGGTTCGACGCCCTGTCGGGTGTTGGCCCGCGACCGCGCCTTCGAACGTGCCGCTGGGGCTTGCTTCGTCACGCCACGACCGGGTCCGTGTTGCGTGGCCGGGCCGGTGCGCGCGGTCTCGGCCGGCCGGTGGCGCAGGGAGGGCAGGAAGCGGGGAGTGGTGGCCGCGTATTCCTCCCAGGCGGCGCCGAACCGGGCGGCGACCTCGGCCTCCTCACGCCGGGCCAGGCGCCGGTATACCCAGACCAGCACGGGGAACATCACCAGCGTGGGCAGGGTCGGCCACATCAGCAGGAACCCGACCATGATGGCGAGGAATCCGGTGTACTGCGGGTGACGCAGCCGCCGATACGGACCCGAGGTGGCCAGACGGTCCGCTTTCTGGGCCGCGAGCAGCTGCCGCCATCCGGCGCTGATGAGTACGAAGCCGACGATGATCAGGATGTAGGCGGCGATGTGGAAGGGGCTGATGTGCGGGTCGATCTTCCAGCCGATCAGGTCGTTCCACAGGTGGCCCTGGGCGTGGCTGAACCCGAGGTTGGGGAACCAGTTCCCGAGCGGTCCCGCGAGCAGGTAGACGGTCAGCGGGAAGCCGTACATCTCGGTGAACAGGGCCACCGCGAAGGCGGAGAAGCCGCCCAGAACCCGCCAGTCCCGGCCTGTTTTCGGGTGGAAGAAGCTCGCCGCGAAGACCACCAGCAGCAGCGTGTTGATGACCACCATGACCCACAGGCCGTAGCCGTACTCGTTGTTCATCGCGCCTCCCTCGGTGCGTGGGGCGGTCCGGCCGTCAGCGGCCGGGAGTAAGGCAGGTACGAGGGCGCCGGCCCCTGCCTGCGACGCTAGGCCGACGTTGTGAAGCCGCTATGAAGGACCTATGCAGGGGCTCTGTCTCCTGTCCTGAGCCGGCCAGAGTCCGTCCATGTCGCGAAGACCACCTCTGTGGCGCAGGGCGCGAGCGGTGGTCCGTTCAGGAAGCCGCAGGCGATCCGGGCGGTATCGGCACGGATAGCCGCACATCGCGCTGATGACATCGAGGAACCGGCGGTCAGGTTGTCGTCATGGCTGTGGTGGCTTCCGCGATGACGGCGCCCGGCTCGGCCACCCGGGATGCCGGTCGACGCGGGTGACGGGCAGGAGCTCAGAGAGAAGCCGGGCCACCTTCGCGAGTTCATCGTGCTCGGCGCGGCAGCCGGGGCAGATGGCGAGGTGGGCGCCTATCTGTTCGTTCTCCTCCGGTTCCAGGGCGCCGATGACATTGGCGCCCAGGTCCTCGCGCACGGACCCGCAGCCACCCGCTGCTCCCCGGTCGGATCTGCCATCCATGCCCGGCCCCCGATCATTTTCACCTTCCTCGTGACCGCCACGAGCAACCGCGCGGCCTCATTCGCCCGGCGCGCGCAGGCGCGCTTCGCAGGACGAACAGGCGCACGGTCACAGGTGCTTCTCGGCCGGGGGCTCCTGGGTGGTGGCCGCCTCGCGCTCCGCCTGTGCGGCCTGTGCCGCCTTCAAGGAGCGCAGCTCGGCCTGGAGAGCGGTGATCTGCTGGTCGGTCTCGCTGGTCGCGGAGGCGCTGGTCTTCTTCGTGGCTGCGCCGGTGGAGCAGGAGGAGCCCTGCGCGCCCGTCTTGCCCTGGCCGCGCATCATGAAGATCATGCTCAGCGGGCAGATGGCGAGGATCAGCAGAGGCAGTGCCGCCGCGATCCATGCGGGCTTGAGCAGGAGCACGCCGACGGCGACGATGCCGAGTCCGGCGAGGACCTTTTTGTTCAGGCACATGTGATTCCTCCGAGTAGGTCGCCATTTCATGTGGTTTGGCATGAAAGGTGATGCATGCCGCAGAATAGGAGGAGGCTGTGAAGAAGCGATGAGCATGCGGTGGGCCGCCGATGTGCGTTCTCTCTGGCTCCGCGGGCTATTTCCAGTGGCGAAGGCCGATGAAGGCGATCAGCAGGCCGGCGATCTGGGTGCCGATGTGGTGCGGATCGAACGGCACCACGGTGAAGCCGGTGGCGGCACCGAGCAGGCCGATGGCCACCAGCAGCAGCCCGAGCGGGAGCAGCGTGTAGAGCAGGACGTTGTCACGTGTCGACCGGGTACTTCTCAGGCCCCGCAAGCGGTGTGGTTCTCGGCTCATTGCGTTCTCCGGGGCGCGGTGGAGGGCTCGTCGGGACGAGCGTCTGCCGTGTCGTCGTCTGCTGCCGGCTCGGGCGCCCGCTTCGGTGAGCCGATGGTCGCGGGCCTGTCCTGCTCGGCGACCGGGGTTGGGGAGCGGCCGTGGCGGGCTCGGCGGTCTGCTCGGACGTCATGCTCAGCGCGGCACGGCGCGAGGGGCGGCGCAGCCAGAGGAAGGCGACCGCGGCGGTGAACAGCAGCAGGCTGGTCCACACGTTCAGGCGCAGGCCGAGGATGTGGTTGGCGGGGT